>JAZNBI010000021.1:0-40121 GCA_045586995.1 Eubacteriales bacterium | reverse complement strand
TTTATTATTCGTTTGTTTCATCTGCTGCTGTTTCTTCAGAAACTTCTGCTTCATTTTCAGCTTCGGCTTCACTTTCTTCTAAGAGCGCCCTGATAGAAAGACTTACTTTTTGTTTCTCGTTGTCAATCTCAATTATCTTTGCGTCATAATTTTCGCCGATTTTAAGTATATCATCGGTGATAACGCCGATACGCTTATTAGAAATTTGCGAAATATGAATAAGTCCGTCAACACCGTCAATAATTTCCGCAAAAGCTCCGAAAGGTGTCTTGTTAACGATCTTGACCGAAACAACATCCTCTACCTTATATGTATTTGTAAAGATGAACCACGGATTTGACTCCTCTGTTTTGTAGCCAAGAGATATGCGACGTTTCTCGGCATCAAATTCTTTAACAAAAACAGTAATCTCGTCGCCGATAGAAACAACATCTGCAGGATTCTTAATATGCTTCCATGAAAGTTCGGACGCATGAACCATTCCGTCAACTCCGCCGAGATCAACGAACACACCGTAATTTGTCATACTCTTAACCTTTCCGGTATATTTCTTTCCAATCTCGATCTCATCCCAGAACTTAGCGATCAACGCGCGCATCTCTTCGCGAATAACAACTTTAATAGAACCGACAGCTCTCTTGCCGTCTTTAATGTCGATAACTTTAAAGTTAACCGTTTTTCCCAAAAGTGCTGTGAGATCGCCGTCTTTGGGAATTCCTGTCTGCGAAGCGGGAATAAAAACTTTTACTGAATTTGTCAAAACGGTAACGCCGCCATTAACAGCTTCGATCACCTTTCCGGAAAGTATTTCTCCGCTGTCTTTTGAAGCAAGAATGTTCTTCCAATTCTTATCGGAATCCACACGTTTCTTGGAAAGTTCAGCAACACCTTCAACATCGCTGACACGAATAACGAATGCTTCAACCTCGTCACCGCGTTTGAAAAGCTCGGTCAATTTTACAGAAGAATCGTCCGTTATCTGTTCGGACTTGATTATTCCTGTAACTTTAGCACCAAGGTCAAGCTGCAATTCTGCATCTGTAACCTGAGTTACTATTCCGGTAACGGTTTCTCCTGTATTTAAAGTTTTGATTGATTCTTCGAGCATCTCGGCAAAATTTTCTTTGATTTCGCTCATGATTTTTTTTACCTCCTCTATTATGTTGCCCGGCGTTGAGGCACCGGCAACAATTCCCACATTTTCGTGGATATACGGAATATAATTTTGCAAATCGTCAGCAGATTGAATCCAAAAAGTATTGCGGCAATTTTCCAAACAAATATGATAAAGCTTTTCTGTATTGGAGCTTTCCTTGCCGCCGATAACAATCATTGTATCACTTTTTTTTGATATTTCTACTGCTTCGACCTGCCTTTTTTCCGTAACATTACATATTGTATCAAAAATAATTGCATTTGTATATAGTTTTTTGAATTTTTTTTGAGTTTTTTTCCACTCGGACAAATCTTGAGTAGTTTGAGCTACTAAAATCGGAGTTTTTTTACCAAAATCATCAATAATTTCACTGTCATATGCGGATTGAAGCTCCTTTTCTGAAGAAAAAACATATTTTTCTCCATCGAAAAAGCTGAGTATTCCGACAACTTCAGGATGATTTCTCGCTCCTATCAACACAAATACATTATTTTCGGGTGACGCGTTTTCAGCAATAGCGTGAATTTTTTTTACATTCGGACAGGTACAGTCCTTGTAAGAAAAATTCGGATATCGTTCCGAAAGTTCAGAAAGTAATTTATACGTTTGCTTTGTTGCACCGTGCGCACGTATAAACACGATTGCTCTTTTGTCTGAAGACAAATTTTCCGCTATGGAAACTAAAGTTTCAGACGACGCTAACCGAACACCTCTCTCTCGCAGAGATTTATTATAAATCTCGTTGTGAATAATGTTCCCTAAGGTATATACTTCAAGAGTTCCGTTTTCTACATCTTGTCCGTTTGACAAAAGCAGCTTTTCAAGAGAATCGGTAGCCGCCTTTACTCCAAAGCAAAATCCGGAATTTTCAGCAACAATAATATTTGAATCAATCAATAATCTCGCCCTCTCCCAAACTGCATATACGGTCAAAAATAAACGATGAAATTCTCTCGTGTTCACCCTTTTTGCCGTGCTCGTATTTTAGTTCTTCAAAGCTTATGGGATTTCCTATGATAATGTCGGTGCGACGAAACATACCCGGCTTTGCATTCTTCTTTTTAATAAAAACGGGCAGTACCGATATTTTTGCACGCGAAACTATGAATCCGACGCCCGGCTTTATTTTACAATCGCGAGGATTGACATTCGGACATCTTGTGCCTTGCGGAAAAATGCCGATACATTTACCCTCGTCAAGTATTGAAAGCGTTTTCTTTATGGCGCTTACATCGTTGCCCGCCCTATCGACCGAATAAGAACCCATATTACGGATAATCCATCCGACTATTGGAACCTTAAGAAGTTCTCGCTTTGTCATAAAACAAATTTGATTTTTTAAAGAAGCAATCAAAATCGGTGGGTCAAATGTGCCAACGTGGTTTGAACAAAGTATAAAGTTTTCACCCATTGGCTCATTTTCTCTGCCGTGAACTCTTACATTGCCAAAGAATCGAACGATAAGTCCGAACACTTTAACCATAATAACATAAAATTTATTCATATAATCTCCCGAATTTAATCTGCTTAGCTTCTAAAGTCGACTTGATTATTTCCAACGCCTTCGTCAGTGTTTCCTCTACACTCAAGGCAGAATTGTCAAACATAACAGCATCCTCTGCGGGGACTGCGGGCGCAATATCGCGATTTCTGTCATTCAGGTCGCGCTCGTTCATTTCGGCCAAAATTTTCTCATACTCAACCGTTTGTCCTTTTCCTTTCAACTCTATAAATCTGCGTCTTGCACGCGACTCGTTAGAGGCGGTCAGAAACATTTTAACGTCTGCGTCAGGTAATATAACGGTTCCTATATCCCTTCCGTCCATAACAACGCTGTTCTTTGAAGCAATTGATTTTTGAGTATCAAGAAGAAACGCTCTTACATCGGGAATTGCGGAAACCGCAGAAGCATACATAGATATCTCGGGAGTACGGATTTTATCTCCCAAGTCCTCTCCGTTAAGAAAAACGTGCTGGGCACCGTCTTTATAAACCACTTCTATTTTTATATCCTTGAGAAGCGACGAAACCTCTTCTCTGTTTTTGGGGTCTTTATTTTTCGAGCGCACGTAATATCCAACCGTTCGATAAAGTGCTCCCGTATCTACGTAAATTATTTTCAATTTTGCGGAAATCGCCTTTGCCAAAGTGCTTTTACCCGAGCCGCTTGGACCGTCTATTGCAATTTTTATCATATACAACTTCTCCTTATTGTAATAAATGTTGTTAAATTTATCAGATATCATTTTAATGCTGAGCTTATCCCTGCCAAATATCCTGTTGAAAAAGCGATTTGAAGATTAAATCCGCCCGTATATGCATCGACATCAATAATCTCTCCGGCAAAATATAGATCCTTTACAATTTTAGACTCCATCGTTGACGGGTTTATTTGCTTTACGTCAATACCACCGCGCGTAATGATAGCTTCATCAATCGGACGAAATTTTGACAGCTCTATTTTAAAGCATTTCAAAACCGATATAAGTTGTTTTCGTTCCTCTTTTGTAATGGAATTAACCTTTTTTTGCGGATCGATTCCGGAAAGCTTTATAACCGTTGCAATCATTTTTTGAGGCAACAATGCGCCGAGCGAATTGCAAAAATCGCGGTTGGAATTTTTTGCAAAATCCGAAAGTATTCTTGAATTTAAAGTTTTCTCATCAAGTGCGGGCTTAAGATCAATGTGTGCCTCATATTTTTTTGAACCAATATCCTTTATATGAGCCGAAGCCGATAATACAAGAGGACCGGTTATTCCGAAATGAGTAAACATCATTTCTCCGAAATCTTCAAAAACAAGCTTGCCGCTGTTCTTATCTACAATAGAAAGCTTTATGTTTTTCAACGACAGCCCTTGCATGGTACGGCAAACATTCCCGTTTTCGGTAATAGGCACTAACGACGGCTTCAACTCGGTAACGGTGTGCCCCGATTGGCTAGCAAAAATATACCCGTCGCCATCAGAACCGGTCAATGGATATGATACCCCTCCCGTACAGAGAATTACCGCATCATAATAAAAGCTACCGTTCTTAGTTTTAATTCCGCAAGCTCTGTTATTTTCCGTAAGTATATCACACACTTTGTCGTAAACAATTTTAACACCCGCAGCCACACACATTCCCGAAAGTGCATCCACTATATCCGATGCCTTGTCGGAAACAGGAAAAACTCGCTTTCCTCTCTCAACTTTAAGAGGAACGCCGGCATCTTCAAAAAAACGCATGGTTTCCGAAGTTCCGAATCTATTGATAGCCGGATAAAGAAATTTTGAATTCGTAACTACGTTGGCAAGGAATTCCGCATTATCACAATTATTTGTTACGTTGCAACGTCCCTTCCCTGTGATTCGCAGCTTTCTTCCCGGATATTTATTTTTCTCATAAATGGTAACAATAGCTCCGTTTTGTGCCGCGACTATTGCCGCCATCATACCGGATGCGCCGCACCCCACCACCGCAATTTGTTTGCGCGAAACGCGATTATCCTTGATGCTTGTCATAGACATCATACTCGTCCCAAATATTTTCAAGCTTGTGAAGCTGAATACTAAGTTCCTCTTTCTTTTCCTTTGCAACCGCAACAATTATGGCATTTATAACGCTGAGCGGAGCTACAAGCGAATCTACAAATGAAACCATATCGCTTTGAGCTACAAGCAGCTCGTCCGCATACTGTGCAATCGGTGAAAACTTACTGTCGGTCAATGCAATCACGTTTGCCTTCTTTTGAACTGCAAATTCGACTGCATTTATAATACGTTTTGAATATCTCGGAAAACTTATCGCAATCATAACATCATCTTTATCGATTCTCATAATATGCTCGAACATTTCGCTGCCCGATGTGCTTTGTATCAGTGAAATATTTTCAAATATCATGTTAAAATGATACGCAAGAAATCCTGCAAGCGCCGAAGAAGATCTAACTCCCAGAATATATATTCTTTTTGCGGCAATAATTCTCCTTACCGCTTCTTCAAACGATTCTCGGTCAATTCCGTCAAGCGTACGACGTATTTTTTCGGCATCGGAAAACAAAACCTTAGAGAGCATATCGGAATCACCGATAAGATCGTTGGTGACCTCCATTCTTTGAAAAGAGGTAAGCCGTGTTCTTATTATCTCTTGAAGCGACTCCTGAAATTCCGGATAACCTTCAAATCCGAGCTGCATCGCAAAACGCACTATCGTTGACTCAGAAACGCCTACGATACCCCCTAATTTTGAAGCGGTCATATAAGCCGCCTTGTCATAATGTTCCAAAACATAAGTTGCAATTTTTCTCTGTCCTTTTGAAAATGTAGACATTAAATTTTCTATATTCTTTAATAAATCAGCAACCATAATTTACCACCCTAAAATTTATCGATAAAGAAACTACCATATAATTATATTTGTTATTTTTTAGCTTGTCAACAAATTTTTCATTTTTGCAATATTTTTTTCAAGTTTCGTCAAAATAGATAAATTTCAAACGTATTTTTTTATAATGTGCCTGTCAAATTTTGTCAAAGTGAACTTTACAAACCAATAAAAATATGATATACAGATAAATGTTGTAAAAACACAAATCCGCGAGTGATTTTCAAGCGGGCATTTTTTATATCGAATTATAACCATACTTGTTTTGCTTGGATTTAAATTCGCGACAAAAAAATTCGGGAGGAAAAAAAGATGTCAAAAGAAAAAATCTCTATTGGTAACGAAGGCATTTTTGATGCCAAAACACTCGGCGCCCCCAGAATGATTATACTTGGACTTCAGCATATGTTTGCTATGTTCGGTGCAACCGTTCTCGTCCCCGTTCTCACAGGATTAAGCGTATCTTCTACCCTCTTGTTTGCAGGCCTTGGAACACTTCTTTTCCACATTTTTGCTAAAGGAAAGATTCCCGCGTTCCTCGGTTCTTCCTTCACTTTTATAGGCGGATATCTCACCGTAGCCGGAATGGGTACGGAAAAGGGCTTGACAACAGAGCAATCCCTCGTTTATGCTTGCTTCGGCGTTGCTTGCGCGGGTCTTCTCTATTTCGTTCTTGCAGCTCTTATAAAAATTTTCGGTGCAAAAAAGGTTATGCGCTTTTTCCCGCCGATCGTTACAGGTCCGATAATCATCTCTATCGGTCTTACTCTTTCTGGTTCGGCAATTCAAAATTGCCAAACCCACTGGGGCATTGCCGCTATAGCTATCCTCATTGTTATTGCTTGTAACATTTGGGGTAAGGGTATGACAAAAATAACTCCCATTATAATCGGCGTTCTCGGTTCTGTAGCAGTTGCTGTAATTTTTGAGCTTTGCAACGGTGCTGATGTCACGATTTTCGACCCTCAAAAAATTGAAAATATTAAAACCGCTGCTTGGATAGGACTTCCCTTCAAATCCGAAAATACCGTTTTTGCAATGTTCGGTGAAAACTTCAACGGTGAATTGCTCTTATCCTCTGTTCTTACAATTATGCCTATTGCTCTCGCGACAATGGTAGAGCATATCGGTGATATTTGTGCTATTTCTTCCACAACAGGTAAAAATTATATACAGTCCCCCGGACTTCACAGAACACTCATGGGCGATGGATTGGCAACGGCTCTCGCTTCATTGTTCGGAGCTCCCGCAAACACCACATACGGTGAAAACACAGGTGTTTTGAATCTTACAAAAGTGTTCGACCCATTTGTAGTCAGAATTGCCGCATACTTCGCAATTTTGTTCTCGTTCTCTCCCAAATTTGCAGCAGTTATCAGCTGTATGCCGGTTTCGACAATCGGCGGTATCTCCCTCATTCTTTACGGAATGATTTCTGCAGTCGGAGTTCGTAATATTGTTGAAAATAAGGTTGATTTCACAAAGAGCCGCAATGTTATCATCGCAGCAATCATTATGGTTCTCGCAATTGGTATAAAATACGGCGCGGGAGATGTTCTTGACCTTGGTTTGTTCTCGCTTACCGGTCTTGCATCGGCAGCAATTGTAGGTATCATTCTTAATGCTATTCTTCCCGGAAAAGATTATGAATTCGGTGCAGACGAAAAAGGTGACAAAGCTGTTAACTTCGCAGTCGGCTCAAATACCGAAAATTACATTGAAAAATAAATAAATTAAAAACAAAATCAGGGGTCTTAGGAAGACCCCTGATTTTGTTTTTATCTGCAGACAACATTATCTTCTCCGAGAAGTTCTTTGAATTCTTCAAGTAAAGTTTCATTTGCGTCTGCGATTCGAGTGTTTGTAAGGTATTCCCGCTTCGAAGAATCATATAAAATAACTTCGGTAGAGCCGCGCTCTGAGAATATATCCAACAGATTTATAGTTTTTTTATACTCTATACTGTCCGTATCGGGAAACCTTAAATAAATCTTTGAAGGTATTGTATACGGTTGTGAACTTTTCATAGAGTTGTCGCTAATAGGCAGTTCGTATCTGTACGAGTGTTTATTTTTATCTGAGACGGCATTTCCCACACCTTCCCCTCTCGCACTCACCCCGTTCTCCAAAAGTCCTCTTACAGAATTAACAATTATTTTCCAGCTTTCGTCCTGAACCGAGAGCTGTCCCTCAATATAAATCGGAGTATCAATATGAATAAGCTCGGAAAAGGATTGGAATTGCTTTGCGAATATAACACATTCGATTTCCGCATATCTGTCCTCAAGCATAAAAAATGCCATTCGTTCTTCCCTGCGATTCTTTTTAAGCGAAACCGAGCTTATAACCCCGGCTGTGGCAATCTTTTTCTTATCAAAGCTGTCAGGGTCTTCACCCGAAAGTTCTTCGACAAGTTCTGATATCGGAGTTATCGCGAGAGCTTTTATATGCTCTGTATAACCGTCGAGAATATGCCCCGAAAAATACATACCCGAGCTTGCTTTTTCCATCATCAATAATTCGCGCATTGAGAATTCGGGAATATCGGGATATTGAAAGCGCGGCGCTTCGATTTGATTTGATAACGTCGAAAACATATCGAGCTGTCCTTCAATATTACCTCGACTTTTTTGAGATGACGAATCAAGAATTTGCTGATATACCGCAATTAAGCGGCTTCTGAAAACACCGAGCTTATCAAAAGAACCCGACTTTATCAACGCCTCTACTTGACGCTTATTGATATCACAGCTTGAAAGCCGTTCGGAAAAGTCCTCAAAAGATCGATATTCACCGTTTTTGCGCTCTTTTATAATTTGGGCTATAAACTGCTTGCCAACATTTTTAATTGCAAGCAATCCAAAACGTATATCATCACCGTCTACCGAAAAATGCATCATGCTGTGGTTTATATCGGGCGGTAAAACCTTTATGCCAAGCTTTTGACACTCTGAAATATACTCGCCTATTTTTCCCGGATTATCCAAAACCGAAGTAAGGAGCGCCGCCATATATTCCTTTGTGTAGTGCGTTTTAAGATATGCTGTGCGATAAGAGATCATAGCATATGCCGCGGCGTGGCTTTTATTAAAAGCATAGTTTGCAAAGCTTGACATATCGTCAAAAAGTTCATTCGCAAGTGTTTTTGAAATATTTCGTTGTGCCGCACCTAAAATAAAGCTTTCTCTTTCAGCTTCAAGCACGGAAGCTTTTTTCTTTGACATAGCTCTGCGCACGATATCGGCGTGCCCGTATGTGTATCCTCCAAGCTCTCTGAAAATGCTCATAACTTGCTCTTGGTATACCACGCATCCGTAGGTTGAACTCAGTATAGGTTCAAGCAATGGGGTTTTATATGTGACCTTTGACGGATTGTGGCGACATTCTATATATTTTGGAATGGAATCCATAGGTCCCGGGCGATACAGAGCAATAGCCGCAAGAATATCATCGATATTTTCAGGACGAAGATTTGTCAGCGTCTGTTTCATTCCCGAGGATTCGAGTTGAAAGATTCCCGATGTGTTTCCACGAGAAATAAGCTCGTATGTTGCTTTATCATCAAGTGGAATTTTATCAATGTCAAAATCATTGTTTTTTTCTGAAATTTGAAGGCAAGCATCATTTATAATCGTAAGATATCTGAGCCCCAAAAAATCAAATTTAAGCAAACCGAGCTTGGCAACGGTATCCATATCGTATTGTGTAACGATAGTACCGTTATTTACCGCCAACGGAACGTATGAGTTTAACGGACGATCGGTAATCACAATTCCCGCGGCGTGCACCGATGCATTCCTCGGCATTCCCTCAAGTCCCATAGCTGTATCGATCAACTGTTTGACCTTTTCGGACGAATCATACATCTCCTTTAATTCGGGAGTTTTTAACGCTTTTTCAATAGTAATGTCCAATTCCCTCGGAATTGCACGCGCAACGGCATCTACATCCGAATATGACATTCCCATTGCACGTCCGACATCGCGCACAGCTGCTTTTGCCGCCAATGTACCGAATGTAATTATTTGAGAAACATGGTCGTTGCCGTATTTTTCAAAAACATATTTTATAACTTCATCTCTTCGGCTATAACAGAAATCTACGTCTATATCAGGCATACTCACGCGCTCGGGATTGAGAAAGCGTTCGAAAAGAAGCTCAAATTTTATAGAATCTATATCGGTAATTCCAATAAGATATGCGACAATACTGCCTGCACCCGAGCCCCTTCCCGGTCCTACCGGAATCTTATGGGATTTTGCAAAATTAACGTAATCCTGCACGATCAAGAAATATTCGGAATATCCCATATCCTCAATCACTCTAAGCTCGTATTCAATTCTTTCTCGATAAGCCGTTTTCGAATGTTTTTCAAACGTTATAATTTTGTCGGCAACCTTTGACTCAAATCCCTTTTCCGTAAGAGTTCTGAGATACTTCGCCGCGGACATTGAATTCGGGCATCTAAACGTAGGCAAAAAAGTTTTACCGAAATCGAAATCAAAGTTGCAACGCTCGGCAATTTTCAAGGTGTTCTCCAAAGCACCCTCGTACTGTGAGAACAACTCGCTCATTTCCTCTGTAGTCTTATAGTAAAACTCGTCGGTTTCAAAGCCGATAGGTCTGCCGTCTGTAATAACATTGTTAGTTTGCACACAAAGCAAAATCGCTTGAGTTTGGGCATCGCTCTTACGCAGATAGTGACAATCATTTGTAGCAACAAGCGGAATGTCACACTCCTTTGAAAGCTTTGATAACATTCCGAGAAGCGAAATTTCCTCTTGTAATCCGTGATTTTGAATTTCAATATAAAAATTATCTTCCCCGAAAATTTCGGAATATTCGAGCGCAACACGTTTTGCTTCTTCAAAATTGCCTTTTGAAATCAAGCGCGGAATTTCTCCCGCCATACAAGCAGAAAGAGCAATAAGACCTTCGGAGTATTCGCGTAAAATCTCCTTGTCAACTCTCGGCTTTGAATAAAACCCTTCTGTAAATCCCTTTGAAACAAGCTTTATGAGATTTTCATATCCCACACTATCCTTACAAAGCAATACAAGATGATTAAAATTCCCTTCGGAAGAATTAGTTTTATCAAAACGCGATTTTTGTGCGACATAAACTTCACATCCGATAATGGGCTTTATCCCTGCGCTTTTGCACGCATTGTAAAACGCCACCGCACCGTACATAACTCCGTGGTCGGTAATAGCAACAGCGGTATGTCCGCATTCTGCCGCTCGTTGCGGAATATCCTTAATTCGACAAGCACCATCAAGCAAGCTATATTCGGAATGTAAATGAAGATGCACAAAATCCGACATTTTAAAACTCCTTTCCTGTATTTTAATCAAATATCACTCAAAGATGAGCTTTCATCCATTAATCTTTTAAGACGATGATTCAGTCCCGATTTTGAAATCGGCGGCTCGTGCAGCTTTGCCAACTCCATAAGCGATACGTCATCATATTTTAACCGAAGTCTTGCGGTTGTCTGGAGGTCTTCATCGAGTGCTTCAAATCTACCGCAATCAATAAGCTTTTGAATGGCATCAATATGCTTTTGCGAGGCATTTACTGCCTTTAAAATATTGTTTGCCACACAATTCGTAGCGCGATTTTCATTGTTCCTTATATCACGCTCGATCTTAACATTCATAAGCGAAAACAACGATTGCGTCACTTTAAGATATGTAAGTATTTCTTCGATCGATGTGCTGTTTTTAAAATAGAGCCCGTTTCCCGAACGACGGTTGACTATTTTGGGCATCATTCCGATATCGGACAGCAATGAATATAATGTTCCTATTCGTTCGGAATTTGAAAGTAAAAATTCAAGATGATATTCTTTTCGAGGATCTGTTATGCTGGCGCACGAAACAAAAATGCCCTGCAAAAAACAAGCTTTACATTCGTTGCACTTAAACATGCTCAACTCTTCAAGCGAAGCTTCGTTCTCAAAACGAAGAATGTTTTTTGCAACCTTTTCGGATTGAAACTCAAAAATACAAAGCGGCATATTCAAATTGATTTCGCACATTCCCTCTACATCTTTGTGCAGCTGAGAAAAAAGCAGCTTTTTCATAAGCACCGCATTGTCTTGCGAATACGTTTTATAACAAACCGTACTCTCTGCAAGTTCAATTTGTGCGTCAAAGAGCATACCGTAAAAGAATGCTTTTAAGCAACAGGCGTTCTTGGGAAGCGCCGCGATTATTTCTTTTTTTGTGTCAGAAGAAAACGACATACTTCCTCCGTTAATTTATAATTTTAATCTCACATTCCAATAAAATGCCCGTCTTTTTTTGTACCTCGACTTGAACATGCTCTATAACTCTCATTATATCGGATGCCGTAGCATTATTTCGATTTACAACAAATCCCGCGTGCTTTTCGGACACTTGTGCGCCGCCGCACGAATATCCTTTAAGTCCACACTCATCGATCAATTTTCCGGCAAAAGAATTCGGCGGACGCTTGAAGGTGCTTCCCGCGCTCGGATATTCAAGAGGTTGTTTGTCTTTACGGCTTTGCATATTTTTACTCATAAGCATTGAAATTTCCTGCTTATTTCCTTTTTCAAGACAAAATTCCGAACAAAGCACAATTAAATTATTATTTTGTAAGAAAACACTGTCGCGATAACCAAAGCCGCACTCCCTATTAGAAATAGTAATCTCATTGTCATCCGCAATAGAATAACAGCAAACGCTTTTAACTATCTGCGACATTTCTCCGCCGTAGGCACCCGCATTCATAAATACCGCGCCACCGCAAGTTCCGGGAATACCGTAAGCAAATTCAAGTCCTGTCAATGAATTTTCTTTTGCTAATACGGAAACGCCGATAAGCGATGCTCCGCATTCCGCAAAAATACAATTTCCGTTTAAAGAAACGGCATTTGTTTTTCCCGTAACAATAATTATGCCGTCAAAACCGTTATCTGAAAAAAGCAGATTGCTTCCGTTCCCGATAACGGCGTATTTTTCATCAAACTGCTCGCAAATACGAACTGCAGAAATTATTTTATCCTTACTGTCGGGAAACACCACGATAGATGCAGGCCCTCCTACCTTAAACGTTGAATAATCACGCAGCGGAGCATCTACACAATACTCTATATTCAAATTTTCAAGAATCTTAAAAATTTCCGAGCGTTTTTTCATAAAACCTCACTAATCTAAAATTATTCTTATAATTTCATCAAAAGTTGATACATTATATGTAACAGAAACTCCGTCCGGTACTTTTTTGCCGTTTGGATTATACCAACAGGTATCTAATTTCGCCGCATTTCCGCCCTTTATGTCCGACGTTATTGAATCACCGACAACAAGAGCTTCACTCTGCTTGAAATTCGGAATTTTTTCAACAACCGCATTAAAATATCTGACGTCGGGTTTTTCAAATCCTATATTCTCAGAAATGAAAATGTCGGAAAAATACTTTTTCATTCCGCACTTCATAAATCTTTCGGATTGAACCTTTTCAATGCCGTTTGTAATCATATAAAGCTTGCAAGCTCCGGATAGCTTTTCGCACATTTCAATAGCACCCTCAATGGTATATGCTTTTGTGGCAAGAATATTTACATATTCGTCTGCCAACTTTGAAGCATCTGTGCAAAGACCGAATCTTTCGCACAAATCCGAAAAGCGCTTTACCTTTAACTTTGCCTTTGTGGTTTTTCCGAGTTCAAGAAGCTTCCACAACGCATCGTTGATTTCATGATATGCTTTTATAATATTATCATCTGTCGGAAATCCGTTGCTTTCCAAAACCTCGGAAAGTGCCTCTGCCTCGGCACGATTAAAATCCCACAATGTTTGGTCTGCATCAAATAATATTGTTTTATATCTCATTCTATTAAACATCCCTTTCAAATATATTTATATTATACTATTATTTTTTGTAATTGAAAAGTACTTTGCTGTTAAAAAATCTCTTTATATTGATTTTTTATTTTAAAAAGTAATACAAAATGATTTTCAATCATAGTATTACTAACGAATAAAAAGCGAGGA
The DNA here is from genome assembly GCA_045586995.1 of Eubacteriales bacterium. Lineage (GTDB taxonomy): Bacteria > Bacillota > Clostridia > Oscillospirales > CAG-272 > JAZNBI01. The sequence goes on along the minus strand of JAZNBI010000021.1, from coordinate 26,574 downwards.
GAAGAATTATGAAAAATATGTATAAACCCGAAGGAAGTCTTATTGGAACATCCGAAAACCGAGAATTTATATCCTCAGTGCAGGGCCTTGAACGAGCCATGCAGCAAGGAAAGATCTTAGAAGCAACCGCTATTCTTTGCGATGCTAATATGCGACTCTACGTTGACCTTTACGGAATCATAGGATATATGGAAAAGGAAGATGTCACTTATACAAGCGATGGTGAGGTGGTCAAGGATATTGCAATAATCACAAGAGTGGGAAAACCGGTATGCTTCAAAGTTGTCAGCATTGAATATAAAGACGGTACGGTCAGAGCAAAGCTTTCAAGGCGGCTTGCTCAAATCGAATGTTTTAGAAATTATCTTTCTGACCTTATATGCGGCGATATAGTTCCCGTGAAGGTAACGCATCTGGAAAATTTCGGCGCGTTTGTTGATATCGGGTGCGGAATTATTTCACTCTTATCAATCGACTGTATTTCAATATCGCGCATATCACATCCTTCGGACAGATTGTGTATAGGTCAAAATATATATGCGATAATTAAAAGCATTTCCAACGATTCAAAACGATTCTTCGTAAGCCAAAAAGAATTATTGGGCACCTGGGAAGAAAATGCAGCTCTCTTTTCTCCGGGTCAAACGGTAGCCGGAATTATACGAAGCATTGAAAATTACGGTGTTTTTATAGAACTCACGGCAAATCTTGCAGGACTTGCGGAAATTCGCGCGGGAGATTTTTCGCCTTCAAAATCCTCTGTAGGTCAATGTGTAGCGGTATACATAAAAAGTATTATCCCTGAAAAGATGAAGATAAAGTTAGTTCTCGTGGACTCACATTGCTCGGAAATTTCTCCAATGCCGATAAAATATTTCATCAATCCCGAAAAAACGTTGCACTTGGACAGATGGAAATATTCTCCCGATAGCAGCTCAAAGCTGGTAGAAACGGTTTTCAATAATTAACAAAGTATTATTTATATTAAAATCCCCTTAATATATCTTGAAATATTTTCTGTTTCAAGTGTATGTTCAAGGGGATTTTTTCTTATTTTTTCTTATTTTTCGGTTCTCTGTCCGATTCGGGTACGGGAGGCGTGAAAATGCCGGTAATGTTTACTCCTTTATATCCGGCTAAATATGCTATTGTAGAAACTATAACAGACGGTAGCGGAATCAAATAATATATCCACCAATAAGAATTCAACGGCGCTCCGCCTATATCAAAAGACAAAATACCGGTATACATTCCTTCTATCAAAAGCGCGATCGTCGATGCTATTCCTCCTGACGTGCTAAAGAAAGCAACATCAGAAAAAGCAAACGCCAACGAAATAATTATCGCAAGAATAAAATTCAACGAGTTTGAACACAGTGCGACATAGGTTCCTGTCAGCGGTATAAACGGCCGATTTCCGCTTTTAACGGCAGATATATCCTTAGATCCGATTTCCCACGCAGTCATATAAATCAAGAAAAGATAAAAAACGATAGACAAAATCCCCGTCACAAAAACAAGCATTTTGTTTCCGGATTTGCCCGTAGCAATAGCCAAAGCAATGCCAAAAATAGCAATAGCGAACTGATTGAGAAATAATTTCACTATATCATAAGAGTGTAATCTAAAAAAATTCTTCATTTTGTCTCCTTAATTCAAAATAAGTGTTGAAATAATCTGTAAAATGATATATAATATTATAGAATATATTTTTAAATATTTCAATATGCTTATTGAAAATTTACACTTTGTCCAATTAATAGATTTATAAGTGAGGTATTAAAATGCCGTATTCGGTAGATATAAATTCTTTTTCTGAAATTATTAAAGAATTTGCGGCATATAAAACCGCGATTCAAGGATGCTCTCAAAAAACCGTTGATGAATATCTGTTAGATCTACGCACATTTTTCAGATATATAATTTCAAAGCGTAATAACATTTCTCCTGACAGCGAGGATTTTGAAGCTATCGACATAACGGTTGTCGATATTGACTTTATCAAGTCTGTAAAAACCGACGAAATATATGAATTTCTTATGTATAGCGGCACTGTGAGAAAAAATCTGTGGGCATCTAAGGCGCGCAAGCTCTGTTCAATTAAGGCGTTATACAAATATTTGGTTAACAAAAGGAATCTGTTTCAAACCAATCCCGCTGCAAATATCGAGTCGCCAAAGCCCAAAAAATCCCTACCGAAGCATTTGACTTTGGAAGAATCTCTCTTACTGCTTGATACAGTTAAAAATGACAAGCTGTCGCAATATACCGAACGCGATTATGCAATTATTACATTATTTTTAAATTGCGGTATGCGTCTTTCCGAGCTCGTGGGAATAAATATAAGTGATATCGACCGCGAGCTTCGCTCTCTTCGCGTTGTCGGAAAAGGAAATAAAGAACGTATCGTTTATTTAAACGACGCTTGCCGCGAGGCGCTTTCGCAATATCTTGAGATCCGTCTTGGCGAAAAATATCAATCGCTCACAACAAAAGCACTGTTTTTGAGCCGTCTTGATCAACGAATCAGCAACAAAACGGTACAGTGGATGGTATATAAATATCTTGATATGTGTGGATTTGAGTCAAAACGATATTCGGTACATAAATTAAGACACACGGCAGCGACTTTGATGTATCAATCGGGTAATGTCGATGTGCGTGTTCTTAAAGATATTTTGGGGCACGAACAGCTTAACACGACGCAAATATATACACACGTAAGCGACAAAAACATGGAAAGCGCTATGAACCAAAATCCGCTTTCAAAAGTCAAAAAGGATAATTAACTATAAAAGAAAGGTTAATAAAATGGATTTTTCCGATTTTTCTCTTATTTTTCCTTCTTCAAAATCGCAAATGCTTCATTATGCCGATAAGGACAGACCAAACATTGATATGTTTGTCCTTTACGAGCTTGGTATAACCGAGTTATTCGAGCTGAACAACAGTAATTTGTCAGAATACTTCACTTCCTCGCCCGAAGTTATTAAATATCGCATAGGAACCTTTTCGGATATTATGAACAATCCGGAAATTTCGCGCACTCTCAACTCGTTGCTCCCCATTCTTCGCGATATTTTGGAGCTGAGAAGACTCGAAGCCGACAGCGGAGATACAAATTCCTATCTTTCCAGCATAACCGAGATTGAGCTCTATATCTCATGTATCGACACGCTCAATTCGGGATTAAAAAAGGTACGCAACAATATTAGGGGAAAAGCGTTTACGGCTCTTGCGAACAGAATCGCAGAGCTTGCCGAAAGTGATTATTATATCGATCTAAATAAAAAGCTCGCGGAACTTACGAATAGAGTTCGCGAGATAAAGAGCGTTACTATCGGAGTTAATCTTGATGCACAACTCAGACCCAAAGAAGCGGGCGTACTCTCCATCAACCCCGAATTGTTTCACTCGGGCGACGCTTTGGAAAAAATACTGCGTCTTAATTTCAAGGACGATGAATACACCTGTATTGCAAGTTTAGTGCCGTTTGGAAAAAAGCAATCCGAAAATCAAAAAACAGCGCTTTCTCTTGCCTTTAACTCGGCAATAAACGATGTATACAAATCCTCGCTACGCTCATGGAAGAAGATAGTTCAAGCTTATGTTTTGGACAACACAGATTTCTTGCTGGGGCTTATGCCTGAAATAGAATTTCTTGTCAAGGGCGCGGAATTTATGAATTCGCTGAAAAATAAGGGGTGTGCGCTTTGCACTCCAACCTTAGCAAATATTGAAGAAAGAAAATTTGAAGCTCAAGGACTTTACAATCCGTGTGTCGCGCTAAAAATCGAGGACAGTATTGTTACAAACGATATAGCTTTTGATGAAAAAGCAATGATATATGTTCTTACCGGACCCAATCGAGGCGGAAAATCCGTTATAACCTGCGCTATGGGTATAGCCCAGGTCATGATGCAGCTCGGTATGTTTGTACCTGCAACAAGTGCGGTAATAAGCCCTGTTGATTCAATTTTTACTCACTTCCCTACAGGAGCGGAGGATACTATTGATAAAGGACGCCTGGGAGAGGAATGCGCCCGTCTTCGCGAAATTTTTGACAGAGTTACCGAACACAGCTTAATTCTTTTGGATGAATCACTTTCGTCCACGGGTTCATACGAAGCATCGTATATCGCAGCAGAAGTGCTTGCCGCATTTAGTAAGGTCGGTTGCCGTGGGATCTTTTCGACTCACCTTCATGAATTGGCTTCAGAGATAAACAATATCAATGCGAGAACTGCGTCTGACGGCGGTGTCCCCATTGATACTTTGGTCGCAGGAATCGAAGGAGAAGGCAGACGTTCGTTCATCATCACCCGAACGAAGCCCGACGGTAAAAGCTATGCTCGTGACATTGCCGCAAAATACGGCCTTACTTATGAGAATATTGTAAATAATATTATATAAATCTATGGGAGAATAAAAATGGATAAGCTTCTTAAAATACTTGAAGAAAACGCAACACTTACTGCCGATCAACTCGCAGTAATGCTTGACGAAGACAAGCAAGCAATAAAAGAAAAAATAAATGAGTATGAAAAACAAGGTGTAATTCTCGGATATAAAACTATTATAGACTGGGGAAAAACCGACCGCGAATATGTATCAGCACTCATTGAGGTCAAGCTAACTCCTCAAAGAGATCACGGCTTTGATAAAACAGCAGAAAAGATTCTTGAATACCCTGAGGTTCAAAGTGTTTATCTTATGTCCGGCGGATATGACCTTGCCGTTCAAATCGAAGGTAAAACTATGAAAGAGGTTGCGTTTTTCGTTTCCCAAAAGCTTGCGTCTATCGAATCTGTAATTTCCACAGCAACTCACTTTGTATTATGCAAATATAAAGATAAAGGCGTGGTTTACCGCGCTCAGCAGCCCGACGAAAGAGGAGATTTCATTCATGATTGATTATAACAAAATTCTTTCGGAAAATATTGTCGGGGTAAAAAAATCCGGAATCAGAAAGTTTTTTGATTTGGTTGAAAACGCAAAGGATATAGTTGCTTTGACAGTTGGGCAACCCGATTTTGTTACTCCGTGGCACATACGCGAAGCCGGAATTGAAAGTCTTGAACACGGCAAAACATATTATACTTCAAACTCGGGAACTCTCGAGCTCAGAAAAGAAATCTCAAACTATATGAACAGGCGTTTTTCACTTTCTTATGCTCCCGAATCCGAAATTATTGTTACCGTAGGCGGTTCTGAAGCCATTGATATAGCTATGCGTGCAGTTATCAATCCAGGAGATGAGGTTATTATTCCAATGCCCGCTTTTGTTTGCTACGATCCGCTCGTAACAATTGCAGGAGGCAAGCCGGTTATCATTAATACAAAATTTGAAAACCAATTCAAGCTTACTCCCGACGAACTGAAAAAGGCAATTACACCTAAAACCAAGATGCTTGTACTGCCCTATCCAAACAACCCTACCGGCGCCATTATGACAAAAGAAGACCTTGAAGGAATCGCAGAGGTATTAAGGGACACTAATATTGCCGTGCTTTCCGATGAAATATACGCTGAAATGACCTACGATACTCAGCACGTTTCTATCGCAAACATTCCGGGAATGCGCGAACGAACAATACTTGTCAGTGGATTTTCAAAAACATACGCAATGACCGGTTGGCGTCTTGGTTATCTTTGCGCGCCTGAGATTTTGACAAAGCAAATGCTTAAAATACATCAATATGCAATTATGTGCGCGCCAACAACATCTCAGTTTGCCGCCATTGAGGCGTTGAAAAACGGAGATCCCGATATAGAAATGATGACAACCGAGTATAACCGACGCCGCAGATATATTTATAACGGTCTTAAAAGTATCGGAATAGATTCTTTCGAGCCGAAGGGCGCTTTTTACATTTTCCCCGACATTTCAAAATTCGGTCTTTCGAGTGAAAAGTTTGCCGAAAAGCTTTTGTATGATTACAAGTGCGCAGTTGTTCCGGGAACGGCATTCGGTGAATGTGGCGAGGGATTTGTCAGAATTTCTTATGCATATTCCGTAAAACATATTACCGAAGCGCTTGAACGAATCGAAGCGTTTATAAAAGATTTCAAAAAATAATTTTTATTAAAAATCGCTTTCTTGTTACTGATTCGAAAGCGATTTTTAATAAAATACGATGTTTAATATGGAAATAAGTATTTTTGATGATTTATGCGGAAAGAATGTATTATATGTGTTAAAAACCCATTTAAAGCTTTCTTCCAAAATTATAGCCGATATGAAGAAAAATCCGCGCGGGATTCTCGTAAACGGAAAACACGTTACCGTTCGATATCTTCTGAATATCGGAGATGTACTTTCTCTTAGCGTCGAGGATACCGAAACTGATGTCGAAGCTTCAAGCGTCGTTCCGACCGAACTGCCCATCGACATTTTATATGAGGACGATGATGTCATTATAATAAATAAACCCGCAGGTATGCCTACCCATCCTTCTCACGGTCATTTTGACGATACGCTCGCCAATGCTCTGTGTTATCATTATAGGTCGCAAAATATTCCCTTTGTGTTCAGACCTATTACTCGTCTTGATAAAGACACCAGCGGAGCTGTTCTCGTTGCAAAAAATAAAATATCAGCAGCAAGCTTATCAAAGCAGATGTTTGAAAAACGCATCAATAAAAAATACATTGCCATACTTGAAGGCATATTAGATTGCGAAGGCAAGGTAGAAACGTATATGCGCCGAGCAAAAGAAGGGGTGATCTTGCGTGAGGTCTGCGACGCATCTCCCGAAGCCGAGTATTCAAAAACTCTTTATCGCCCTATTGCGTTGGGTGATAATTTCTCTTTGGTTGAAGCTACCCCTATCACAGGACGCACTCATCAATTACGACTTCATTTTTCATCTATAGGTCATCCGATTTTGGGAGATTGGCTCTACGGAAAGGAGTCCTGCTTTATACATAGGCATGCGCTTCACGCCGCATCCGTGAGCTTTTTACATCCAAAAACGCAAACGCGAATTGATATAACAGCGCCGCTTCCCCAGGATATGGAGCGCGCCGCCAATCTTCTCATTTATAGAAAAGGTATTAATAATGAATAACAATGTCAAAAACGGCTCGAAATTGATTTCACTGCCCTCAATAATTATATTTTCAATATTGGCAATAGGAATTATATGCAATACCATTGCAATAAATAATGTTGATTTTGCCGAATACTTCAATACAAATATCAGCACGGTATTCAGGGCTTTGCTTGCGATCTTGACGAATTGGATCCCCTTTTCGCTATCTGAAATCCTTTTCTTGCTCCTTCCTTTCGCCGTTGTATTACTCATTATTTACGCCATAAGAAAAAAATGCAACACCTGGCGCGATGTCGCTTCTTATTGCATTATGCTTCTCTCGATTGCATCTACCTTTTTTTCGCTTTATATTTTCAGCTTTGGTATTGGTTATCATGCAAAGACCATTGATGAGCACTTAAATCTTGAACAAAAAGATGTAAGCGCGGAAGATCTTTGCTTTGTGGCAGAGGAGCTGATAGCTCAAATGGAATCCGAGCTTTCCAATCTCGAATTTGAAAACGGTGGATTTTCCGTAATGCCGTATTCTATCAAAGAAATGAGCAAAAAGCTGATCTCTGCTTATGACAAAATCACTCCTCAATATGATTTTATACAAAGTTTGAACAGTAATATCAAGCCGGTCATGCTAAGTGAGCTTATGTCATACACTCACATTACGGGAATATACACATATTTTACAGGTGAAGCAAATATAAATATTGTTTTCCCGGATTATACGCTTCCCTTTACGGCAGCTCATGAATTTGCTCATCAACGAGGAATTGCTCGAGAGGACGAAGCCAATTTTGTCGCGTTTTTGGTGTGTTCGAAATCCGATGATGCGTATATACGTTATTCGGCATATCTGAATATGTATGAATATATTGCAAGCGCGTTATACCGCGCTGATTCTGAGCTTTATTTCGAAATTTCGCAAAAACTCCCCGATGCAGTGAAGCACGAGCTTCGTGCATATTCTGAATTCTACGATAAATATAAAGATTCGACGATAGGAAAGGTTACAGGACAAATAAACGACACCTACTTGCAAATCCAAGGGTCCAGAAGCTATGGAATGGTTGTGGATTTGACGGTAGCATATTACAAAAATCTTTCTTTAACCACCGAATAATTTAATTTATCACATTTTTCTGCTTTTTATATATACTGTTTATTGAGAATATTTATAAAAACTATTTATTTTTTCTCAATTGCGTGTTATAATAAATTGATTCACGAATCCCTATTCAACATTTTAGAATTGTAAAGGACAAAACTTCTGATATATTGGAAGCGGTGATTTATATATGGAAAAAATTTTGGTCAACGGCGGTAATAAACTTTACGGGGACATTTTTATAAACGGAATGAAAAATGCTGCCCTACCCATTATCTTTGCAACTATTGTAGTAAATGACAAATGCACAATCGAAAATCTTCCCTCTGTCAGTGACGTAACGCTCTCCTTGGATATCCTCAAAATGATGGGAGCAAGTGTTAAATTCATTGACAAAACCACTGTCGAAATAGATACACGACACTTTATAGCGGGCTCTTCTCCTTTGGATCTCGTTGGAAAGATGCGTGCATCTTACTATTTATTGGGTGCAGAGCTTGGACGCGTACACAAGGCAAAGGTGGGTTGGCCCGGAGGATGCTATTTTGGAAATCGTCCCATAGACCAACACAAAAAAGGATTTCAAGCACTTGGCGCGGTTGTCAATGAAGCCGAAAACGGATATATTACCGTATCAGCTGAAAACGGTCTGCACGGCAATTCGGTTTATTTTGACGTTGCTTCGGTAGGCGCCACAATAAACGTAATGCTTGCTGCGGTGCTCGCAGATGGAATGACTGTTATTGAAAATGCGGCAAAAGAGCCGCACATAGTTGACCTCGCTAACTTTTTTAATACCTGCGGAGCTAATATCGTAGGAGCAGGTACAAGTGTAATCAAAATCCGCGGCGTTAAAAAGCTCAGCGGATGCTCCTATACAATTATTCCCGATATGATTGAGGCGGGAACGTATATGACTGCTATCGCATTAACGGGTGGAAAGGTTAACATTAGAAATATAATTCCCAAGCACGTCGAATCGGTTACCGCAAAGCTTCTCGAAATGGGGGTTGAGGTTGAGGAATATGACGATTATATCACGGTTACATCCAATCGTAAATTAAAGGCGGCAAACATTAAAACTCTTCCTTATCCCGGATTTCCAACAGATATGCATCCTCAATTCAGCGCAATACTTGCCTTGGCAGACGGTGTAAGCATAGTCAGCGAGGGCATTTGGGAAAATCGCTTTCGATATGTTGAAGAGCTTTTAAAAATGGGAGCAAATATTACTGTCGAGGGAAAAACGGCAACTATTATCGGAGTCCCAAAGCTTTCGGGCGCTCCTGTTAAAGCTGTGGATCTGAGAGCTGGCGCCGCAATGATCGTTGCGGGCTTGGCGGCGGAAGGCCGTACCGAGATTTCGGGTATAGAATCAATTGAACGCGGTTACTATAATATTGTAGGTAATTTAAGAGCAATAGGCGCCGATATCAAAAAAATATATTCTCCGGACACTGAGCAATTATCGGAGGCCAACTAAAAAACAGGCATTTTGGATAGGATACATCACATATATCCAAAATGCCTGTTTTTTAGTCGTTTTTAAGACGAAAAATTTTTTTAAACACCTCGATGGGAATTTGAGATAGCATAACCGCTAAAAGCATAAGCGCACATCCAAAGTACTCTCTGTTCGACATAGTTTCGTGTAAAAATATAACTCCTGCCAAAGCACCGAAAACCGATTCGGTGCTGAGCAAAAGCGAAACGACAGTCGGGTCTGAATATTTCTGAGCTTCAATTTGCAATGTATAAGCAATACCGCTGGAAAAGATACCAACGTAGAGTATAGGCCATATACAATTCAAAACACCATCGACAGTCGGACTTTCAAACAAGAATGATAAAATTGCCGATTCGACAGTCATAACCGCAAATTGCACCAGCGACAACGCGATGCAATCCGTAAGCGGAGCAAAGCGGTCTATGATCAATATGTGAATCGCGAAGCATGCCGCACAAATAATAACATAAACATCGCTTTTTTGAATTGTAAAATTTTCACTCACGCATAGCAAATACATACCAACAACGGCAATTGCAACACTGACTGCAGTGAGCGCGGAAGCCCGCCTGCGGATAAAAATACCGAAAATAGGTACAAGCACTATATAAAGCGCTGTAATAAAGCTCGCTTTTCCAGCATCGGTTTCACCGAGCCCTATTTGTTGCAAGCTCGTTGCAACCGCCATAGCTGTACCGCAACAAATCCCGCCTAATATCAACGCTTTTAAGTTTCCCTTGTTTCTTTTAGCATCGCCGCGATGAAGCTTAACTCTATTAACGATAAACAAAATTACACCTAAAGCCACTACTGCAACTGCACTGCGCGCAGCATTAAATGCGAACGGCGGAACAAATTCCGAACCGATTCTCTGCGCCGCAAAAGCAGTTCCCCAAATTATTGCGGCAAGTAACGGAAAAATGATTTTTTTGACCATTATAGTATTCCTCACAAGTAAATTGTTCTAAAAAATCGGTTTATTTATACCGCCGTACAAATCCATGCATCTGTGTTTGAATGAACAAAATCATAATATGCCTTTTGAGCATTGTCCAAGCTATCAAAAATTCCAAACACAGAACTTCCGCTTCCGCTCATCAATGCCCCAAGCGCTCCCGATTTTAGCATTACAGATTTCATGTCGTTGATTTCGGCAAGAGGTGCAGCGACGACATCTTCAAATATATTGTAAAGATACTTTGAAATATTTGTATTTTTTCCCTCCCTTAATAAAACAGACAATCCTTCCAGCAACGCTTCGTTGTTTTTTCTGTAATTATTTGCGTATTTTTGGTCAAGAAGACCATATGCCGTTTTTGTAGACATACCGCATTTCCCTTTTGCGATAACAATATAACCGTTTAAATTCGGAAATTTTTCAATGCTTTTTTCTCCTCGTCCTACGTTCAGAGAGGTTCCGTCTTCTAAAAAGAACGGCACATCCGAGCCCAACTCCAAAGCAATTTTTAAAAGTTCGTCTTTACTAATTACCCCGCTATATTCGGCATTTAACAACTCAAGCACCGCGGCTGCATCGGAACTGCCGCCGCCCAATCCCGCCTCGGTGGGAATGTTCTTTTCAAGCGTTATATTTATTCTGTCCGTAATACCGGCTTTCTTTAAAAACAAGCTTGCCGCTTTATAGGCGATATTTTCTTTTCCTTGCGGAACGTTTTTTGAATTGGTATAAATATGTATGCCTTCTCCGAGCGTTTTTTCAACACTAACATTATCGGCCAACGTAACCTTTTGCATAACAGTCACTATATCATGAAACCCGTCATTGCGCTTTTTTGTAATATCAAGGAAAAGATTTATTTTTGCGTATGCTTTAATGGCTCTCACTTTTTTACCTCTTTTCAAGCTTATGTTTAAATAATATCACAAATATTACTGTTTTTCAAGTGTTTTAGACAATGTACGACCAAAAGTTTTAAATAATTGTTATTGACTATGATATAAAAAAAGTATATAATATATATAATTAGATGTCGTAATCTAAAATATTGTTAAAGGGCTTGTCGAGTGTATTCATCTCGTCAAATAGGATTTATAAATGAAGTTTGATTGGACGACAAAAAAAGCCGCCATCGTTACATTTGCATCTGTTTATGCTATATTAATGATGCTAATCATCGTCATAATAAATGCTACAGCTATAAACGAATGGCTTTCAAGTTTTTTCGCAATTTTTTCACCTATTTTTATTGGCGCGGGAATTGCATATCTGTGTAACCCGATTTTTAAATTTTTCGAAAGAAAAGCTTTCAAAAATGTAAAAAACATGGCGCTTCGCAAAACACTTACCACTATTGTTACTTACCTGATTGTTTTGCTGATAATCGTTATCGTGCTTTGGGCTATTATCCCTCAGCTTATAAACAGCTTTAATGAGCTTGGCGGAAATATGGACCACTTTATAAATGTAGCCGTTTACCGTGCTAACGTAATTATAAATAATTTTATGTCCAACAATGATGATTTCCTTGAATATTTTAATGTCGAGAAACTTGTCAAAATGGTTACGGATTTTATAGTCAGCTCGGGGGATTTCTGGAGCAAGCTCAGTGAATATTTGACCGAATATATTTCAAAATTCGTTGTTAGCGCAAAGAATGTTCTTTTTGGATTTATCATTTCGGTTTATCTGTTACTTTCAAAAGAAAAGCTTCTTGCGGGTACAAAAAAAATACTGTTTGCCCTCTTTCAAAAATCGAGAGCGGAAAATATTATGGATGCAGCTCGCATAACCGATAAAATTTTCGGCGGCTTTATCGTCGGAAAATTAATAAACGCTCTTATTATCGGTACTATTTCATTCGTTTGCTTTGTTATTTTCGGAGTTCCGTATCCGTTGCTTCTCACGGTTATTGTTTCGGTCACAGACCTTATTCCCGTTATCGGTCCGTTTATCGGTGCTATCCCCTGCGGAATCATTGTGCTTATTTCCGATCCGAGCAAGTTTATTATACTCATCTTGATTATAATAGTTATTCAACAATTAGACGGAACTATATTAGGACCTATGATACTTGGAGATTCTACCGGACTGAGTGCGCTCGGAGTTATCGTTGCTATTCTTATTACAAGCGGATATCTCGGACTTTTGGGAATGTTTATAGGTGTTCCTATCTTTGCGGTTTTGCTTACCTTTGCAAATAAACTTATTGATAAAAAGCTCGAAATGCGCGAAATGCCCGTCGAATTAAGCGAGTATTATGCCGAAAACGCGCTTATAATACCACCCAAGAAAGAAAAGAAAGTATTAGTGATCAAAATAAAGGAATCTGTAATTAAATTATACGATAATATAAAAGAAAAATTCAAAAGCAAAAAGTAATCGGGAGTGATTTTTATGTCTGAAAATTTTGAAAATGTAAAAAAAGGCGGAATATCTGTAGATACAGAGCATATATTCCCTATTATAAAAAAATGGCTTTATTCGGAAAAAGATATTTTCCTTAGGGAAATAGTTTCAAACGCTACCGACGCCATTACAAAATTAAAGCGTTTGGACTCTCTTGGTCAAATAAAGCTTGACGAGAATGATTTTCGCATCAATGTTATTATCGACAAGGATGCCGGTACGCTTACCGTTGAGGATAACGGAATCGGTATGTCCGAAGAGGAATTAAAAAAATATATTTGTCAAATTGCACTTTCGGGCGCATTTGAATTTATTCAAAAATACGAAAATGAAAGCGATGCTTCTGCACCGGGTATTATCGGACACTTTGGACTTGGATTTTACTCTGCTTTTATGGTAAGCAACAAGGTAGAGATAATTACCAAGTCGTATACTGATGCTCCTGCTATACGCTGGGTATGTGAGGAATCGGGCGAATATGAGATCTCCGCCTCCGAAAAAGGATCCAGAGGAACAGCGGTTATAATGCATATTGCCGATGAAGAAGTCGAATACTTACAAGCAGCAAAAATAAAGGATATACTTGAAAAATTCTGCTCGTTTATGCCTGTTGAAATATATTTTTCGGACGCTTCGGAAGAAAAAAGCGCTGACGAGCAACCAAAACCCGTTAATGATATACAGCCATTGTGGCAAAAGCGTCCCTCGGATTGCAGCGATGAGGATTATAACTCGTTTTATAAAAAGGTTTTCCGCGACTATAAAGACCCGCTTTTCCACATTCATATCAACGCCGACTATCCTCTTAATTTCAAGGGAATTCTCTACTTCCCAAAGCTTTCTAACGAATACGAATCCCTTGAGGGGCAGGTCAAGCTTTACTATAATCAAGTATTTGTAGCCGATAACATAAAAGAAGTTATTCCCGAATATCTTTTAATGCTAAAAGGAGTTTTGGATTGTCCTGAGCTTCCTTTGAACGTTTCAAGAAGTTATCTTCAAACAAACACATATGTTGCCAAGGTTTCAGCCCACATTGTAAAAAAGGTTGCCGATAAGCTCAATGCTCTTTGTAATACCGAGCGCGAAAAATACGAAAAGGTTTGGAATGATATCAGAACCTTTGTTGAATATGCTTGCATGCGCGATCAAAAGTTTTATGAACGCGTTAAGGATTCGATTCTTTTAAAGCTGACCGACAATTCTTATTTAAAACTCGACGATTATCTCGCAAAAGCAAAAGAAACCCACGAAAATATAGTTTATTATGCAACCGATACCGCTCTACAGGCACAATATATTACAATGTTTAAAAATCAAGGACTCGATGTTGCGGTTTTTGAGCACGCCATAGACACACAATTTATATCGGTGCTAGAGCAATATACAAAGAATGTAAAATTCGTAAGAATCGATTCCGACATCGCATCTTCTCTGAAATCCGAAGATGAGGTTAAAGAAGATCCGACGATAAAAGAACTTTTTGTTTCGGCAAGCGGAAACGACAGCCTGAAGGTTGTGTTTGAATCACTGAAAGATTCCCGTGTGCCTGCCATACTAACAGTTTCCGAGGAAGCAAGACGATTTGACGATATGATGAAGATGTATTCAATGGCAGATTCCGGCTTTTCTTCGCCTGCTTCTAACCTTGAGTCCACCTTGGTTGTAAACGTAAATTCTCCGCTTATCAAACACATTTCCGAAATAAATTCGAATGATTCTGATAAAGCCGCATCTATGGCGAAATATATATACAAGCTTGCGACGCTTTCTCAACGCAAATTAAGCTCTACGGAAATGCAGGACTTTTTAAATGACAGTTTTGATATTCTTGAGCTTCTGTAATGAATAATCGTAATAATCAAAAGGATACGGATTTAAATGTACTCACAAATGAGCTAAAAAAAGCAGGAGAGCTCGACGCAAAGAATTTTGAAAAGCGACTGGCATTTATTCGTGAATATATTCGCATTACTTTCTCAGAAGGCAACTATACAACAATAAAAAACGAAACTTCATTCTCAATTTTGAAATTGGTTTTTGACGAGGATTTTTATAACTCGGCGCCTACGTTTAATAAAAAGCCAATCAGAGAATTTTTTGCACACCTTTCTATACTTGAACAAATTTGCGCCTGTCGCGAAATTTGCAATCTTTTAAAGTTCAATCCTTTTGTGTTGCCAAATGATTTTTTTAAAAGTCAGCACTCTTTAAAAAAAGATGTTACACAAAAGCTTTCCTATGTGCAGAATCATTATACTAATTTGGCTTTTTCAAAGTTTTCAAAGCAATTTAAAGGGCTTCAAGCATATTATCAAAGCAGATTTGATACAATATGCGAGGACGTTTATAACGAGCGATGTGAATTTTGTATTCTGCCTATTGAAAACACAAGTGAAGGAAAGCTTGTCAGCTTTTATTCGCTTATAGACAAATACGACCTTAAAATCCTTTCGGCTTGCGCAATCGATAATGATGACAGAAAAAGCACTTTATTTGCTTTATTAGGGAAAAATTTTTCTGTTTTAAAAAAGAATATCGGTTCATTTTTCTTTGAATTTGCTGTTACGACCGGAGATTTTTCGTCGGTTGCGGAAATTCTCGCCGTGGCGGAGCATTTTTCATTGAAGCTTCGCAGAATAGATTCGCTCCCTTTATCTTATAACGATGAAGCTTTTTCATATCACATTATTTTAGAGTTAGAATCCGCTTCTGAGATTACACCATTCTTGATTTATCTCTCTGCAAATGTTCCCCAATATACACCTATTGGGCTGTTTTCAAAAATAATCTAATAAAATAATTAGGAGAATCTGTATGGACCATTTTGTTTTTTCGCCTAAAGGCGTGTGTTCAAGAAGTATTGAAATAGATATTGATAACAATATCATATCTTCGGTTAAATTTGTTGGGGGATGCTCCGGAAACACACAGGGACTTTCTTCGCTGCTTAGAGGTATGAATGTTGATGAAGCAATCAGACGGTTAAGCGGAATCAAGTGCGGATTTAAATCCACCTCTTGCCCCGACCAATTCGCTTCTGCTTTAAAGCAATATCTCAATCAAAGAAAGGAGTCTGTTAATGCTTAATTTTAATAATTCACTTCTGTTGTGGTTAAACTCTGATAAGCTTTCTAACGAAGAAAAAGACGAGCTTCGTGCAATACAAAACGATACCGATGAAATCAGCGAGAGATTTTCATCATTCCTTACTTTCGGCACTGCCGGTCTGCGCGGAAAAATGAAGTTGGGAACAAACGCAATAAACGTATATACTATTGCTCACGCCACTCAAGGCATTGCAAATTTAATTATAAAAGAAGGGCGAGCGTCCGACGGTGTTGCGATCGCCTATGACAGCAGAAACAACTCCGAAATATATGCAAAAACAGCTGCGGAGGTACTTGCTGCAAACCTTATTCCCGCTTATATTTTCGACGGAATTCGTCCTACACCGGAGCTTTCGTTTGCAATTCGTGAGCTTAAATGTGTTGCAGGTATAAATATTACTGCGTCGCACAATCCAAAAGAATATAACGGATATAAGGCGTATTGGGAGGACGGAGCGCAAATCCCTCCAAATCATGCAGACACGGTTTCTTCCGAAATATCTAAAATTGATATTTTTAAGGATGTAAAACGGTTTTCCTTTGAGCGCGGAGTTTCCGAAGGTCTCATTCACATTATTGGAAAAGATATCGACGATAAATATATCGAAGCCGTTCTTGCTCAGCGTGTTAATCCCTCTGCAATTTTAAACGTAGCAGATGATTTGAAAATTGTATATTCCCCGCTTCACGGCGCCGGATATAAGCTTGTACCCGAAGTATTTCGCCGTTGCGGATTAAAGCACCTTTATACTGTTCCCGAGCAAATGAAAATAGACGGGAATTTTCCTACTGTAAAAAAACCGAATCCTGAATATTCTGATGTGTTTAAATTGGGAATAAATATTGCCGAAGAAATCGGAAGCGACCTTATAATCGCAACCGACCCCGACTCCGACCGTGTTGGTGTTATGACGCGTTCGAAAGACGGTTCGTTTATTACGATTTCGGGTAACCAAATGGGTGCCCTTTTGCTTGACTATATTATCACAGCATATGAGCAAACACGCTCGATGCCCGAAAATCCTTATGCCGTAAAAACCATCGTTACTACAGAGCTGGCCTCAAAGATTTGTGAGCATCACAAAATAAAGATACACAATGTGCTTACAGGTTTTAAGTTTATCGGCGAGGTTATTAAAAATCACGAGCTTGACAACTCCGGAAACTTTATTTTCGGCTTTGAGGAAAGCTACGGTTATCTCAAAGGCACATATGCTCGCGACAAGGATGCTGTTGTTTCGTCAATGCTTATTTGCGAAATGACCGCATATTATAAAGCAAAAAATATGACGCTCTCGGATGCGCTCTGCAATCTCTATGAACGATATGGTTATTTCTACGAAGCGAATCGCGAAATATATCACGAGGGTCTACAAGGCGCAAAAAAAATCGAGCAGCTTATGAGCTTGCTTCGTAATAATCCTCCTCTGATTTTTGGTACGCAACGCACAGTTGCTATCGGCGATTATTTGAAGGAAACCATTACCGATTTTAATAACGGAGATACACTCCCCACAAACTTACCAAAATCCAACGTAATATATTATAAGCTCAGTAACGGAGATGTTATTATTGCAAGGCCCTCGGGTACAGAACCGAAAATTAAATTTTATTTTCTTCTGCAAGCAGACAATAAAGATGCTGCCGAAAGCAATATGAAGGTTTATAATCAAACTCTTGATGAGCTTATAAATTAAAAAAGTAGCGCAACTTTAAAAACTAAAGTTGCGCTGCTTTTTTACAACAAATTTCAATTTCAGCTATACATACCATTCATAGACATATAACTGTATATTTTTTCTCCGTGTTCCTGCTCCTCTTTTTGAATATGATTCAAAATATTTCTCACGGACACGTCTTTAAACTCAAATATTCCGGTATTATACGTTGAAGAAACATGCTTTTCTGTCGAAAGAGCGTCTGAACAAATATATTTATCGTATTTGAAGCCCTCACTGTTGTTAGTGTAATCTGCTACTTCCGGAGTTGGTGTTTTGCACTCTCCACCCGACATTGACGGAAGCTGACCGCCTATTATTTGATTGATTGTTTGCAGATGATTTTTTTCGATACAACAAATTTGATTCATAAGATTTTTTAATTTTTGATTTGAAGCAGTATTGGCATAGTTTGTATATTTTTCAATACAAAGCTCCTCCGCCTGTTTAAAATCCTGTAACAATGCATTTTCTTTTTGTGTAAACATACAAATACCTCCTAAATTTATATTTGTAGTTTATCCACAATATTACCATTTTATACAAAATAAATGCATCGGTATTTCAAAGATATCTCTTATCCATACCGATGCATTTTTATTGATTAAAGACCACGCTTAATATAGTGCGTATGCAAGATTTTATGAGCAACGTGGCTGTTTGGCTCGCCGAGAAATTCATCGTAAAGCTTCTTTACTGCCGAATTTTCGTGAGATTTACGAAGATCCATATTAGTATCTGCGTTATAAAGAACAGCAGCTCTCTTAACTCTCAAATCTGTAGTATGACGTACAGAAACGGGTTGGATCGGTTGTCCGCCGCCATTTACGCATCCGCCGGGACAAGCCATAATCTCTACGAATTGAACGTCAACCTCGCCGGACTCGATAGCTTTAAGAAGCTTTTTAGCATTTGCAGTTCCGCTTGCAACAGCAACCTTAAGGTCAACATCACCAAGCTTATATTGCGCAAACTTAACTCCTTCAACGCCTCTGACATCAGAGAATTCAAGCTTTTCGAGCGGCTTTCCTTCAATAACCTCTGCCGCTGTACGGAGTGCTGCTTCCATAACACCTCCGGTTGCACCAAAGATAACGCCTGCTCCCGAACCGATTTCAAACGGATCGTCAAAGTTTTCATCATCAAGTTCTCTATACTTAATGCCGGCTTTTTCAATCATTCTGCCAACTTCTCTTGTTGTAACCGCAATATCAACATCCGGAACACTTCCTTCTGCGGATTGACCGGGGCGTCCAACTTCAAATTTCTTTGCAGTACAAGGAATTGCAGAAACAAATACCATATCTTTAGGATCTATTCCCTCTTTTTGAGCAAAATATGTCTTCATAATTGCACCAAACATTTGCTGAGGTGATTTACATGTAGAAAGATTTTCTGTAAACTGCGGGAAGTAGTGCTCGCAATATTTTATCCAACCGGGGGAGCAGGAAGTGATAAGCGGAAGCTTTCCGCCGTTTTTAAGTCTGCCGAGGAACTCGGTTGCTTCTTCCATAATAGTAAGGTCTGCGGTCATATTCATATTGAATACGCCGTCAAATCCGAGTCGTTTAAGCGCAGCAACCATTTTGCCTTCTGTATCTGTACCCGGCTCGTATCCGAAGCATTCGCCGATTTGCGCACGTACCGAAGGAGCAACACAAATATAAACCTTCTTAGACGGGTCTGCGATTGCATCCATAACCTTTTCGGTATCATCTCTCTCGTAAATAGCACCGACGGGACAAGCTACTATACATTGTCCGCAGTTTATACAAGAGGTATCTGCCAATTTGGAATCAAATGAGCAACCGATATTTGTATCAAATCCGCGGTTGTTTGCACCGATAACGCCAATTCCCTGTACGTTCTTACAAGCCGCAACACAACGACGGCAAAGGATACACTTATTGTTATTACGGATAATCGGAGATGCATCATCTATTTCATAGTGATTCTTTTCGCCCGAAAAATGAGTTTCGTCAACTCCGTAATCAAGACAAAGCTTTTGAAGCTCGCAATTTGTACTGCGAACGCATGAAAGACAATTTTTCTCATGATTTGAAAGCAAAAGCTCCAAATTCATTTTTCTTGACTTCATAATCTTGGGAGTATTCGTAAGAATAACCATTCCATCTGTTGCGGGATATACACACGCGGTAACCATTCTAAAGGGTCTTCCGCCCTCGGATACTTCAACAAGGCAAAGACGGCATGCACCGATTTCATTTATATCTTTGAGATAGCAAAGTGTCGGTATGTCTATTTTAGCCGCTCTGGCGGCCTCAAGAACTGTGGACCCCTTCGGAACAGCATATTCTACGCCGTTGATTTTAACATTAATTGTTTCCATTTCCACTGTTCTCCTTCCTTATTCTTTATAGATTGCGCCAAACTTACAAGTTTCCTGGCAAGCTCCGCATTTGATACACTTTTGAAGATCGATAATATGAGGATTCTTAACCGAGCCCGAAATAGCTCCGACAGGACACTTTCTTGCACACGCGGTACAACCCTTACATTTATCGGCATCAATTTTATACTGAAGCAACTTCTTGCAAACGCCTGCAGGACACTTTTTATCAACGATATGAGAAATATACTCATCTCTGAAATAACGGAGTGTAGAAAGAACCGGGTTAGGTGCAGTTTGACCAAGTCCGCAAAGAGATGCGCTCTTTATGTAATTTGCCAATTCTTCAAGCTTATCCAAATCTTCCATTTCGCCGTTACCCGAAATGATCTTATCGAGGATTTCAAGCAAACGTCTTGTTCCTACGCGGCAAGGCGTACATTTTCCGCAAGATTCATCAACAGTGAACTCAAGGAAGAAGCGCGCAAGGTCAACCATACAGGTATCCTCGTCCATAACGATAAGACCGCCTGAGCCCATCATAGAACCGATCGCAATAAGATTATCATAGTCGATAGGAGTATCGATAAGCGATGCGGGAATACAGCCGCCGGAAGGTCCGCCGGTTTGTGCCGCTTTAAACTTCTTACCGTTAGGTATTCCTCCGCCGATTTCCTCAACAACTTCTCTGAGTGTTGTACCCATGGGAACTTCTACAAGTCCTGTATTTGTAATTTTTCCGCCGAGAGCGAAAACCTTTGTACCTTTGGATTTTTCTGTACCCATAGATGCAAACCATTCGGGTCCGTTGAGGATAATCTGACAAATATTTGCATATGTTTCAACGTTATTAAGAATTGTCGGCTGACCGAAAAGTCCCTTTACTGCAGGGAATGGAGGACGCGGACGCGGTTCTCCTCGATTACCTTCAATAGATGTCATAAGTGCGGTTTCTTCTCCGCAAACAAATGCACCTGCACCGAAACGAAGCTGAATATCAAAGTTAAAATCGGTACCAAAAATATTTTTACCGAGCAATCCGTATTCACGAGCTTGTTTTATGGCGATTTCAAGACGATGAATTGCTATCGGATATTCGGCACGTACATAAATATATCCCTCATCCGCACCGATTGCATATCCTGCTATTGCCATTGCCTCAAGAACAGCATGCGGGTCACCTTCAAGAACAGAACGGTCCATAAATGCACCCGGGTCGCCTTCGTCAGCGTTACAAGCAACGTATTTCTTTACATTTCCGCGATTTCCGGAAGCAAATTTCCACTTAAGACCCGTCGGGAATCCGCCGCCGCCTCTGCCGCGAAGTCCTGAATCGAGAATGCACTGGATAACCTCATCGGGTGTCATTTCCGTGAGGACCTTTCCGAGTGCTCTGTATCCATCCATTGCTATATACTCGTCAATATTTTCAGGATTTATAACACCGCAGTTTCTGAGAGCAACTCTCTTCTGTTTCTTGTAGAAAGTGGTTTCAGAAAGCGATGTAGCATGATGAATATCTTCTGTTACGCCGTTCTTTTCGTGATATACAAGTCTTTCCACGGGGCGTCCTTTGAGGAAGTGCTCCTCAACTATTTCAGGAACATCGTTAATATTAACATTACTGTAAAATGTTCCTTCAGGGTAAACGATCATAATCGGACCGAGTGCACAAAGTCCAAAGCATCCGGTAACGACTACTTTAATTTCATCTGCAAGCCCTTTTGCGGCTATTTCAGCAGTCAGCGCTTCACTGATTTTAACGCTGCCGGAAGAGGTACAACCGGTACCGCCGCAGATAAGTACGTGTGTTCTTATCATTTTCTTTTTCCTTTCCTTATGCTAAAATCAATTATTTATTTGCGCCGATTGTATATTCAGTAACAATCTGACCGTTTTTAAGATGTTTTTCGATAATCTCTTTTGCCTTTTCAGCGTCAAGCTTAACGTATGTAACCTTTTCTTTGCCGTCCTCGAAGATCTCAACTACGGGCTCGTATTGGCAAATACCGATACATCCGGTTTGGGTTACGGTAACTTTATCAGACAAGCCCGCCTCGGCTATACCGCTGACAAACTCTTTAAGAACAGGTCTTGCACCTGCGGCTATTCCGCATGTTGCCATTCCGACAACAACTCTAATAGCGCCTTCTCCTTCGCGAATAACAACTTTGCTCTGCATTCTTTCTCTTATTGCAGCAAGCTCCGCCAAAGATTTCATAAATATTTCCCTCCGTTTATTGTAATTTTCAAATCATTTTAATTTTTATACTGTTCTTCTAAATATTCTCTTATCCATGTTTGGATTTCCGGCTCTGCCAAAGATATGCTGTCTCCAAGAACATTTCGAATTTCTTCTGTGTCAAGCACAACCGTTCTTTTTGTGTTTATATCTCTAAACAAAAAATTTATATCGGGGCTTCCCGCAATTAAAATGCAAATCGTGTAAACAATATCACCTATAGGCATACAATCAATATTTTTAGTATCAAACGTAGCAACAAGCGTAGTCCCGCTATTTCCTTTTTCAACCGATGATGTAATGGAAAGTCCTCCACCTGCCTGCTCTGCTGCCAATTTCAGGAAAGGAAGCCCAAGTCCAACCTTTCTTGTTGTTCTGGTCGTGTAAAAAGGGTTGGTAACATTTTGGAGCGTTTTTTCATCCATTCCGCAGCCGTTATCCGAGATAGTAAGCTTTAACAAACCGTCTTCGTCGGTATCAAGAAAAATACAAATTTTATCTGCACCTGCAGTAACCGAATTTTTCGCAATATCAAGTATATTGAGAGATAACTCCTTCATTTCGGGAAATTATTTATATTTAGCAAGAATATCGTCTACATCAGTCTTTTTAAGCTTGCCGTACACATCATCGTTAATAGTCATAACGGGTGCAAGTCCGCAAGCTCCGATACATCTGGTAGCTTCGAGCGAATATTTTCCGTCGGGTGATGTTGAACCAACCGAGACGCCAAGCAACTCGGAAACTCTGTCGACAACGTCAGCGCTTCCTTTTACATAACAAGCTGTTCCAAGGCATACGGAAATCGCAACTTCTCCTTTGGGATTGAGCACGAATTGAGAGTAGAATGTAGAAACTCCGTAAACTTCTTCCATCGAAATATCCATCTTCTCTGCAATTATTTTCTGTACTTCAACAGGAAGATATCCATAGATATCCTGCGCTTTTTGAAGGACAGGCATAAGTGCCCCCGGCGTACCGCGGTAAAGCTCAATAGCAGCAATCAATTGCTCTTCTTGAGATTTTGTACCACGGAACATAACTGTGGTCATTTTCTTTTTCATACTGAAAAAAATCCTCCATTTAATTTAATTTAATTTAATTATAAATCAATCAATTTTATTTTTGAGAATCAAAAAGCTCAAAAAGCTTAGAACGAATAACCGACGAGCTGTATATCTCGTCATCAATTTCAAAGAAATTCTCCGCCTCATTGATCTGCCACAAATTGTGAGCATCCGAGCAAACCAGTGGCTCAACACATTTTAATTGCGGATATTTATCTCTATAAATCGGAATTTTCGAAGAATCGTTATATTCCGAAAAAAGAAAGCCGTATTCCGTCGGAAAATCTCCCAAAATCGAAATCATACCGTTTGATTCTCTGTCGATATGCGCGGGATGAACATGTGCACCATACGATTTAGCAAGCTTTATGGCATCAGACATCCACAAATCGGTTGCCGAAATAAGCAATCTATCTTCTGTGCCGATCTGAACATCCTCTGAATCTGTTATAATTTGATTTCCAAAAATATCCGAGTTGTTTTTTACGGGCATAATATGCTCATAAATTTCAGCATCAAACGCCATTGCGTCCTCAAGATTTTTGAAAAGGCAAATTATATGTATATCCTCTGCGGTGGTCAGTTCCATTCCGGCAATCGGAATGATTCCCTGCTTTTTGCAAGCGTCAAAAAACGCAGGGCAATTTTTGCAGGAATTATGGTCGGTCAAGGCAACGATATTAAGCCCCTTTAAAGCCGACATTCCCGCAATATTATTGGGAGTCATATCATCATCACCGCACGGGGATAGGCACGAATGTATATGTAAATCGTAAAAATATTTACTCATAATAAATTCGAAATATCAGCGCAAACCTTAAAAGCATTTTTATCGCTCTTAAGAACGTTTATGTTTTGAGAAATTGCGGCTTGGATAACATCATCTTCCAATTTTACACCCTCTGCAATAACCACACAGGCAACATCGACGAGCGACGCAACCGCAATTACATTGAGATTTGACATAATAGTCACCCACGCATCGTCAGCCGACGCTCGCCCCATTACCCAACTCAAAAGGTCACCGACGTATCCGCCGCGAATCTCTCTGTCGCCATCGGAAAGATTTATTATTTCGAGATTTAATTTTTGAGCAAGCTCTTTTACATTCATAAAAATCATCCCCTCGGAAAATATAATAAATCATTTTTTCTTGTGGTTTTCCCTTAATTTGATCAAGCAATCGTATTCTGTTGCTTCCTTATTGATAATGTCTTCGGCGAGAGCGTGACAGTTCGGTGCTCCGCAAGAACCGCAATCAAGATGCGGAAGCTCTTTGTATATCGCTTCTATTTCCGCCATCTTTTTAATCGCAGTCAATCTGTCATTTGAAAGTATATCCGAACGATTATCGGCAATCGGATAATCCATCATAACGTCATCTGGAAGATTTGTTTCGGAAAGCGAACGGTTTCTTGAAACGGGAAGATATTTTCTTAAAGACCTCAATCGCGCTTTTGCCACAAAAGGATTTTCCACGTTAAGCGTACCGCCGACACAGCCCCCGATACAAGCATTAAGCTCAACAAATTCAAGATTGTGAATGATACCGTTTTCGATTTCATCCAACACATGGATACAATTTTCAATACCGTCTGCAGCGAGATATTTTTCAGAAAGCAAACCGGTAGCTTCTCCGCCCGAGGCGGCCCAATTAATACCTATTATTCCCGTTTTTGATAACGGCAATGGGTCTTTGATCTCTTTTAATTTTGCACGGATTTTAAAATAAAACTCATTGATTGAAAGAGCGCCTGTAACAGCCGTTTTCACAGCACCTATTGGATTTTTCACATAACTGATTTTCGCGGGACACGGCGAGATAAACAAAACCGCTATATCGTCATCATTAAGCTCGGGGTGCTTTTCCAACGCGATTCTGCGAGCTTCACGCGCCGCAAGCTCAATAGGAGGAAGCAACGGCAAAAAATTATCGCAAAGCGAAGAAAACCTAAGACTGATAAGCCGAACGATAGCAGGGCAAGCCGAGCTTATAACCGGCTTTTGAATTTCCTCTTGCTTCATATAGCTGCGAGTATATTCCGTAATTATCTCTGCCGCCCTGGAAACCTCGAACACATCGTCAAACCCACATTCTATCAACGCGGTAAGAACATAGTCCACGTCATCGAGATTTTCAAATTGTCCGAAAAGTGCCGGAGCCGGCAACGCTATTTTATATTTGTAATTTGCAAAATCCTCAAAATGATCAAATATTGATTTTTTTGCTTGATAAGGGCAATTACGTATACATTCTCCGCAATCTATACATCTCTCTTGTTTTATTACGGCGTGCCCGTCGCGAACGCGGATCGCCTCGGTCGGACAGCGTTTTATGCAGTTGGTACAGCCCTTGCATTTTGACAGTTCAAGAGTAACCGAATGTATGTACTGAGACATAAGCCACCTCTTTGGACGGGATCAGACATTAACTGTCATATAAACGGTTGTGCCCTTTCCGACCTCTGTTTCAATTTTCATAGAATCTGTATAACGCTTCATATTCGGAAGTCCCATACCCGCTCCAAATCCGAGTGAACGAATATTATCGGGTGCGGTAGAATATCCTTCCTGCATAGCAAGCTCAATATTTTCAATTCCCGGACCGCGGTCCGACAGAATTATCTCGATTTTATCACAATAAACATTGACATCGGCAGTACCGCCGTCTGCATGTATAACCATATTGATTTCGCCCTCATACATAGAAACCGAAATCCTACGAATAATTTCAGCGGAAAATCCCATCTGTCGCAAAAGCTTTTTAATCTGCACCGATGCTTCACCGGCTGACGCAAAATTATCTCCGTCGATATCAAAATGGAAATTTACATACTCATTATTCATTTACAACAGTTCCTCCGGACAGACCGTTCGCATAAAGCAATCCACACGCCACGTACATTCTTTTGGCTGTTGCGAGTACAACAATACCCGATTCGTTCGCAAGATTGATTACTTCTTTGGGCGGAATTTTACCTCGAACAAAAACAATACATCTCATATCCATCATTTCCGCGGTTCTTACTACCTGTGGATTACACAGACCGGTTATCAGC
>JAZNBI010000020.1:0-15733 GCA_045586995.1 Eubacteriales bacterium | reverse complement strand
TGATATCCCCTCAAACGATGACGGCGTTCTTAGTCGAATCGTTCCGAAGCTTGATATAGTATACGAGGATGAAAACATTATACTCTGCAACAAGCGTCCCGGAGTATTGGTGCACGAGGATAAAGCCGCAAACGAAAATACGCTCATAATGCATATAAAAGCTTATCTTTTTCAAAAGGGAGAATATCATCCCGACTTGGAGCAATCCTTTGCCCCCGCGCTTTGCAATCGTATTGACAGAAACACGGGCGGCATAGTAATTGCGGCAAAAAATGCACAAGCGCTAAGAATAATTAACGAAAAAATCAAAAATGATGAAATTAAAAAGTTCTATTTTTGTGCCGTTCACGGAATTTTACAAAAGAAAAAGAGCACCCTAACGGGGTTTCTCAAAAAGAATTCCGACACAAACACAGTAACAATATTTGATAATCCGAAGGATATAGCTTCATTAAAAAAGATTATTACAAAATATCGCGTTGTTGCCGAAAAGAATTCCGATTCGCTTTTGGAAGTAGAGCTTGTAACAGGAAGAACTCACCAAATACGCGCGCATTTTGCGCACATCGGGCATCCGCTGATCGGTGACGGTAAATATGGAATCAACCGCTCGGACAGACATAAAGGATATAAATATCAAGCGCTGTACGCATATCGTATATGCTTTGATTTTAAAACCGAATCGGGCATTTTAAATTATCTCAAAGGGCAGACCGTTCAACTTGACAAAGAAAATATTTGGTTTATAAAAGAATTTATATAATTGTAAAATTCAAAAAAAGGAGCTGATACCGCCTATGAAAAGCGTTCAAAAAATTCTTTTCCTTTTTTTAAGCGGAATTCTCTCCTCCGCTGCCATTCTATATTCTGAAATAGGATTTATTGAATGGGTTTCTCTTATACCCGCCGCAGTTGTTTTACTTTCGGCGAGTAGCGAAAAATCAAAGCTCGGAAAATGCTATCTCTACGGCTTTTGCTTCTTTGAATTCTTTTATCTTTTAATTTTTATATGGCTTGGGCGCCTGTATCCTTTATCTTTTACCGAAATAGACAATAAAACCGCCGCATTCATTGTATATGGCGGTTGGATTTTATTTTCTTCGTTAAAAGCATTCTTTTCGGCACTTATTTTTCCGCTCTTTGCCGCTTTAAATCGCACCTTGCTCGCCAAAATGCATCCTGTTTGCAGTTCGACAATAGCGGCATCGCTTTGGAGCTTGCTCGAGTGGTCTGAATCTCTTGTCACTCTCGGGATACCCTTCGGGAAATTATCTCTCAGCCAGATAGCTACGCCCGTGCTTATACAAAGCTCGGCTCTCTTTGGTTCGTATTTTATCACATTTATAATCGTATTCGTAAATTTTTCTTTAGCATATATATTAACGCATACGGAAAAACGTCGAATTCTTTCGTTTGTAACATCGGGTATTTTTCTTCTGAATACAACATTCGGATTTGTGAGAATGAACACTGTCAAATTTGATAATACAACTCCCGTCAGCGTTGCCGCCATTCAAGGAAACATTCCCACTCATCAAAAATGGGACAGCGCATATTTCGGTTATATTTTTGACATCTATATTGACTATACGCAAAAAGCTGCCGAGGAAGGCGCGAAAATAATCGTTTGGCCTGAAACAGCAATCCCCTATGTCCTGCTTGAATCGGAATTCCGAACAAAACAATTGCAGGTTCTTGCTCGAAATTCTTCCGTTGTTCTTATGGTGGGAACCTTTACCGAAGATGAGAATGGAAATACTTATAATTCGGTTGTGACATTTTTACCCGACGGTTCGATAAGCGAAAATATATATTCCAAAATAAAGCTTGTTCCCTTCGGCGAATATATACCCTTCCAAAGCATTTTAACAAAGATAGTACCCGACTTGCGTGATATAAATCTTTTCGATGATATGCTCCTTGCGGGTGATTCGCCTAACATTGAAAGCTCCGAGTACGGAAATATAGGATTTCTTATCTGCTTTGATTCGATTTATGAAGCTCTTGCACGCGACAGCGTAGCGGCGGGTGCCGAAATGTTCGTCTTACCAACCAATGATATTTGGTTTTATGACTCTCCTGCGTGCTATATGCACAATGCTCACGCTAAATTCCGAGCAATAGAAACCGGAAGGTATATACTCCGCGCGGGTAATTCCGGAATATCGTCAATAATTTCCCCATTTGGAACTTCTCAAAAAGAAACGGCTCCGCTTGTAGACGCATATATAGTAGATGAGGTATATATGATTTCACAAAGAACGTTATATGATCGTATCGGTAATATGTTTTTGCTTTTATGCCTTTTGTATATTTTTATGTGTCAAGTGTCGGAATGTCGAATTTTTCGTTTCAAAAAAATCAAGTGATTATTGACATTGCCGCTTCTTTGTGGTATAATTGTGATGCTCGAAAGAGTGAGTTATTTTCACATCAAAGAAAAATTTTATTACGGAGGTTCTACTATGAAAAAATCACTCATCAGATTATTAACCCTCACCCTTGTTATCATTATGGTAGCAACAATTGTAAGTGCTTGTTCATCCATTTCGGGAAAATATGAATCCGCAGAAGTATTGACTGTTAAGACCACTTACGAATTTTCCGGAAAGAACTATACAAAGACTGTTTCTTCCGCCATTTCGTCAACGCCTTCTACGGGCACCTACTCCGTAAAAGACGGATATATTTATTTCGATGACTCTGAAACCGGTTTGTCATTCGAAAAAGGTAGCGACTATATTAAAATCGCAGGAGTAACCTATACAAAGGTTAAATAATTTAAAAATTTCCCGGCTGTCGTACAAGTACGACAGCCGATTTTTTATTATACAAATAATGCTCAATACTTGACATTTATCATCATTTGTGATATCATTTTAGCGTATATAATTTTTATTATATCAATATTTTTATCGGAGTTATTTATGAAAATCGGATTTGTTTCTTTGGGGTGTCCTAAAAATCAGCTTGATACTGAAATTATGCTTCATGAGCTTATTGAGGCCGGGTATGAGATAACACCCGAAGAAACCGAAGCAGATATCGTCATTGTCAATACCTGCGCTTTTATCGAAAGCGCAAAAAAAGAATCTATTGATAATATTCTCGATATAGCGTATTTAAAAGAGCACCACAATCTTAAATATATTATCGTTACCGGATGCCTCTCCGAACGGTACAGAGATAGAATTTTTGAAGAGCTCCCCGAGGTTGACGCCATTCTCGGCGTGGGCAGTATACACAATATTGTCAGCGCGGTTAGGGCAGTTTGTGAAGGAAAAAGATATTCATCTTACGATTCTAAAGATACCGTGGCTCTTGGCGGCGACAGAGTTCTTACAACGCCAGAATTTTATTCATATATAAAAATTTCAGAGGGCTGCGACAACAGATGCACTTACTGCGCAATTCCAAATATCAGAGGACGCTTCAGAAGCCGCACTATCGAGGATATAGTCGCCGAAGCGAAACAGCTTGACGCACTTGGCGTTAAAGAGCTTAATGTTATTGCTCAGGATACCACAAGATACGGTCAAGATATATACGGCGAATACTCTCTTGCCAAATTGCTCCGCGCGATTACCGATGCAACAAATATTCCGTGGATTCGTTTGTTGTACTGCTACCCCGATAAGATCACCGATGAGCTTATTGCTGAAATTAAAAATAACGATAGAATCGTTAAATACATTGATATTCCGCTTCAACACATTTCAGATACGGTTTTAAAAAGAATGAACCGCCGCGGAGATAGCGCACTTATTAAAAATACCATATCAAAGCTTCGCAAAGAAATTCCGAATATCATTCTTCGCACAACATTTATTGTTGGCTTCCCCGGAGAAACCGAGGAGGACTTCAATATGCTTTGCGAATTTGTAAAAGAAACAAAATTCGAAAGAATGGGAGCTTTCAAATTTTCTCGCGAGGAGGATACTCCAGCGTATGATTTCCCTGACCAAATCGACGAACAAACAAAACAAAACCGACTCGATATTTTGATGGCAGAACAGCTTGGCGTCAATACGGACAACAATATTAAATCGGTCGGCAAAAATATACTTGTGCTTTGCGAGGATTTCGACAGTGTGAGCGAAATGCATTTTGGCAGAAGCTATGCCGATGCACCTGAAATCGACGGTAAAATTTATTTCAGCGCCAAAAAGCGTATCGCGCCCGGTAGCTTTGTAAATGTACATATAGATGAAGTTCTCGACTACGACCTCGTCGGAACTGCAGTTCTTTCTAAAAAATAAACCTATTTGATTAATATTAAACTGAAATGAGGTTTGGTTTAAAAATGAAAATGAACATTCCAAATAAACTTTCTATTGCAAGAATTGTGCTGATACCTATTTTTATGATAATACTTATGCTTCCAAACAGTATTATTCCTTTTAATATAGCGAGCATTGTTGGCGCCTTTATATTCATTGTCACGGCACTTACCGATATGCTTGACGGAAAAATCGCCAGAAAATACAATCTCATTACTGACTTTGGAAAGTTTATAGACCCTTTGGCAGATAAATTTATGGTAATAGGCGCATCTATCGCCATACTATACAGATACGAAAACATTCGCTCGGTGTTTATTTGGTTCCTTACTATAGTAATTTTCCGCGAGCTTGCAATAAGCTCAATAAGATTAATTGCATCTACCACGGGAGGCGTTGTTATTGCGGCAAACATTCTCGGAAAAATAAAGACCGTATCTCAAATCGTTTGTATCTGTGCTATTCTTATAGAGCCGTTGCTCTACCCTGCGGATTTTATACTGCATGATATTCTTCCGTTGACCTATATTTCAATCGTTACCGCTACTGTATTTACCGTGTGGTCGGGAATAAATTATATTAAATCCTATTGGAAATTTATAGATCCGCAAAAATAGAAAAAATGGCATAACATCGAAATATTATACCGTTTCTGATTGAAGGCACGCCCATCGGCGTGCCTTCTCTATTGCAGCGACACAGTATATGAAATTTTCGTTTTACAAAAATAATTGCGGCAGAAAAATCTGCCGCAATTATTTTTGTAATTAAATTTTTAATTTGCCGCGTCAACAATTGCTGTAAACTTTTCGGGAACAAGTGATGCTCCTCCTATAAGTCCACCGTCAACATTGACCTTAGAAAGCAATTCAGCCGCATTTTTATCGTTCATAGAACCGCCATACTGAATTGTAATAGCTTCAGCAGCTTCATTACCGTAAAGCGAGGCAACAACCTTTCTGATTTCTCCGCAGGTTTCATCTGCTTGTTCAGGTGTAGCAGTAAGTCCTGTTCCGATTGCCCAAACCGGCTCATAAGCGATAATAACGCGTTTGAGGTCTTCTGCGCTGATTCCTGCAAGGTCAAGCTTTGTTTGCATTCCAACGATTTCGTTTGTAATGCCTGCAAGACGTTGCTCTTTAACTTCGCCAAGACAGATGATAACATTCATGCCTGCAGCCAAAGCAGCTTTAGCGCGAAGGTTAACCGTTTCGTCGGTTTCGCCGAAATACTGGCGGCGTTCGCTGTGACCAACAATAACATATTCAACGCCGATTTCTTTAAGCATATTTGCGGAAACCTCTCCGGTATATGCGCCTTTTTCAGCAAAGTGAACGTTCTCTGCTCCGATCTTAATCGAAGAACCCTTTGCTGCCTCCATAGCTGCGGAAATTGTAACATAAGGAGCGCAGAATATAATGTCGCATCCGTCTTTTCCTGCTACCATCGGCTTAATTGCATTTATAAACTGTGTAGCTTCTGCGGGAGTGAAGTTCATTTTCCAGTTACCCGCGATAACTGTCTTTCTTGTTGCTTTATTCATTTTTAAGTCCTTATTCCCTTTTAATTATTTGTCCTGCAAGCAAGCGATTCCGGGAAGCTCAAGTCCTTCGAGGAATTCAAGAGATGCTCCGCCACCTGTCGAAATATGTGTGATCTTATCAGCAAATCCGAGCTGCTCGCAAGCCGCTGCGGAATCTCCGCCACCTACGATAGTAACCGCGTCGCTTTCTGCAAGTGCCTTAGCAACAGCAATTGTACCTTCAGCAAGTGTGGGATTTTCAAAAACGCCCATCGGACCGTTCCAAACAACTGTTTTTGCATTCTTTGCAGCGTCTGCAAAAAGAACGCGAGTCTTTGTTCCAATGTCAAGTCCCATTTTTTCTGCGGGAATCTTGTCGGCATCGACAATTTCTACATCAATTGAAGCATCTATTGGATCCGGGAAAGCTCCTGCTACAACGGTATCAACGGGAAGAAGCAATTTAACGCCGTTCTTCTCTGCTTTTGCCATCATATCCTTACAATATTCAATTTTTGTTTCATCGAAAAGCGACTTTCCGATTCCGTATCCCTTAGCGGCAAGGAATGTATATGCCATACCTCCGCCGATTATAAGTGTATCAACCTTAGTAAGAAGGTTGTTAATAACATTAAGCTTGTCCGAAACCTTTGCTCCGCCGAGAATTGCTACGAACGGACGCGCGGGATCTGCAAGTGCTTTGCCCATAATTCCGATTTCTTTCTGAATAAGATATCCGCAAACTGCAGGCAAATAGTCAGCAACTCCTGCGGTTGATGCATGGGCTCTGTGCGTTGTTCCAAAAGCATCGCTTACAAAGATCTCCGCAAGAGAAGCGAGTTCCTTTGCAAAAGTTGCGTCATTTGCTTCTTCGCGTTTATCAAAGCGTGTGTTTTCAAGAAGGAGAACCTCTCCGCTCTTGAGTGCGGCAGCTTTTGCCTTTGCATCTTCACCAATGGTATCTTTTGCAAGGGTAACATTGATTCCGAGCAATTCGGAAAGACGTGCAGCTACAGGTGAAAGCGAATACTTCGCATTAACTTCTCCCTTCGGCTTGCCGAGATGTGAGCAAAGAATAACCTTCGCTCCGTTAGCAAGAAGATACTTTATTGTGGGAATGGCGGCAACTATTCTCTTATCGCTTGTAATAACGCCGTCTTTAAGCGGGACATTAAAATCGCAGCGAACAAGAACTTTTTTGCCGGAAACATTAATATCCTCAATGCTTTTTTTGTTGTAAGTCATGGTATTTTCCACCTTTCTTAATTCTTTACTTAAATAATATACCACAAAAGGAAAATTTTATCAATACAAATTTTGTAACTTTTTATTATATTATGATTATATTTTATTCATCGTCGTCTTCGTCGTCGGTGCTTTTTTGAATTTCGGCTCTCGGAACAATATCTCCCGCCTTTGTAAGCGCGATTTTTGTGAGCAGAGGACCGACCATTTCATAGATAAGAACCGCAAAAAGCGCAATATTTCTGATCATAGCGCCTTCCGTGGTTCCAAGCCCGCGAGCCGTCATTGACATTCCCAAAGCAACCCCCGCCTGAGGCAACAGAGTTATTCCGAGATTTTTCGTGACTTTTGAATCGCATTTCATAATCAATGCGCTGGCATATGAGCCGTAATATTTTCCGAGTGAACGAAAAATTATATAAACCACGCCGATTCCGATAACGGCGATATTTGCAAACACACTAAACTCAAGCTCAGCGCCGCTCAACACAAAGAACAACACAAAAATCGGCATAGTCCATTTGTCTGTCTTTTCCATAAGTTCGCTTGAGCTGTCGCAAAGATTGCAGAACATAGTTCCAAGCATCATACAAACAAGCAAAGACGAAAAACCGATATGTATACCGCCGATATCAAACTTAAGCATTGAAATCGACACTGTCATAAGCACGAAGGTAATAGAAAGACACAAGCGCTTACTGTTGGACTTGAAGAAGTTTTCTATCCACGTAAAGAGGATGCCCATTACACTTCCCAAAAGAAGAGAAAGAATGACTTCGAGTAAAGGTTCTAAAATAATTGAAGTCAACTCGACTTTTCCGCTTATAAGCGCTTTGGAAATTCCAAAGGAAATAGCGAACACAACCAAGCCGATAGCATCGTCAAGTGCAACAATAGGCAACAAAAGGTCTGTAAGCTTTCCTTTGGCTTTGTACTGACGAACAACCATCAATGTTGCCGCCGGAGCCGTTGCGGTGGCTATCGCTCCGAGAACAAGCACGACCGAAAGCGGAAGCTTTTCTTCTCCAAGCAGCAAATGCAATCCAAAAAGCGCAAGGTCTACAAAAAGCGTTGCCGCGAATGCTTGCGCAAAAGAAATCACCGTTGCTTGCTTTCCCGTGCTTTTTAATTGAGAAAGTCTGAATTCATTACCAATGGCAAACGCAATAAATCCAAGCGCGACCTCAGATACAAGCTTAAGGTCGGTAACATCTTGAATTGAGGTAAAGCCGAGTCCCTTTATTCCGAGAAGGCCTAAACCGTACGGCCCTATTAAAATGCCGGCTATAAGATATCCGGTAACCGCAGGCAATCCTATTTTTTTTACTATTCTCGAAAGCAAAAGTCCGGCTGTCAAAGCAATCGAGATGCTCAATAAAGTTTCCATTAAAATCACATCCTTTTCAAACCAATTAATGATATCACTTTTATCCTTTAATGTCAAGTATTTTGCCTAATTTTTAATTTATTTTTTATGTATTTTTCACAATAGTATATTACCCACGATGAAATTCATCGTGGGCAGTATTTTATAATTTATTCTCAAAGGATTATGCAAATCAATCCTCCGCTTCCTTCATTTATTATGCGCTCCAGCGTTTCGGATAGCTTTGTTCTCGCGTCCTCGGGCATATGCTCGAGCTTGGTGTGGAGCCCTTCGTTCATAAGCTCATATAAGCTCTTTCCGAAAAGATTAGACTCCCAGATACGTTTCGGATCCTCTTCAAATTCCCGAAGCAAATATTTGACCAGATCCTCTGATTGCTGCTCGGTACCTACAATAGGATTTATCTCGGTTTCAATATTTGCACGTATCATATGGATTGACTGAGCTGCCGCCTTGAGTCGAATTCCGTAGCCGCCTGCTTGCTTAATGATTTCGGGTTCCTCGAGCTTTAAATCTTCAATTTCGGGAGTTACGATTCCATATCCCTTTTCATTGGCATCATTCAGTGCGCTTTCTATCTTATCATAGCGTTCCTTCATTTGAGAAAGCTCGCACATCAATGATATCAGCTCCTCCTCGTTACCCACTTCAAATCCGGTAAGCTCGTTGATCACTTGATAATAAAGTCCATCATCAAAGTCGACCGATATAGCGGCGCAGCCGTTTCCTAAATTTATTTCCCTTGTGCTTGAATTTTTGATATATTCATTTTCGCTCAAGGCGGCAAACACCTTCTTTATGTCGCCCGTTTTATGCACCTCCGAGGCACATTGATTTATTTTCTTCATTACAGAATTTTTTATTCTATGCCCATCATCAAGCGCAGATACCCATCCGGGTATATCAACCTGTATTTCGGTTACGGGAAATTCATAAAGAACCATTTCCAATATGTTTCTTATATCCTCCGCATCCAGATCCAAGCAATTCACAAGCGCAACGGGGGCCTCGTACTCCGCCTCCAATTTATACGCAAGCGCAATCGACTCCTCTGCCGACGGGTTTGCCGCATTCAATATGATTGCAAACGGTTTGCCTATATTTTTCAGTTCCTTGACAACTCTTTTTTCGGCATCCTCATAGCTTGCTCTCGGTATATCTCCTATACTTCCGTCGGTGGTTATTAGCATTCCTATAGTAGCATGCTCATTTATTACCTTCCCCGTTCCCATCTCTGCCGCTTCAACAAACGGCATCGGCTCATCCTGCCAGGGAGTTCTGACCATTCTTGGTTGACCGTTCTCTATCGTTCCGAGCGCTTCGGGAACGATATATCCGACACAATCAATCATTTTTACTCTCAGATTGGCGCATCCGTCTAAGCTTATGTTTACGGCTTTATCCGGAATGAACTTTGGCTCTGTAGTCATAACCGTTTTCCCCGCCGCGCTTTGCGGCATTTCATCTCGAGCTCTGTCACGACTGTAATCATCATTTATGTTCGGAAGCACAAGCGATTCCATAAATCGCTTTATAAATGTAGATTTTCCCGTCCTTACCGGCCCGACTACTCCAATGTATATATCTCCTCCGGTACGCATTGCGATATCACTGTAAATAGAATTTTCGTTCATACGAAATCCTCCCATATAGTTTTACTGATACACTATATGGGAGGATCATGCTTTTTAGAACTGTGCTTGTTTATATTTTTGAGGTACAAGTACGGTTCAAAGATGCTTTTTTATGACATCCAATGCCTCGGGAGCCATAAAGTCCGACGGTACTCTGCCTTCTGAGAGTTCTTTCCTTACAAGAGAAGAGCTTATATGCGAAAGCTCCTCACTGCACGGAAGATAAAGCGTTTCGGCAAAGGGATTGCGTTTTATATTAAAATATGCCATCTCCTGCTCGTAAACAAAATCCTTTTCGTTACGAACTCCCTTTACAATCGCACACGCGCCGAGAGCTTTCGCAAGGTCTGCAAGCATTCCGTCGGCTGTTATAACCTTTACGTTTTTAATATGCGCGCAACTGAGCTCGGCAATTTCTTTTCGTTCGGCAAAGCTAAACTTTCCGTTCTTTTCGGGATTTATCATAATAGCCACAAAAACTCTGTCAAAAAGTTTTGCTGCGCGCTCAATTATATCAAGGTGACCTATGGTAAGCGGATCAAAGCTTCCTGGTACAATAGCAATTTTCATATCGATCTCCGTTCCGCCGCATACACGGCTAAAATTTTGGTATTTACCTTTACATTTCAGGTGTAAAAAATGTAAAATGCGCGATACCGTAGTTTTTATATTTTAACAGTTTATAGTTATTTTTAACGCTTTCATCCTTTAATTCGATCTTTTTATTATTCTCGCAAATGATAACAGTAGTATCTTTAATTATTTCGGATTTATAAAGCTCACCCAGTACCTTTTCAATCATATCGCAAGCATATGGGGGATCAATAAATACAATATCAAACTTTACGCTTCTGTCAGCCGAGCGCAAAAAATCAATAACGTCCGAGCAAACAATTTTGCACTGAGAAAAAAGTCGGGCTTTTTCAATATTGGAATTGATTATTTTTGCCACATGGGAAGAACTGTCAACAAAGCACGCAAATTCCGCACCTCTGCTTAACGCCTCAATACCCATTTGTCCGGAGCCGGCAAATAAATCGAGGATTTTTCTGCCCTCGATATCAAACTGTATCATCGAAAAACCCGCCTCTTTGGCTCTTTCTGTCGTCGGTCTGGTAACCGCTTCGTCGGGCATAAAAAGCTTTAATCCCTTTGCCGTTCCTGCGATGACTCTCATTTTTTTGACTCCTCCGTATAACAAAATTTATTTTTTAGACGTAAAATACGCTACTATATTTTGCGCATCGTTTTTCGAGATCCCCTTAATATTGGCAAGCTCATCAACCGATGCCGCTCTTATTGCCGCAAGCGAGCCCATTTCTTTGAGCAATATCCGCGCCTTTGTAGGGCCTATTCCATCTATGGCTTCAAGCGACGAATGTTTCAACGTGCGATTCTTTGCCGCCATAGTATTTCCCACCGTAAAACGATGCACCTCTTCCTGCAATTTATAAATGAAAGCAAAAATCTTTCTCTCATTGGCTATACTTATTTCTTCGCTTTCGTTACATAAAGTTCTGGTCTTGTGATATTCATCCTTAACCATTCCAAAAACGGGAATTTCTATTCCCATATCCGAAAACATATTTTTAACAACCGAAACGTGTCCTTTTCCACCGTCAAGCAAAATAAGGTCGGGATATTCCGAAAATGACCCTTTTGTGTCGGAAAGATGCTTTATTCTTCGTTCGAGAGCTTCTCTCATAGCGGCATAATCGTCTATACCTTCTACCGTTTTTATCTTAAAGCTCCTATAATCAGAACGCTTTAGTTTACCGTTCTCACACACGATCATTCCTGCGGTCTTATGCTCCGAGCCAATATTGGAAATATCATAGACCTCGATTCTCTCGGGTATGCTTTCAAGACGAAGCAGCTTGGCAATACTATATAGAATTTCATCTTTTTCCTGATTTTCATTCTTGTAGCTTGCGGCTTTTTCGGTAGCATTTTTTAAAGCCATATTGCAAAGCGCCTTCAAATCACCGCGTTCGGGAGTTTTTACACTGACCTTATGCTTTGATATAGATTCAAGATATTGCGAAATCGCACTTCTTTCATCATCATCAAGCTTGAAGGAAAGCAAAACCGTCGGAGGAATATATTCACGATTACTGTAAAAATCACGGATAAATGCCCCAAGAGTATCACCCTCAAAAATTTTATCTCCGTCGAATACAAAGTTCATAACATCAACAAGCACGCCATCGCGTATATTAAACACCGAAAGCGAAATACAAATATCGTCCTCATACACTGCAAACACATCTTGCTCCGTATTTGGAGAGGAAACGATCTTTTGCTTTTCTCCAAGCTTTTCGAGAGCAAAATACATATCTCGATAACGCGCCGCCGCCTCGTACTGCTCGTTTTCGGCAAACTCCTCCATTTGCTTTTTTATATATTCTTTTGCGTCTTTATTCTTACCTTTAAAAACATCGCTCGCACATTTTATTATAGTGCGGTACTCCTCGGCAGAAATCTTACCCGTACAAAGTCCGCAGCATTGATTCATTTGATAATATATACACGGCCTGTTCTTCCCTATATCGCGAGGAAAGTCACGTTTACATGACGGAATACCAAATTGCTTGCGCGCAAGCTCAAGTAAAGTAAGCGCATAGCCCGCGCCCGAAAACGGCCCGAAATATTTTGCCTTATCCTCCTTGCGAGTTCTTGTAAAAAGGACTTTAGGGTACTCCTCATCTGTAATTTTCAAATACGGATAAGTCTTTGAATCCTTAAGAAGAATATTGTATTTCGGAAGATATCGCTTGATCAAAGTATTTTCAAGAACCAACGCCTCTATTTCCGTATCGCAAAGTATATAGTCAAAGTTGTGAACGCTTCTGACCATTTTCGATGTTTTTGCATCTTTGGCGCTATTTTGAAAATATTGAGATACGCGGTTTTTCAAATGCTTTGATTTTCCGACGTATATCACCTTTTCAGAACGGTCCTTCATAATATACACGCCTGCACAAAGTGGCAGACGGTTTGCTTTATCAAGAAGCGCAATGCGCTCGCTTTCGCTTACAGGCATATATATTAACCTTGGCTCTCGCTCAAGCGAAAGCTCCTTTCGTAAAAATATAAAATTAAAAACGGCGGGAACTCCCCGCCGTTTCATAAAGACGGCAGAACCGTCCCAAAATCATTTTTATTCAGCAAATCCGGTATCAACAAGTTCAAAAAGAACATCAACAGCTTGTTCTTCATCTACACCGTCGGCAGTAATAGTAATTGTCATTCCCTTTGCTATTCCGAGCGAAAGAACGCCAAGCAAACTCTTAGCATTAACCTTTCTGTCGCCCTTTTCTACCCAAATAGAACTTCTGAATGAATTTGCCTTTTGAATAAAAAATGTCGCGGGTCTTGCATGTAAACCTATATTATTTCTAATATCTACTTGACGTGAAACCATATTAAAATACTCCTAAAAAGCAAAATAAATATAAAAATATACAATTATAGTATAACAAATATTCTGAATAAAATCAATAGTAAATAATTTGACTTTTTATATGAATTTTATATCATTTTTGAGTATTTTATGAGTTAAAACCACTATATTTTACGCATTTTAGGGTTTTATAATGATTTTTTAATATTTTAAAATTTGACATTTATATAAAAATGTGATAAAATTTTGTTATGTATTATCATCTAAACAATAGTTTTGTTTAAGAAAGGAAAATTTATGATTTATAAAGATTTTAAAAACTTAAAGCTTTCGGCTCTCGGACTCGGCGCTATGCGTTTTCCCACAATAAAAGACGAATCGACCAACCGTACATATATAGATAAAAAAAGAACAAAAGAAATGATCGATTATGCAATTTCTCGCGGAATAAACTATTTTGATACTGCCTATATCTATCACAACGGTCAATCCGAGGTGGTTTTAGGTGAAATTCTTTCCGAATATCCTCGCGAAAGCTACTACCTTGCGGATAAATTTCCGGGATTTGACCTTTCGAATATGGATAAGGTCGAGGAGATTTTCGAAACTCAATTAAAACGCTGCAAGACCGACTATTTCGATTTTTATCTTTTTCACAATGTTAACGAGGACAACATAAACCAATATCTTGATGAAGATAAATACGGCATAATGCCATATTTGTTAAAGCAAAAAGCCAAAGGCAGAATTAGACATCTCGGTTTTTCCACTCACTCGAAGCACGACGCATTTAATCGAATGCTTGACACATACGGCGACAGTTTGGAATTTTGCCAACTTCAGCTTAATTATCTTGATTGGACATATCAAGATGCAAGGTCAAAGGTTGAATTATTAAACAAGCTCAACATACCGATTTGGGTTATGGAGCCATTACGCGGCGGAAAGCTGGCAAAGCTTCCTCAAAAAGCCACCTCTATGCTAAACGAGCTGCGTCCGAACGAAAGTATTCCCGCTTGGGCATTCCGCTTTTTGCAATCAATAGATGGCGTTACCGTAACCTTATCGGGAATGTCAACTCTTGAGCAAATAAAAGAAAATATTTCTACGTTTGAAAAGGATATACCATTAAATCAAGAAGAAATGTCCTCATTGTTTTCTATTGCGGACAGACTTTCAAAAATCGGCATTATTCCCTGCACATCTTGCCGATACTGCACTTCGAAATGTCCCAAGCAGCTTGATATACCGAAATTATTGAACATATACAGCGATATTCGCTTTGCCGAAGAAAAAGCAAACGATGCTTTATCGGATTTTTTGGAAGAAAAGAAACCAACCGCTTGTATTTCCTGCCACAACTGCGAAACAGTCTGCCCGCAGAAAATTAAAATTGCCGACGCTTTTGCCGATTTTGCTTCAATGATTTAATTATTATATATACACAAAAAATCTCGTTCGTTTTATGAACGAGATTTTTTGTGTAATAAGCTTTATGATAGTAGAATTTTCTGTATTGATTCAAGCTTACCACCCGACAACAGCTTGAATATAAACGAGCTGTAATGGAACACGATAGTAAAAATCGCCGTAACTATCAGAATGATATTCTGTGTGCGTTCTGCCTTAACGCATTTTTTACAAGCCATAATCCAAGTGCGATTAAGGCTATGAGTATAAAATTAAAGATGATTAGTTTGCCCACGGTTAGATCTCCAATCTAAACTTGGTATGCTTATCCTCGCGATAAATTACCGTCACTTGCTCATTCACGCTCGGCGGAGTAACAAAGGATTTTAGCCACTTTTTCTTGATAATCTCGTTTCCGTCCACGGTATATTTCACCGTAACGATATGCGGAAAGGTTGCACCATCAAGAGCGTGCTTTCTGATGGGCTTGGTATTGACCTTCAACCACCATTGTTTTTTTACAGATAGGATTGTGCCAATCGCTGTGTTTTCCGAAAATGGATTTCCGCTTTTATCAAAAGTATTTTTCAATGCTCGCTCTGTAAGAATAACCGAGAGGATTATTAGTAAAAGCGGAAATACCAACATTGACGCGCCCACATATCCCACGGTTTTAGTGTCTGCCCCAATGAAGCACAGCATAATACCTGCTACGATAGGAATGAGTGCCAAACCACAGATAAGCCATATTTTGCCACAGTAACGGTGTGCAAATTCCCAAGTATCTCTGTTTTTCATTGACCTTGAGGTACGGTATCCGAAAACATAATTGATTTCTTTCGGTGCTTTTTT
>JAZNBI010000019.1:0-20355 GCA_045586995.1 Eubacteriales bacterium | reverse complement strand
CCGGAAATGATAATGCCGAATATTCCGAGCTTTGTAAAATTGCTTCCAAATACGGCGCTTATGTGCGTGGCTCAGAAGGGATAAAAGTAGGATGAATGTTCAATTTTCAAGGACTGCCGCGCTTTTGGGCGAGGAAGCAATTAAAAAAATGGAATCCTCACGCGTCGCAATTTTCGGAATCGGAGGCGTTGGAGGATACGTTGTCGAGGCACTTGCTCGCAGCGGTATAGGCGCATTTGAGCTCGTTGACGATGATGTGGTCGAAATCACAAATATCAATCGACAGATAATTGCGCTTCACAGCACGATAGGCAGCTGTAAGACCTCGGTCGCCAAGGCAAGAATCCTTGATATAAATCCGTCGGCAACCGTAGTAGAGCACCGTATGAGATTTTTGCCGCAAAGCTCACAGCAGATTGATTTTTCAAATTTTGATTATGTTATAGATGCTATCGATA
Source organism: Eubacteriales bacterium (assembly GCA_045586995.1). Lineage (GTDB taxonomy): Bacteria > Bacillota > Clostridia > Oscillospirales > CAG-272 > JAZNBI01. Next base: position 19,897 of record JAZNBI010000019.1, on the reverse strand, counting down.
CTGTCAGCGGAAAGCTTGAAATCGTCAAGCGCGCAAAAGAAAAAAATATTCCTATCATATCGTGTATGGGGACGGGGAATAAGCAAAACCCTATGAAATTTGAAATTTCGGATATATATAAAACCACAACATGTCCACTTGCGAAAATAATGCGAAAGCTTTGCCGTGAAAATGCTATCGATTCGCTCAAGGTCGTTTATTCTACGGAAATACCTAATACGGTTACATCGTTTGACGAACTCGGACGCGCTCCTGCAAGCAACTCTATCGTTCCTGCAGTAGCGGGGCTTTTAATTGCTTCGGAGGTAATAAAGGATTTAATAAATTTATAGGAGGAGTTATGGCAGAAGGTCATCGTTTGCGTCAAAAAGAAAAGTTTTTGCAATATGGATTTGATATTTTTCAGGATTATGAAAAGCTTGAAATGCTGCTTTACTATTCAATTCCGCGTAAAGACACGACGCTTATCGCACGAAAGCTTATTGAAAGCTTTGGCTCTGTGAAAGGCGTTTTCGACGCTACCTGCGAGGATATTATGAATGTCGCACAGGTCACACAAAATACCGCGGTGCTTATAAAGCTTATTTCATCTTTTGCGAGAGCATATGCCATTGATTCGGTCGATGAGGAAAAATGCTATTCCACACTTGATAAAATCGGAAGATACCTTGTGGCTCGTTACGTCGGTATTCAGGTCGAGCGTATATACATGATGATGTTTAACAATCGTCTTGAACTGCTCGGCTGCGAAAAAATAATGGACGGAACGGTTAACGAAAGCAGTATTATTCCTCGTTTGCTTGTAGAAAAAGCTATCTCAAAACATGCTTCGGCTGTTGTTCTTTCTCACAATCACCCAAATGGGATCGCGATTCCGTCAGGAATGGATATTGATATGACTCACGAAATCGAGAGAGCTTTTAATTTGATGGGAATTCATTTATTAGAGCATATTATCGTATCAGGTAACAATTTTACGCCTATTATGCGTAAACAAAAAGGTGTTTTCAGGGCTTCGCCGATAAGCGGTGAAATTGATGAGGACTTCTTTTTGACCTTCTATAACGAGAAAAAATAGAAATACATAATATTTTAGTCAGACAATAAAAATCGGTCGGTTTCTGCTCTTAAATCACAGTGTTGAAGCCGACCGATTTGTTTTACTGTTCTTCTGTATATTCCTCTGAGCCCTCGATTTCGTCGGGGGATTCGTTTTCATTTGTATATGGGTCAATCATATACCTTTTAATATTCGGGTATGCCGAATATACGATTATAAACGATGCAAAAGACAGAAAATACAAGAAGGGAAGGATAAGAGGAATAATTATTCCCACGGGGAGTAGAAGCATTATAAGCGCAATATTAAACGCGATCAAAGCAACGATACCGAGAGTTGCCATAAGATTTCGTTTTATTCCGAGTACGGCGAATATGAGCGCGTTTTTGAAAAGCTTTTTTATTGACAAATCAAATGTAATTGCCATAAGATACAAATAAAATCTCATAAAGAAATAAAGTATCGCAATTCCGCACACGATAAAGAACATCATATCAAGTGCAAACGAACCGGTTACAAAGTAGAAATAAAATATATCAAAGCAAAGTAATGCAATTATTGAAAAATCAATAACTCCGAGCAAAAAGCCCTGCTTGACATTCTTTTTGATGGCGTATTTATAATCCGAGATTATGAACACCGGATTTCCCGTAACCATTTCGCGAAGAACATAAGTAGCACCGACATTTTGCCATCCGAATGTAGTTATCATCAGAATTGCGGAAACAACAAATACAGTGATAACCGTTGGAGTCATAATAGGCATAGCGAGCTGAGAATCGTTTACCGTAAGAAGCAACGATGCCAGTCGGCTTTCGGAAATCGTATCAATTCCGAACAGCGCGGGGAAAGCGATATTTTCTTGCGCGGGGGTCGTGGGTGCCCACAGATATGCAAGAAAAACGGCAACAAGGGGCACAATTATAAGAAGCATAGCAAGGTTAAGCGAAATCAAGCGTGAAAATTTACGCCACAAAAGCTTGAAAAAAAACTTTAAATTAGGCGGCCCCATTTCTTCTTTTTCTACACCCTTGCCATCCTTATTAAAATTAAACAGCTTAAAATTTTTAAGTTCCAATTTTTTCGACCTCTTTATGAATTTATTATGCGGAGATGATATTGTTTATAATCAAAGAATATCCCGCGTTTAGTATAATTGATAACCCGAATATTGATAAGAATGATAAAATGTACCTATATAAAATCGGCGAACGAAACAAAGTGCGACGATAATCGGGCAGATTGCGAAATTTATATCCGAAAATAACGGCTTCGGACGAAAGGTAGATCAATGCGGTTGAAATAAGTACGTTTATCGCTACATAAAGGATAAATGCAAATTGCGCGTTTTTAAAGACAATATCTCCCGAAGCGATTGCTTCAGAAAGATATGCGGCGGAAAATCCAAACGAAAACCCCTTGAATACTATGGTAAGCGCTATTGCGGTCGCGCAAAAGAAGGTAAATCCCGAAGCAAAAACTATCATAAGATTGCGCAGGTCGGGGAATGAGGCATTTGCGACAGCAAGAGCGAATCCCTTTATACCACAAGACGTATCTATTTTTACCGTAAAATATTCTACAATACGTGAATTAACAGAATCCGAGATATCAAATTCAAAAAAATAGTTGAACAGATTTCCCATGATGTATGAAAAAACATATAATGCAAAGCATATCGACAGTGATTTGAGCTTTGCGTAATTCGGAGAATTGCGTGTTAAAATATTTTTTCGCAGTTTTTTTTCAAGCTCCGTTTTCATTTACATCTCTCCCCGTAATATATTTGTTCAGTATATATCTATGGAGAGGTTGCGAAAAATATTACTTTACAGAGCCGAGCTCATCTGCGCGATCGGTACATTTTTTCATTGCCGAGATAATTGCTTTTGAAAAATCAAAATTATTAAGCTCGCCGAGAGCCCTTTCGGTGGTTCCACCCTTTGAAGCCACTATTTGTATAAGCTCCTCGGGCGTTTTTTGACTTTCTTTGAGCATTTGAGCAGAACCGATAACGGTATCGCAAACAGCCGAGAGGAGCCCGTCTGTTTCGAGCCCTTGCGAAAGCGCTCCTTCGTAGATTGCTTTTATGAAAAGGAAAACATAGGCGGGAGAGGAGGACGTGACCGATATAATACGGTTCATTTCGCTTTCGTCAATAACAATAACCTTTCCCGTTGCCTCAAATATTGAGCGTACGAAGTCAAAATCATCATCGGTTGCGAAAGAGTTGCGGCACATTGCGCTGACACCCATTCCGATAAGCATAGGCGTATTTGGTAAAACTCTGACAACTCCGACGTTGCCGACAGCGTCGGTGACGCTTGACATGGGAATACCCGCACCGATGGATATATAAAGCTTTTTATCGGCATTTTTTATTTTGCCGAGGTCTGCAAGCACCTCGGGATAGTTTTGCGGCTTTACCGAAAGTACAACGCAATCGCAAAGCGAAACCGCATTTTCAATCGAATCGGCGTCATAAGCACCGTAGGGTGTAAAGCGCGCCGTTTGGTTTTTGTTCGTGTCGTACATTACTATATCGTTAAAGTCAATTGGATTTGATGAAGACGTTATCCCCGATATAATTGCGCCTGCCATATTGCCGACGCCGATGAAAGCAATTTTCTTATGCATTTTGGACTCCCTATATTTACTGTTTTGCAAATAATGCTGAATTTTGTATATATTATACCATAACTTTCTTTTTAATTCAACTAAATATGAAAATTTACATATTGCATTTTGCAAGAAAATTTGTTATAATAATTACATCTTTTATTTACGAATCGGAGATGTATTAAAATGTTCAAGATAATCGAAAAAAGAGCCATTAATCCCACGACGGATTATATGTCTGTTTACGCGCCTAATGTCGCACGCAAAGCGCTCCCCGGGCAGTTTATTATTTTTAGAGTTAACGAAACATCCGAACGTGTTCCGCTGACCATTGCAGATTATGACAGAGAAAAAGGAACCGTTTCTGTTATTTTTCAAAAAGTAGGAAAATCAACAATGCTCCTCGGAGCTCTTAAAGAAGGAGATGAGTTGCTTGATTTCGTAGGCCCGTTAGGAAATCCTTCCGAATTGGACGGATACAAAAAGGTTGCCGTAATAGGAGGAGGTCTTGGTTGCGCTATCGCATATCCTCAGGCAAAGGCGCTTTTTGAAAATGGAGCTTCGGTTGATATTATAGCAGGGTTCCGCAACGAGGAGCTCATTATTCTCAAAAATGAGATGGAAAAGGTTTGCGAAAATCTTATTATTATGACCGACGACGGCTCTAACGGAAGAAAAGGGCTTGTTACCGACGCATTAAAGCAAAATATAGAAAATGGGGCAAACTATGACCTTGTTATTGCGATAGGTCCTCCGATCATGATGAAATTTGTTTGCTTGCTTACCAAGCAGTACGGCATAAAGACTATTGTCAGTATGAATCCTATTATGATCGACGGCACGGGAATGTGCGGAGGATGCAGAGTTACAGTTGACAACAAAATTAAATTTGCTTGTATCGACGGACCTGATTTCGACGGCCATTTGGTTGATTTTGACGAGCTTATAAAAAGAAATCGTACATATACCGATATGGAGCAGACCGCAGTCAGAGATTATAACTGTAATTTACTTAAGAAAGCCGAGGAACTCGAAAATGATTAATGTTGATAAAATGAAAAAGGTTCCGATGGGTGAGGCCGATCCTCAACTTAGAAATAAAAACTTTGAGGAGGTTGCTTTCGGATATACCGAGGAGGAGGCGATTGCGGAGGCATCGCGTTGCCTTAATTGCAAAAATCCGCTTTGTGTTGCAGGATGTCCCGTGGGTGTCAGAATTCCTGAGTTTATTTCCAAGGTAGCCGAGGGAGATTTTATAGGCGCTTATGAAATTATAAAGACAACTAATGCGCTCCCCGCGGTTTGCGGACGTGTTTGCCCTCAGGAAACTCAGTGCGAGGGTAAATGTGTCAGAGGTATAAAAGGAGAGAGCGTAAGTATAGGACGTCTTGAGCGATTCTGCGCAGATTATTACTTAAAGAATAAATCAAAGACCGAAAAACGCGAGCACAAGGTGTGCACGGGCAAAAAGGTTGCCGTTATCGGTTCGGGACCTTCGGGACTTTCGTGCGCAGGCGCTTTGGCAAAAAAGAACTATAGGGTTACTATGTTTGAAGCATTTCACACTGCAGGCGGCGTTTTGGTATACGGAATTCCGGAATTCCGACTTCCGAAAAATATTGTTAAAGCCGAGATCGATGACCTTAAAAACCTTGGTGTTGAAATTTTGCTTGATACCGTCATAGGACGCACATTGACGGTGGACGAGTTGTTTGAACAGGGATACGAGGCGGTATTTATAGGAAGCGGCGCGGGATTGCCCTCATTTTTGGGAATCAAGGGCGAAAGCGCGTGCGGCGTTTTCAGTGCAAACGAATATCTCACTCGCGTAAATCTTATGAAGGCATATTTGCCCGAATATGATACGCCTATTATCAAATCGAAAAACGTAGTCGTTGTGGGCGGCGGAAACGTGGCAATGGATGCGGCGCGTTGCGCAAAACGCTTGGGCGCGGAGAAGGTATATATAGTCTACCGTCGCGGCGAGGACGAAATGCCCGCAAGAAAAGAAGAAATACATCACGCAAAGCAAGAGGGAATAATTTTTAAGCTTTTGACCAATCCGTGTGAGATCGTTGCCGATGAAAAGGGCTTCGTAAGCTCGGTTATCTGCGACGTTATGGAGCTTGGCGAGCCGGATGCTTCGGGAAGACGCAGCCCGAAAGCTACCGGAGAAAAGCTTAACATAGAAGCCGATACTTTTATCGTTGCAGTCGGAACCAGTCCGAATCCTCTTATACGGCTCACGACTCCCGGACTTTCGGTTAATAAGCGCGGCTGTATCGAAACCACCGACGGTGTTACGACCTCGAGAGAGGGAGTTTTTGCAGGCGGAGATGCGGTTACGGGCGCGGCGACCGTTATTCTTGCTATGGGCGCAGGTAAAGAGGCGGCAAACGAGATAGATAAATATCTTACATCCAAATAAATAATAAAAAATTATCCGAGCTTTGTTTTGCATAAGCTTGGATAATTTTTTGCCAATCAAAGCGATTTTCAAAACGAATATGGCATAATACAGCCATGATTTTTGCAAAATGAAGCTGACGGTAAATAATATTTACAAATTTTATCTTAAAATTTTTAAAAACGATTGAAAATATGTCGAAAATGTGATATATTAATTGTGAAAGAAAACGCCGACATGGATAATATTTAGAAAATGGATGGAATGAGCTATATATGAATATAGGCGAAAAAATACGCAATTTGCGAACATCAAAATTTATAACTCAAGCCGAGCTTGCGGGCGATAAAATAACGCGAAATATGCTCAGTCTTATTGAGAGCGGAAATGCGTGTCCGTCTGTTCAAACTATCATTTATATTGCCAATAAACTCGGCGTTCCCGCAGGATATTTGCTTGCCGAGGAAAACGAAGAGCCCCAATATATGAAGATGTTGCATATTGCAGATATTAAGCGTGCATTTTCTGCGGGGGATTTTAGGATCTGCAGAGATATTTGTCTGTCGTTTTATGATTCATATTCGGATGGCGGCGATGACGAGGTAAATCTTATTCTTGCTGAATGTTCTTTAAAAATTGCCGTTGAGGAGTTCTTTGCGCTCAGAATCAGACGCGCGCTCAAATATTTTGAGGATGCAATTTTCTATGCAACGAACACGATTTATTATGCTGAACATATAATTGCCGTTTCCTCGGTATATTCTAAATATATAGGAACATTTTCACCGACCTTATATGTTGCCGAGGCATCTTCGGAGATTAAGCTTGACATTGCATCGAACGAGCCGTTCTGCAAATATATATTAGCGTTGGATGAAATCGAAAAAGGGGATAAGGGAATTGTCGATGACACGATAGATGAGCTTTCCGAAATCGAACCGCCGCTTGCGAGGCATCTTCGCGCGAAGATTTATATTGCCGATAATGATTATGAGTCCGCATATAAAGTGCTTTTGAACATTTTTGATTTCTCCGACTCTCTGAGCGGCGTATTGATGTACCATATTTTTTGTGATTTGGAAACTGTGTGCCGTGAAATGGGTGACTATAAAGGCGCTTATGAATATTCGTCAAATAAAGTAGAGCAGCTCGAAAAGCTTTTATCAGAGGATTGATTATGAAAAAAGCGGTTTCTTTGATATTGATTTTGCTTTCGTTTTTGCTTTTGTCCTGCGAAGGTCGAAATAGGTATGATAGGGAATATGAAAGCGGATTTCGTGTGACATCCGATGTTATGAGCTTTGTTCAATATCATCGATCATCCGATGCCGAACAAACTACGAGCCCAAAAGAATACAGCGAAGATACCGTCTGTTATTGGACAAAATCGGGAAGCGTCTGGCATTTGATGCCCGATTGCTCATATCTCAGAAATTCCAAGAATATTATAAGCGGGACGGTAAAAGATGCGGCACTTGCCGAAAAATTAAAGCCGTGCAGCCGTTGCTGCAGTTAATTATTATTTCATTTTGTGGAGGTTTTTATGATTATAAGAAAATCGTCGATTCAGGATCTTGATATGATTATGCAGATTATAGAGGATGCGCGGGTAAGCATTACAAAGCTCGGCATCGACCAATGGCAATACGGATATCCTTCAAGGGATATCGTAAAGGATGATATTGCGAACGGAATTTCTTACGTGGTTGACGATGGAGAGGTTTGCGCGGTATTTGCTCTTAAAGATGACGGAGAACCTACCTATGAAAAAATTTATCAAGGAAAATGGATAAATAATGAAAAATACGTTGCCCTTCACAGAATTGCCATTACCCCAAATATGCGAGGCACGGGCTTGGCGGGCAATATCATTGATTTTATTGTTAAATATTGCCGCGAGAATGGGTTTTCAAGCATTAAAGTGGATACGCATAAGGGCAATCTTCCAATGAGAAAAATGTTGGAAAAGAACGGATTTTCATATTGCGGAGTAATATTGCTTGCGGATAAGCAAAAACGCGTTGCATACGAAAAAATTATATAGCCATCAAGCAAAAACGATGGGGTGAGTACCAAATGCATTTTTGCATTTGACTCACCCCCCTTTTTTTGAAATACAAAATCAGCCACTCCCGAAGGAGTGGCTTAATAATGTTTGTGCTTGGGTGTATAACTGATTTATTTGATGATTTCGTTTATGGGAGTTTTTTCGTTTATCTTGGTGTAGAAATCATTTATTGCTTTTGCCGCAGACGTATCTGCCGAAATGCCGCAATAAACCGAAAGCGCATGTGACACACCGTAATTACGTGCGTCCGAAGCTACTTCGGCAGAGGATTCATCACCGACAGGGGCAAAATGAAGTCCCGCTGCAAGGCCTGCCAAAACGCAGGTGGGCTGAATTCCGTGTTTTTCACAAAGACGTGCCGTGCCGACAAAGCGGTCATTTTCAGAGAGCTTGCGCTTGGTGTCCTTGCCGACACGCTCGATGGTGTCACCAAGAAGCTTATTCTGAAAACGCTCTATGAGATTTTCAGAGAACGAAGCGAGCTCCTCAAGGGGAACACCGTATTCGAGGTGGAGCGCCTGAGATGCCTCCGAGAGCGCTTGCACGGCAACAGCCCTGATATCGGGATCGGACGCTGCTTCCCAAATATATGTATACCCGCGCAGAGCGCCAAAATAAGCGGTAAGCGCATGGCTCATATTGTGCATAAATAGCTTGCGGCGGATAAAGAAGTCAAAGGGCGCAAATGGCACCATATTTTTAATATCGGGAATTTCGCCCTTGAAAGCATTCTTATCAACGGGCAATTCGCAGTATGGCTCAACGCATACGGCAAGCGGATTTTTCTCCGCGATCTCCTTCGGAGTTGAGGGAACCATTCGTCCGATAGACGGCTCTACAAGGGCTATATGAGAATCAAAATACTCACACTCTGCCTCATTAAGATTTTTCTTGACGAGCTCGGCAAAATACTTGTCTGCCTCTATCATATTCTCGCAAATTATAACGTTAAGAGGTGCCTCTATTCCTTTTTCCATTCTGCGACGTACACCGCCGGCAAATGGAGCAGCGATAAAATTGAGTATATTAACACCTACCGCCGTTGCCATAATATCAGCGGCTGCCATCGCCTCGGCGATCGCCTCGTTATCACGTCCGTTTACACCGTGTACACCGGTTACCAGATATTCATTGTAGCCATCCTTATCGGTGATATATATTGGGTACTGACCGTCTGTGTTGAGCTTATCAACCACAGCCATATTAACGTCTATAAAGGAGATCTCATAGCCCGACATATGGAAAAGCTGACCGATAAATCCGCGTCCTATATTTCCTGCGCCGTACATAAGTGCATTTTTCATAATTTCTGCCCTTTCAAAGATAAATATTACTTGTATTTCAGCCCGTTCCAAGCGGCTTCGGGTTTAGAAATATTATATCACAATAAAAAATAAAAAGCAATCTCTTAATACAATTTTTTGGCGCAAATTTTGTGTTTTTTGTGCTTAGTAACAAATTATAAATAATGTAAGTTTTGGATTGACTTTTTTATCAAAGAGTGATATAATTACTATGTTATTACGATGGCGTAGAGCCATTCATTCTATAACTTTTATCATAAAGGAGAAAAACATGAAGACAAAAGCAGTCCGTATATACGGTAAAAACGATATACGCCTCGAGGAATTTGAGCTTCCTGAAATGCAGGATGACGAAATACTTGCGAAGGTAATTTCGGATAGCGTTTGTATGTCTACACATAAAGCCGCGCTTCAAGGAGCGGCGCACGCACGTGTTCCAAACGATGTTGCAGAGAATCCTACCATAATAGGACACGAGTTCTGCGGAGAAATTCTTGCTGTCGGCAAGAAATGGCAGGATAAGTTCAAGCCCGGTGACGGTTTTGCGATTCAGCCCGCGATCGGCTGGCAGGGCAAGCTTGATGCTCCCGGCTATTCCTACCGCTTCATCGGCGGTAACTCGCAGTACGTTATCATTCCCAACGAGGTTATGGAGTGCAATTGTTTGCTCCCGTATGATAACGATACCTATTTTTACGGCTCGCTTGCGGAGCCCGTTTCCTGCGTAGTTGCCGGTTATCACACGAACTATCATACCAACAATTCTACCCATTGTCACCAAATGGGTATAGTTGAGGGAGGAAATACTATTCTTATGGCGGCGGCAGGTCCTATGGGTCTCGGTGCTATCGATTACGCAATACACTGCGACAGAAAGCCCGCTTTGCTTGTCGTTACGGACATTGATAACAACCGTCTTTCACGCGCGGCGTCCATTATAACGGTAGAGGAAGCGGCGAAGAACGGCGTTAAGCTCATCTATGTTAACACCAATGAGGTTGAAAATGCACGTGATTATCTTGTGGAGCTAACGGGTGGAAAGGGATATGATGATGCCTTCGTTTATGCACCCGTAAAGCCGGTCGTCGAGCTTGCGGACAGCGTGCTCGGGTTTGACGGATGCCTTAACTTCTTTGCAGGTCCCACAAACCCACAGTTCTCGGCAATGTTCAATTTCTATAACGTACATTACAGCTTCACTCACATATGCGGAAACTCGGGCGGAAACACCGACGATATGATTGAAGCAATTGAAATGATGAATGACGGTCGCCTCAATCCTACCGCTATGATTACACACGTCGGCGGTCTTGACGCCGTCGTGGATACCGTTTTAAATCTTGATAAGATCCCCGGAGGAAAGAAGCTTATTTACAACTTTATCTCTATGCCGCTTGTAGCTCTTAATGATCTTGCAGAGCTTGGCAAGGATAACGAGCTTTATAGGGAACTCGCAAAGATCGTAGATAAAAATAACGGTATGTGGTGTGCCGAGGCAGAAAAATATCTGCTTGCAAACGCAAAGTCAATCTGATTTTCAAAAAACGAAATAAGGATTTTTATAAACCATACAATCATCAAAGCATCAAGCTGCATGAGAGTATATTTGCTGTTTTAAAAAAAGGGCAACCACAAGTGCGAACTGTTCGACATCGGTTGCCCTTTTTATCGATGGCGTACACAATACATTTTATTACTATTGACATATTCGGAGCTAAGTGCTAAAATGGTATTTACGGCAATTATATCCTATATTTTATAGTGTTATATTGATCAGAATGTTTTGTGCATTTTGGTGGACGGATTAACAACGATTATTATATTAAAAAACATAAAGCAGAAAGGAAGAAAAAGTATGGCAACAGCTGTTATTATGCCGAGGCAAGGTCAGAGCGTTGAGTCTTGCATTATCACGTCCTGGAACAAAAAGGTTGGCGACACCGTGGAGAAGGGTGAAATCCTTTTCTCGTATGAAACCGACAAATCCTCATTTGACGAGGCGGCTCAGGAATCTGGTAAGCTTCTCGCAATCTTTCACGAGGAGGGAGATGACGTTCCGTGTCTGGAAAACGTTTGTGTAATAGGTAACGACGGCGAGGACTTTTCTCAGTTCGCTCCCAAAGGTGAGAGCGCAGTTGAAGAAAAAACAGTCGCAACCGAAGAAAAGATCGAAGCAAAAATCGAGGCAACGGTTGAAACGACAGGAAGCGCAGATGCAAACGGAGCGATCTCTCCGAGAGCGCAGTCGCTTGCAAAGAAAACAGGCGCGGACCTTCTTAAGGCAACACCTACAGGACCTAACGGAAGAATTATCGAGCGTGACGTTCAGTCGCTCGTTGACAGAGGACTTACAATATCCGGCGCTGCGTCTGCAGAATGTAATGCGGCTGTTGACGGAAGCGGAATAAACGGCAAGGTCGTGCTTCAGGATCTCACCGCTTCCAATGCTCCCGCTGCCGCTGATAATAAAGTCGGCTGCGAAGCTGCTGCTCCCGAATATGAAGAAGTTAAGATGCCCAATATCCGCAAGATCATCGCAAAGCAGATGTGTGCATCTCTTACGAATATGGCCCAACTCACTCTCAATACCTCTTTTGATGCGACGAAGATCATGGAGCTTCGCAAGTCATTGAAGGTCAACGGTGAGAAAATGGGACTTCCCAATATCACCTTGAACGACATCGTTCTTTACGCAGTTTCACGCGTTATTCTTAATCACAAGAGTGCAAACGCACACTGCCTTGACGATTCAATAAGATACTTTAACACAGTCAACCTCGGCATCGCAGTTGACTCTCCCAAGGGACTTTTGGTTCCCACTCTCTTCCACGCAGAGAAGCTTTCACTTTCTGAGCTCTCCCGTCAGGCAAAGAGCATTATTTCTGCAGCCCAAGGCGGCAGCATCAGCCCGGATTTGCTCACCGGCGGAACGTTTACCGTTACAAATCTCGGGGCGATGGGTATTGAGTCCTTCACACCTATTATCAATCCGCCTCAGACGGCTATTCTCGGCGTTGACTGCATAACAAGAAAGCTTAAAGAGGTTGACGGAAACGATGTTTCCTACCCTGCAATGGGACTTTCTTTGACATTCGATCACAGAGCTCTTGACGGTGCAGATGCGGCAAGATTTTTGAAGGAACTTGTGTTGAAGCTTGAAAACTTTGACCTTTTGCTTTTAGCATAACAATCCCAAACGAAAAGAGGAATTTATAATGTACGATTTAATAATTCTCGGCGGCGGCCCTGCCGGTTATAACGCGGCAGAGAGAGCCGGACATGCAGGTCTTAAAACTCTCGTTATAGAGGAAAGAGCTCTCGGCGGCGTTTGCTTGAACGAGGGATGCATCCCCACAAAAACACTTCTTTATTCAGCAAAAATTTTCGACTATGCAAAGCACGGCAAGGATTACGGTGTGACCTTCGGATCTGCTGAGATCGACCACTCCTTTGTTGTGGCACGCAAGAACGGCGTTGTTAAGCAGCTCGTTTCGGGTGTTGGCGCAAAGCTGAAGAAAAGCGGTGTTGAGGTCGTGAAAGCAAGCGGCGTTATCCGCGAAAGAACGTCGGAGGGCTTCGTTGTAGAGGCAGACGGAAAGCAGTTTGTCGGCAAGCAATTGCTTATCGCAACCGGCTCATCTCCCGCACTTCCGCCTATCGACGGACTCGCAGATTCCTTGAAGGAGGGATTTGCTCTTACAAACCGTGAGGTTCTCGACATACCCCAGATTCCCAAGACGATAGTCGTTGTCGGGGGCGGTGTTATAGGTCTTGAAATGGCATCATACTTCAACTCGGTAGGTGCTAAGGTTTATGTTGTAGAAATGCTTGATCACATCGCAGGTCCTGTTGATTTGGACATCTCAAAGCTTTTGAAGAAGGATTACGCTTCCCGCGGAGTTGAGTTTATCCTCAGCGCACGTGTTACTTCTATTAAAAATAAAACCGTTACGTATGAAAAAGACGGCAAGACCGTTGAAATTCCCGCAGATTACGCGCTGGTTTCTATCGGCAGACGTCCGAGAACTGCCGGTATCGGCTGCGAGAACATCGGTTTGAAGCTGGAGCGCGGCGCTATTGTGACCACCGAGCAAGGCAAGACCAACGTACCCGGTGTGTATGCGGCAGGTGACGTTAACGGAAAGTCGATGCTGGCACATACGGCATACCGCGAGGGAGAGGTTTGTATAAACACAATCCTTGGCAAGAAGGATCGCGTAAATTATAACGCTATCCCCTCGGTTATTTACACAAATCCCGAGGTTGCTTCGGTTGGTGAAACCGAGCAAAGCGCAAAGGAAAAGGGACTTGACGTGTCGATTCAGACCGTCACTCTCAAATACAGCGGAAGATATATAGCAGAAAACGAGCACGGATACGGTATTCTTAAGCTTATAACCGACAAAAAGCACAAGAATATAGTCGGATTACATATGATAGGATCTTATGCATCCGAAATTATTTACGGTGCTGCAATGATGGTAGAAACCGAAATGAGAGTCGAGGACATTCAAAAGCTCGTATTCCCGCATCCGACAGTGTGCGAAGTAATTCGCGAAGCAATGTTTATGTAATTTTTTGAATCAGAGGAGATAAAGATATGCCAAAAAGTCAATATGTAGATCCCGGCAAAGCTTTCGAAGCAGGTTATATCCGTTTCGAAGATATTCCCGTTTGCCAGTACAAAAAAACCATTAAAGAAGAACTGAAGCTCTACACCAAAGAGGATATGATCCGTATCTATCGCGATATGGTGATCATCCGCGAATTCGAAACAATGCTCAACGACGTTAAGACCAAGAGCTGCTACAATGGCGTGGAATACAACAATCCCGGTCCTGCACATCTCTCCATCGGTCAGGAGGCATCTGCCGTTGGTGAGGCATACTGCCTTGATATCAACGACCTTTCCTTCGGCTCTCACCGAAGCCACGGCGAAATTCTTGCAAAGGGGCTTTCCTCAATCGAAAAGCTTGATGACAAGGAACTTTACGATATTATGAAGGAGTTTCTCGACGGAGCGGTTCTTTCCGTAGTTGAGAAGCATATGAATGCAGGAGGCAACGTTAAGGAGCTTGCTATAAACTTCCTTCTTTACGGCGCACTCGCTGAGGTATTTGCACGCAAGACCGGATTTAACCGCGGTCTTGGCGGTTCGATGCACGCATTCTTCATTCCGTTTGGGCTTATGCCTAACAATGCTATCGTTGGTGCATCCGCTCCCATCGCGCTCGGCGCAGCACTTTATAAGAGATCTAACCACAAGCCCGGCATCGTTGTTTCCAACGTTGGTGACGGCGCAACCGGCCGCGGTCCCGTGCTTGAAGCTCTTAACTTCGCTTCGATGGACCAGATCACCAAGCTTTGGGGCATGGACGGAAAATTCAGCGACGGCGGTATGCCGATACTCTTCAATATATTCAACAACCATTACGGTATGGGCGGACAGACACGTGGCGAAACGATGGGATTTGATATGGTTGCCCGTCTTGGAGCCGGCTTCAATCCTACACAGATGCATGCAGAGCGCGTAAACGGCTACGATCCGCTGGCTGTTATTGACGCGGTTTCCCGCAAGAAGAAGCTGCTGCTTGAAGGCAAGGGCCCTGCACTTTTGGACGTTGTTACTTACCGTGTTTCCGGACACTCACCGTCTGACTCCTCGACTTACCGTACAGCAGAAGAGATCGAAGCATGGAAGGCAGCCGATCCTATTTTGGCTTACGAGCAAAAGCTGATACTGAACCGTATTGCAAGCAGCGAAGATATTGCCAAGATCCGCGAGGATATTACAAAGCGTATGACCGAGATAATGAAGCTTGCCATAAACGACGAGATATCTCCGCGTATGGATCTTAATAAGGAGCCCGACGCTATCGCTTCTATGATGTTCTCCAACGAGAAGGTCGCCAGCATGGATCCCTCCAGAGAGCCCGACGTTATGATGCCCAAGGAGGAGTGTCCCAGAGTTAAGGAAATAAAGGGCAAGATCCGCACCGCAACCGATGCAAACGGCAAGCCCGTTTCCAAGATGAAGATGTACAATGTATGTGACGGTCTTTTTGAGCCGATCATTGATAAATTCTATGAAGATCCCACACTTATCGCATACGGCGAGGATAACCGTGACTGGGGAGGTGCATTCGGTGTTTATAAGAAGATGACCGAGGCGATTCCGTATCACCGTTTCTTCAACTCTCCAATTTCCGAGGCTGCTATCGTTGGCTCTGCAGTTGGTTACGCAATGTGCGGCGGCCGTGCTATAGTTGAGCTTATGTATGCCGACTTCATCGGATGCGCAGGAGACGAGATATTTAACCAGATGGCAAAATGGCAGGCAATGTCTGCAGGTATTCTTAAGATGCCTATCATCCTCCGCGTTTCGGTTGGTTCAAAGTACGGTGCACAGCATTCGCAGGATTGGACGGCACTCTGTGCTCACATCCCGGGACTTAAGGTTGTGTTCCCCTCGACCCCCTCGGATGCAAAGGGTCTTATGACAAGCGCATTGAACGGCACCGACCCTGTCGTATTCTTCGAATCCCAGAGAGTTTACGGCTTTGGCGAGCAATTTATGAAGGACGGCGTTCCCGAAGGTCATTATGAAATTCCGTTCGGCGAGCCCGATATCAAGCGTGCAGGTAAGGACGTAACGATTCTCACCATCGGCGCAGTTCTTTATAGAGCTATGGAGGCAGCAAATATTCTTGAGGAGAAGTACGGTATCTCGGCAGAGGTTATCGATACACGCTCAATTGTTCCTTTCAACTATGAGAAGGTTATAGAGTCGGTTAAGAAGACCGGAAAGGTGCTTATTGTCGGTGACGCGTGCGAGCGCGGCTCCGTTATGAGAGATATGGCATCTAACATCACCGAGCTTGCGTTTGACTATCTCGACGGCCCGCCCGTAGTTGTCGGCTCACGCAACTGGATCACTCCTTCGTTTGAGCTTGAGAAGAGCTTCTTCCCACAGGCAAGCTGGATAATTGATGCTCTTGCAGAGAAGATCATGCCGATTCCCGGATACGTTCCGCAACAGAATTTCACCGAGATCGAAAAGATCGAGCGCAGTAAAAAGGGTATTTAATTTAATCACATAAATAAGCGACCGTCTCGGATTTTATTTGAGACGGTCGTTTAAGGAGATACATATTATGAAATATATACGCTTAAACACTACCGATCCTTACCTCAATCTCGCAGTCGAGGAATATTTGTTCCGCCACGCGGATGACGATGTTTTTATGCTTTGGCAAAACGCGCCGTCCGTAATCTTGGGAAAAAACCAGAATGTATACGCAGAGGTTGACCTTGAATATGCGCAGAGAAACGGTATAAACGTATGCCGCAGAATTACCGGCGGAGGTGCGGTCTATCACGACCTTGGCAACATAAATTATACATTTATTTCAACTCGGGGTAATGCACGGATCCTTGATTTCGAATTTTTTACGCGCCCTATAAGAAATGCTCTTGCGCGGCTCGGTGTCGAGTGTCAGGTAAGTACACGCAACGATATTGAATGTAAGGGCGGTAAATTCTCGGGCAATGCTCAGCATTATGAAAACGGACGGATTCTCCATCATGGAACTTTGCTGTTTAACAGTGATTTTGGAGTTATGGAGGCGGTATTAAAGGTAGATAAGGAAAAGCTTGCGTACCGTGCGGTTAAATCCTGCCGCTCCAGAGTAGTAAATCTGTCAGAGCTTATAAAAGAGAAGATCACGCTTTCGGATTTTATTTCGAATATTGAAGCGAGTGTTTGCTCAGACCTTGGCGCGATTCCTGAAGAGCTAAATCATAATGATGGGATAATTTCAATATATAAAAGGAATCAAACGGACGAGTGGATATTCTCCGACAAGCGTTTTTTGACCGATTATTCGGTAGAGCGCAAAAAGAAATATCCGTTTGGGCTTGTTAAGATCCAGCTTGATCTTGAGCACGGACTTATTAGCCGCGTAACCTTTTCGGGCGATTTTTTCAGCACATTGCCGATAGAAAAGCTTGAAAAGGCGCTTGTAGGTATGGATCCGAACAATCTTGGCGAGATTGACCCCTCTCCGTATATAAGCGGTATGAGCTTTGTTGACCTAAAGGAGCTGTTGGCGCAGTAAAATTCGCAGTGCCCACACGACCCCAATAAATTGCGACATTTATATTCGATAAATGGATCAAGCTTTTTCCTCAACTTAAGCACTGACGAAAAAGTGGAGGGCGATATATTTCTATCGCCCTTATGTTTTACGTTTATAAAGGTTTGGTCATAAAATGTTGCATTTAGGAGAATTTTATGATACAATATCAAATATCGTTATCAATTTTTTGTTATGTATTGCTTAAATGGAGGTGTCAACGTGTTACCTATAATTTTAAACATTGATGATGATGACGATCGTGCATTTGTGGAAAAGATATACGATAAATATGAGAAACAGCTATATTTGATATCCATGAAATATTTGAATAATCACTATGATGCACAGGACTGTGTACACGATGCTGTGGGAATAATTTCTAACGGCATAGATAAATTTAAAATGGCACAGGATAGGGGCTATATTGAAAAGTTTATCACAGTTGTTGGCCGCAATTGTGCATTGAATGCCTTGCGTGTTAAGAAACGTAGAAATGAGAACGAGGAGTCTTTTTACAGATATAATTATCAGAACGATGAATACGAGGAAATTGATATTCCCGATTACTCATCCTGTGTTGACAAATTATATATCAGCGAAGAACTTTGCGATTATTTGAATGATCTTATAAATAAGCTTGATGACAAATATCGAGATGTTGTATTGCTTAAAAGCTTAGGTCTTGATAATCACAGTATTGCAGAGATACTGCATATCTCCGATAATTTAGTGAGTCAGAGATACAAACGTGCTAAAAAGCAACTTTGGCAGATGGGAGGTAAAGATCTGTATGCACAATAATTCAGATAAATTCGATCATTTGATTGCCTTGGCTGCCACCAAATGTATCGATGATGAGGTGCAGGAGCTTAATTCTCTTGATACCTCAAACGTAGTTTTTGACCGCTCGTATTATCGGAAAAGGAATAAATATATAAATCAATGCAAACGCAGATCCACCATGAAGCTTGCTAAAACGGTTGCCATTCGATTTGCGGCGGCGCTGATGATAATGATTACACTGAGCTGTGTTATGATCGGCTGCGTACCCGAATGGAGAGAAGCTATCTATGAGGCGATCGTCGAATGGTACGAGAATTGCTTCTCGGTTCGTTATGAGGACCCCGAAGGCAAGGAGCCGGAAAATGGTTACGATTCGGATACTGTGCCGGGGACTGATCCCGCAGAAGACGCTCCGGCGAGTATTGAGGAGAAACGCAAGCCATCCGAGCTGCCCGAGGGAGTATGGGGAGATGTTGTTATAAATAAAACCTCACAAATAATCATCGATTACTATATAGGTGATACGTATTTGTTTACTTTTACACAGGCGGTGTTGAAGACAAGCGATAAATACGTAGATAACGAGAACGCAAACGTTACGTACATCAATATCAACGGCTATGACGCCGCAGTCGTTGCGCATATGGAGAAACAAGAAATACATATTTTGTGGAATGACGGTCAATATTCATATCGTATATTGTCTACGGTGTGTGACGCCGACACCCTTATACAGTACGCAAAAAGCGTAAAATAAAAAAATATAAAAAATTCCGAAAATTTTGTCACATTTTCGGAATTTTTTTGTTAGGTAACGTAGGACTCCTGTGATGTTTGTGTGACATTGGAGGAAAAATGAAACGTAATAAAATATTAAAAGCAATTATTTCGCTTACTCTCGTGACAGTCATGCTGTTTTCGCTTACGCTTCCCGCGTTTGCCGCAAAGAAAGAGGATACGGCGGTGCAGCCAAGGTGGACAAGTATAGCATACATGGAAATTAATATGGCTTTTGTAGAAGGCAAAGGCAATATTGTTGGTTGTGCAAACAAGCAGTCGACCGCAGACGAAATCGTAGGTACGCTCTACCTTTACAAATGGAACGGATCGTACTACGAATATATGGATGAGGTTTCGGGCTGGAAAACGGTGGGTACCTTGGGCCTTAGTATTGACTTCGATGCTGAAAAAGGCGTTCAGTACAAGGGCGTTCTCACAGTTGTCGCTTATACCGGTAATATAGGTGAGTCTGAAACCATTACATACTACGAAACCTATACCTAATTTTGACCATAATATAATTCGTAATCAAACTAAAAAATATTGAAAGAAAAGGTCACGACGGGCATACGGCGGAGTCCAAAAAAATTCAATACTTTACTTGTTCATCAGATCATGTATGACGTCAAGAAAATGTACGTAGGGTATCTTGTAATTATTCAAGATGTCAATTATAGAAAGGGCAAGTTCCTTATCGGTGCCGATCTCTTTGATGCATAAATCATTATCCTCGCATAA
>JAZNBI010000018.1:0-14724 GCA_045586995.1 Eubacteriales bacterium | reverse complement strand
CGTGTACACTGCAAATGATATTGTATTCTATCACGCGGGTCAGGATTTCAAATATGGCGAAGGCACGAAAGACGACGAGCATGAGCAAAGTGAAGCAGATGCACATACTGTTGTTCACATTACAAAACCAGGCAGATATGTCTTGAGTGGAACACTCTCTCTGGGGCAAATAGCAATCGACCTGGGTGAAGATGCAGAAACAGACCCCAATGCAGTAGTAACACTGATTCTTAATAATGTTGATATTACTTGTAAGGTTGCACCTGCTATCATTTTTTATAATGTATACGAATGTTCAAACAGTGATGAAGAAACAGCAACAAAAGATGTTGACACTAAAAATGCAGGTGCAAATGTGATTATTGCCGACGGTACTGAAAACAATATCAACGGTTCTTATGTCGCCAAAATTTACAAATCTTATGAATTGAGTGAAGACGGAAAAGAGGTTGTGGATAGTAAGAAACTTCACAAGTATGACGGTGCTTTCTACTCAAAGAAAACAATGAACATAAACGGTGGAGATAAAGGAACAGGTATATTAAACATAAAAGCCGAAAACGAAGGCCTTGATACTGAACTTCACCTTACGATAAATGGCGGTATTATCAATATCACATCGGGCAACGATGGAATTAATACCAACGAGGACAATGTGTCTGTCACCACTATGAATGGAGGTACACTCAATATTCTTTGCGACGGCAGCACGGGTGAAGGTGATGGAATTGACTCAAATGGTTGGCTTGTAATCAATGGTGGAACAATTACCGCACAGGCTTGTTCTTCAAGCGGTGATGCAGGTATCGATTCTGATAAGGGCATTTATATTAACGGTGGTAAAGTAATTGCTTCAGGAAATATGCTCGACTACATTGCTGGCGGCAATCAAACTTATGCTGTATTCAATTTTGTAAGTCGTCAAAAAGGCAGCGAAACATACACCCTTAAAAATTCCGCTGGTAAAGTTGTTGGCGAGTATGCTCCTATGAATGCTTTCACTTACTTAATTGTTGCAGGAAGTGAAATTACCCCCGATGACTATACATTCTGGCAAGGAACAACTCAATTATCTGGAAGTAAAACTCAAAATATTGGTGGCGGAATGCCACAGGGACAGAGACCACAAATGCCGAATGGTGAACAGGGCACCCCTCCCGAAATGCCAGAGGGTATGGAAAGACCCGAAAAACCGAACGGAGAATTCCCACAAGGTGAAAGACCCGACATGCCCAACGGAGAAATGCCAGAAGGTATGACACCGCCAGATAACGAAGGCGGAATGATGGGTGGAAATATGATACCAAGCGGAGAATCCTCAATCACATTTACAATTACAAAGGGTGGGAACCAGTTTTCAAATGTTGCACAAGTGGCTTCTTAAAGATTCATTTAATCTCCCTCTTTTGCAGATAGCACCACAGGCTGCTATCAAAGAAAGCAAGTAATTAGATTTATAAAGCAAAACTTATCCCTCTGCCGAACTCTCGGCAGGGGGATTTTGTATCTATTGCAAAATGTATTTCTTTTTGCTATAATAAATCAAAAGTAAAACTATATATTTTTGTGAGGAGCCAATGGCTAATAAAACAACTAAAAGAAAAAGAGAAAGACAAAAACAGTCAAGAATTAATTTTTGCATAGATTTATTGTTGTCTTTCGTTGTAATAATTTTACCTTTAATCGCTATAATACTCTATGCAGTTGGAGTAAACATTCCCAAGATAGTTCTTGGAATATACGTATCTGTAGTTTTTATAACTGCTGGGGTTTTATTTATTATTTTTACTGCACTTGAAAAATTCGGTTTTGGAAAAGCAGGAGTATACTTTAATAAGCTAACTGGATGGAAACAGTTGTCAAAAAAAGATGCGAAAGCAACCACGGGTGTTTTCGGCGGAATTATGGTTGCAATCGGCATCTTCTTTGCAGTTTTAACTGCTATATACTGTTAATCTAAAAATAATTTCCCTCTTTTGCAGATAGCACCACAGGCTGCTATCAAAGAAAGCAAGTAATTGTTGACTTTATAACGCAAAATTATCCGCCCGAAGAAATTCGGGCGGGTTTTTTGTATCACGAAAACCACGCGATAGTCGCGTGGTTCAGTAAAGGTTAACCGATGAAAAGAATCCTCCAAATATGATATAATGAGTTGACCTGCCAGTCAAAACGAGAAAACATATTTGGAGGATTCATCTATGAAAAAAGTGTCAATAGACAATAATAGTTTAGCACATACGAGCTGGAATTGCAAGTACCACATTGTGTTTGCGCCGAAGTATAGGCGAAAGGTGTTTTTCGAAGAAAAACGAGTAGAGATAAGGGAGATACTGCGCCAATTATGCCAATGGAAAGGCGTGGAAATAATCGAAGGAGAAGTATGTCCGGATCACATACATATGCTCGTGAGTATCCCGCCCAAAATGAGCATTTCGGGATTCATGGGGTATCTAAAAGGAAAAAGTGCAATGATAATATACCAAAAATTCGGGAACATGAAATTTGCGTACCGAAATCGCGAATTTTGGTGTAAGGGATATTACGTTGATACCGTGGCCAAAAACACGAGGGCAATAAAGGAATACATTGCAAATCAATTAAAGAGCGATCAAGAGAGTGATCAATTAAGTATATTTGACCCACGGGACCCATTCATGGGTAGTAAGTAACAAATGCATGGCTGGCAGGCCAATAAAAGACGCACTTGTGCGTGGCCAGTAGTATTAGGGCTATGCCCGAAAATGAAATACCCCCCGCTATGCGGGGGGATATTTATTGTTAGTATTGAATTTTCAATTAAACCGTGCTATAATTATGGCACGGTTATTTTATAACAATAGGGGGAGTATTATGTTAGAAGTAAGAGACTTAAAAAAGATCTACAAAACCAAAAACAGCACTGCTGTTCACGCGCTTGACGGCGTATCCTTGCAGTTTCCCGAAACGGGAATGGTATTTCTTCTCGGTAAATCCGGTAGCGGTAAATCGACGCTTCTTAACGTTTGCGGCGGTCTTGACAGTCCTACGTCGGGCGAGATCATAGTAAAGAGGAGAAGCAGTAAAGACTTTACGCAAAGTGATTTTGACAGCTACCGTAACACCTTTATAGGCTTTATTTTTCAGGAATACAACATCTTAAACGAGTTTTCCGTAGAGGATAATATTGCACTCGCGCTTGAATTGCAGGGCAAGCCTAAGGATAAGGCGGCAATTTCTGCACTTTTGGAGGAGGTAGACCTTACGGGTTATGCAAAGCGTAAGCCCAACACTCTTTCCGGTGGTCAAAAACAGAGAATTGCTATAGCAAGAGCGCTGGTTAAAAAGCCCGAGATCATTATGGCTGACGAGCCCACGGGCGCACTTGACTCAAACACGGGAAAGCAAGTGTTTGATACATTGAAAAAACTTTCCAAGACAAAGCTTGTCATCGTTGTTTCTCATGACCGTGATTTTGCCGAGCAGTACGGTGATCGCATCATAGAGCTTTCCGACGGTAAGATTCTCTCCGACGTAAGCAAAACTCACGCCGAAGCGGAGGAAATATCTTCGAATTTGCAGGTTATAGGCGATGTCCTTTGCATTAAAAAGGGAGTAGATCTTTCTGAAAACGATTTTGATAATATTAAAAAGTTCTTAAAAAAATCGGATAAAGATGTTGTTATCGCTACCGATGAAAAATCCGTCAAGACCTTTAAAACTGCCGCGAGAATTACAGATGAAGGGCAGATGGAGGTGTTTAGGCAGACAGATCCGTCGGTGACACCCAAAAAACAATACACAAAAGAAGACAGTCGCTTTATTCGTTCAAAATTACCCCTTCGCCACGCTTTCAAGATCGGCGTTTCAGGCTTGCGCTCAAAGCCTGTCAGACTGTTCTTTACCGTACTGCTTTGCAGCGTTGCATTTGTTTTGTTTGGCTTACTCAGTACGCTCAATTTCTACGATAGTGAGGCGACGTTTAGACAGACAGCGCGTGATAGTGAGATTCGTGCCGTACAGTTAAGTAAACAATATGAAACGAAGAATACGTGGTATACATACGGAGAAGAACAACATTCATTTGATAGCTGGAACCAAACAAGATTTACTTTAGCAGAAGTAAACGATATTGCTTCCAAGATGAACGGTAATGCTTTCGGCGCGCTCGATTACGGTGCAAGCTTCAATGTTCGTAAAATGCAAGGTTCATATTGGGATAATTACATTCGCGCCTTTGCTTATATACCCGAGGGTAACAGCCTACGTGAGAACTTGCAAGGCGAATATCCTTACAAAAAAGGCGAGATGGCTATATCCTCTTATTTTGCGGATATGTTGGTTGCTTGCGGTACTTACGATAGCACCGGAACGGCACTTGATATAACTTCCCGCGATATGCTTATCGGAAAAACCATTTCATTAAGCGGCAGAGAGTTCATGATAGTCGGCATTTTCGATAGCGGAGAGATACCGACTGAGTTTGACGTACTAAAAGAAAACACAAACGACTATACTATCATCAGCAGATTTATGTCACTTATGGAATCGAGCCTTCACACAGTCGTTTTAGTTTCCAAAGAACAGATAGAGGAGTACGCAAATGAATACAGCCCTTACAAAGAGGGTAAAGAAAATTATATGCGCATAGCAGCGGGTATCAAGAACGACGGCGAATATCAGATTCCCGAATACGGTAATGCCCTTTATAACGGCGTTTCCGCTTTTCCTAAAAATCAGAAAGTTTACGCTATCTCCAAAGATGGAACCTCCCTTGCGGAAAACGAGATATTGCTTCCTGATAATGCTTTTCTTACATACCTTGCCGATATGTTCTCCCAAATTGCAAGTGCACTTTATGAAAAAGAAGATTACGACTTAAGCGAAAAATATAATGCGCTTACAAGTAAATGCTGGCAATTATCTGAGGGCGGAATTTATGAAGTGATTGATGAAAAAGATGATGCAAATTTCATTCCGTTTACAGATGAGCAATATGAATCGCTTATGTTGGAGCTTTTGAACGCCGCAAAGGAAGCAAAGCTTGATTTGTCGGTTGGTATTCGCGTCTTTGATGAGCGCAATCAAGCTTTCTTGGGTGACGTTCAGGAATATCAAGTTGTAGGACTTTACAAAAACATAAGTGAACGTTACGAACAGACCTACTATATTCAGGATGAAAAGGCTGAAGCTTTATGGGAAGAGCAGAGAATGTCTATACCCGACTATATGGATTCCGAGACAAACTATGTGGAATCTCCCGATGCGATCTATTCGATGATCTATCTTCCGGGAAACGTGCCCGAAGATAAGATTGATGCTTATTGGGAGATATATGGAAACGAAGAATTTGGCGAGGATTCAAGCCGTATTATGATGAGCGGTGGATTTGTCAGCTCCTTAAAGCAGGTCGATTACTTCGTAAAGGATCTTTCTAAAGTCTTCCTTTACGTAGGCTTGGTACTTGCAATATTCGCGGCTTTGTTACTCTCTAACTTTATTTCCGTATCTATTTCGAACAAAAAACGCGAGATCGGTATTTTGCGCGCTGTTGGTGCAAGAAGCTTTGACGTATTTAAGATATTCTTCTCAGAGTCTTTTGTTATAGGTCTTATCTGCGTTATTCTTTCGTGTTTCGCAAGCTACGGACTTTGCAATATGATAAACAACGAATACTCAGCAGATTTAGGAGCTTCCGTATTTGTGTTCGGTATTCCGTCTATCCTCGTACTTGTCGCTATTGCTATAGTAACTATCGTAGTGGCTACCTTCTTGCCGGTATATAACGCCGCAAAGAAGAAGCCCGTAGATTCTATAAGAGCATTATAATTTAACGATCACCCTGTCAAATTTCGGCAGGGTGATTTATTACGCCTATTGCAAAGAAAAGTGATCTTTGCTATAATAAATTAAACAATTATATACTCAGAGCATAAAACGGAGAAATACTATGACGGTCAGATTATTTTTCGGAGCAATAGCAAAATTTACTCTTGGCGTAGTTTTGGTCGGAGCGCTTATTTTCTTACCCGCAGGCACGTTTTTATATTTTAACGGCTTACTCTTTATGGGCATTCTTTTTGTTCCTATGTTTTTTGCGGGAATCGTAATGATGTTCAAAAATCCCGCATTGCTAAAAAGCAGACTTGATGCCAAAGAAAAGCAGAAAGAGCAGAGTATAGTTGTAAAATCAAGTGCGCTTATGTTTTTTTGCGGATTTATTATTGCAGGACTCGGCGTTCGTTTTGAGTGGTACGTACTTCCGAAGGGAATTTCCGTTGCTGCCGCGCTTTTGTTTCTTTTTTCCTACATTCTTTACGCGGAGGTGTTACGCGAGAATACGTACCTTTCCCGAACGGTAAAGGTGGAGAAAAATCAGAAGGTGATAGATACAGGGCTCTACGCAGTCGTAAGACACCCGATGTACAGTGTGACTCTATTGTTGTTTTTATCAATGCCTATCGTGCTTGGCTCGGTATATTCATTTATCATATTTCTTGCATATCCTTTTATAATAGTAAAACGTATAAAGTACGAAGAGGAGCTTCTTGAAGACGAGCTTGAGGGATACTGTGAATATAAACAAAAAGTGAAATTTCGCTTGATACCGTTTGTTTGGTAGACATAAATATCGTATTTATATTGTAATTTTCGGAAAAGTATGTTATAATTAAGGCGTACAGTGAAAGGAATACAAAATGAAAATAGTTATTGCGATAGATTCGTTTAAAGGCAGTCTCTCATCTTTGCAGGCAGGTAATTCCGTAAAAGATTCGATTCATAGATTAAAACCCGATGCAGAGGTTTTGGTAAAGGCGCTTGCTGACGGCGGTGAGGGCACGGTTGAAGCATTAGCGGAAAGCTCTGCTTCCGAGGTGGTAGAGCTCAATGTAAGGGGGCCTTTGCTAAAGCCGATAATGGCAAAATACTGTGTTTTAAAAGAAAGTAACACCGCAGTTATCGAAATGGCGTCGGCGGCGGGAATAACCCTTATTTCTCCCGATGAAAGAAATCCTTTAGAGACCACGACCTACGGTGTCGGAGAAATTATCAAAGATGCAATAGCACGAGGCTCAAGACGCTTTATCATCGGTATAGGCGGAAGCGCAACAAACGACGGCGGTGTAGGTATGCTCACAGCTCTCGGCTATGAGTTTTTGGATAAAGACGATGCTCCCATAGCTTTAGGTGCAAAAGGACTTAAGTCTCTGTGTAAAATCAAAACCGATAAGGTTATCCCCGAGCTTTGTGAATGCAGTTTTAATATTGCTTGCGACGTCACTAATACGCTTTGCGGTGAAAGCGGTTGCAGTGCTGTGTACGGTCCTCAAAAGGGGGCTACACCCGAAATGATAAAGGATATGGACGCATGGCTTGAAAATTATGCTATGATAGCAAAGACTGTTTCTGCTAAAGCCGATAAAGACTTTGCAGGCGCGGGCGCGGCCGGAGGTCTTGGATTTGCGTTTTTATCATTTACGAATGCGACTTTGAAATCAGGTGTCGAAATCGTTTTAGATGAAATAAGGATAGAAGACGATATTAAGAACGCCGATATAGTCGTGACGGGAGAGGGGAGACTTGACTCACAGACCGTTATGGGAAAAGCGCCGATAGGCGTTGCAAGACTTGCTAAAAAATACGGTAAGAAAGTAATTGCATTTTCGGGTTGCGTAACGGACGGTGCTGAGTTATGTAACGAGCATGGAATAGACGCATACTTTCCTATTTTACGAGGCATAACGACTTTAGAGGAGGCCCTTGACACCAAAAACGCTTATGCTAATTTAAGCGCAACGGCATATCAGGTATTCAGATTATTGATTTTGTGAAAATAAAATATCCCTCGAATTTTCGAGAGATATTAAATATTATTAATCATTGGGATAAGGCTCTTTAATGTTAGTCCGATAGAGTAAATAATCAACGCTGACGTTGTAGTAATCAGCGAGCTTTGCAGCATATTCAAGCGGTAATTCCCGTTCTCCGCGCTCGTATTTTGAATATAAAGATTGGTCGCACATAAGATAATCGGCAATTTGCTTTTGTTTTAAATCGTTATCATCTCGTAGATCTCTTATCCGTAATTTCATATCATCACCCTCAATCATTATACAAAAATTATCCATTATCTATTGACAAATAGGACTATAAGTCCTATAATATAAAAGGTGAAACTATATTTTATAAAAGGAGATAAATCTATGAAAAAATTACTATGCTTATTATTGACAGCTTTTATGCTTATTAGCCTTTGCTCTTGCTTTGGTGACAAGAAAGACGAGGACGTACGCGGTGAGATCATTAGCGGTGACAATACTCAAACCGAAAACAATACTGATAAAGATGCAGATACTGACATCAATACAGATACTAATACCGAAACGGAAAACAAACCCGAATTTTCAATGGGTAAAGTTGCAAGCAACACATATAACAACGATTTTTTAGGACTTTCCTGCACATTACCTTCTGAATGGGTATTTTATACCGAGGAACAGATTTTAGAAATTAACAACATAGTAGGCGACGTTGTTGATGATAACGTAAAAAAACAACTTGAAAACGCAAGCATTATTTACGATATGTATGCTTCTTACATTAGTGAAGGAAGCAGTATTAATCTAAATCTTGAAAAACTTAACGCAGTTCAAGCGGTAACGCTAAATATAAAAAATACGCTTGAATCGCAGATTGGAACAATTAAATCAGCCTATGAGAATATGGGCTATACTGATATGGATATCGGCTATCAAAAGGTTACCGTAGACGGTAAGGAATTTGACGCATTAAAGTTTACAGCGAAGATTCAAGGTATTGATTTTTACGGAATAACTTTTTCATTCATAAAGGAAAATTACCTTGCCAGTATCGCAGTCTGCTCAATATTGACCGATAAAAACGAAACGATACTCGGCTATTTTGACGTTAAATAGGGGAGTTTGAAATGCATAAAAAGAAAATGCTCGCACCTATCATTGTCTCCGTTCTTATGGTGCTGTATTACGCTCTTTATTTTTCGTTTTTGGTATTTTTTCTTGATGGCGTATGGAAGTATCTTTTAGGCATAATACCGCTTGTTTTCTGCGCTGTTACTGTTTACGTATGTATTGAACGAATAAATGAAATAAAGAAAGGTGAGGAAGATGATCTTAGTAAATACTGATTATATTACCGGAAAAAAGCTTGAAACACTTTCACTTGTAAAGGGAAGTACGATACAGTCAAAACACATTGGAAAGGATATCGCGCAAAGTTTCAAGACTTTGGTCGGCGGAGAGCTGAAATCCTATAACGAGATGATGAACGAGGCTCGCGCTCTTGCTACGAAAAGAATGGTAGCGGAGGCAGAAGCTTTAGGCGCAGACGCGGTCGTTAATATCCGCTACGCTTCGTCTGCGGTTATGCAGGGTGCGGCGGAAGTTATCGTATACGGCACGGCAGTTAAATTTATAACAGAATAATAAAGTCAAAAACCTCACCAATCGGTGAGGTTTTTGATTATCATTTAAAAGAAGGAGGATTGACTTCTGTTTTTGCAAAGCTGTCGCCGTGAGAGGGCTCCGACATACTGAAATACATCTTTGCCGCCTTTGTAGTACCGAAGTCGCGGTTTGAGCCGGAGTTCTGTACTCTGTTAAATGCTTCTCTGAACATTGCGTTATGCGCTTCCTCACGGTTCAAGAGGAAGTCAATAGTTTCTCTTACTTTCTTATCTTCTATCTGTCTGTAGAGATATTCGTAAACGACCTTTGCGCGTTGCTCGGATGCAATATTGGACAAAAGATCCGCACAAAGATCGCCTGTTACGGTGACGTAGTCGGCAGTCCAAGAATATCCGGAAGCGTTTATAAGTCCGGGAGCAAGTCCGAGCTGTACGTGGCTTTGTACTTCTCCTACATCTACTGCCTTATAGTCAACATCGTGGCCGTTTAGGAGATTTACTGTCTGGGACACCATTTCAAGATGTCCGAGCTCTTCTGCAGCTATATCAAGAAACAAGTCCTTAATCTCGGGATCTTTTATGCGGAAGCTTTGTGACATATATTGCATTGCCGCTTTAAGCTCACCGTTACCGCCGCCGATCTGCTCATGCAAAAGCGCGGCGTATTGGGGATTTGGTCTTTCAATAGCAACGGGATGAAAAAGTTGTATTTCGTGTTTAAACATATTTGATACCTCTCTTTCATCTGTATTATTTGCAAATAAAACGAAAAATATCAAAAAATTATAAAATAAAACCTCTCTTGTGATAAAGCAAGAGAGGTTTTGAATTTTAAAGGTTGTAATACTTATCAAATTCAGCGGGGTGTGGGATAGCGGAAAGCTGTCTTATTTCCGCTTTCTTTGACTTAATGAAGTTATTGATAAGTTCTACAGGGAACACGCCGCCTTGTGTGAGGTAATCGTGGTCCTTCTCAAGACAGTCAAGAGCCTCGTCTAGAGAAACGGGAAGACCTTTGAGCTTTGCCTTTTCTTCTTCGGGGAGGTTATAGAGGTTCATATCGTAGGGGCCCCAGCCTTCTTTGTGAGGATCAATTTTATTCTTAACACCGTCAAGACCTGCCATAAGAATAGCCGCATAGCAGAAATAGGGGTTGCAGGTAGCGTCTGGGTTGCGAAGCTCGAAACGGCGCTTATCGGGGCTCTTTGCGTATGCGGGAATACGAATTACCGCGCTTCTGTTAGAGGTTGCATAACCGACGGTTACAGGCGCTTCAAAGCCGGGAACGAGGCGCTTGAAGGAGTTTGTGCTGGGATTCGTTATTGCACAGAGCGAACCGATATGCTTCAAAATACCGCCAATAAAGTGATGTGCTGTTTCGCTTAAGTGCGAATAGCCGTTATCATCGGAGAACACGGGTTGTCCGTCTTTGAAAAGAAGCATGTGAACGTGCATACCGCTTCCTGCTTCACCGTAAATGGGTTTGGGCATAAACGTAGCGCTCTTGCCGTATTTGAGGGCTGTATTATGGATAATGTACTTTATCATCATCGTTGCATCAGCCATGTGTACGACTTCGCCGAGCTGGGGCTCGATCTCAAACTGACCGGATGCGGCAACCTCGGGGTGATGATAGTTGATATCAATGCCGGCTTCTTTCATAAGCATACACATTTCACTGCGGCACTCGTATGAGATATCAAACGGTTTTGCAATGTGATAGTTCTTCTGCTTGGGAACAACTACACCAAGTCCCTCGGTGCTTGAGTTCCAGTAGGACTGCTTTGCATCAACGCTGGCACTTACGGACTTGCCATCTACGTTCCAAGATACGTTATCGAAAAGATAAAATTCGAATTCGGGAAGTATCTTCATCTCATCGGCAACGCCGCTATCCTTCATATATGCAACAGCCGCTTTGATGATGTTACGCGGATACTGTGCAAGAGGACGGTTTTCGGGAGTGTCGATAATCATAGCGTTACCCGTCATCGAAAGAGTCGGGATCGAGCAGAAGGGGTCAACTGTAGCTGTGTCGGGATCAGGAATGAACACCATATCGCTCTTTTCAACGACAGCATAACCGTAGTTTGATGCGTCAAAGCCAATTCCGCTTTTCATAGTATCTTCGGAAAAGTTCTCTGCGGGAATGGTTACGTGACGGTACTGACCGTTGATGTCAACCATCTTGAAGTCGACCATCTTGATATCTTTTTCTCTTATGATAGCAAGTATATCCTGAACTGTCTTTGCCATAAATTACACCTCTTAGTAAAAAATATTATGGTTAATTTTATAACATATTGCCGTATCTTGTCAATAAGATAGTGGCAAATTTTGAAATTTAATTGCGATAACGTAAGTATTATAAACGCGAAATCCACCTTTTCCCTTGACATTTGATTTTAAAGGTGTATAATTGCTGATATAAAATATGAATGAGGTGTGACCCATGTATGATATTTTGATCAAAAACGGACAGATCGTAGATGGCAGCGGGGCCCCTGCTTATTATGGCGATATAGCTGTAAAAGACGGTAAGATTGCAAAAATTGCTGTAAAGATTGATGCAGAGGCAAAAGAGATAATTGACGCTGTTGGTATGCAAGTAACTCCCGGATTTATTGACAACCATACTCACAGTGACGAAAGCGTTTTTTACGGTAGTGACAGTTATAATTTTTTGGAGCAGGGTGTAACTACACAGATCGTAGGAAATTGCGGAATTTCTCCTGCACCGATCACTATAGATAAAAGTAGACTTTCAGAGGAAAATTACCGCCGCCGCGTTGAAATTGCTCGAACGCCGACTTCCTTTATGAAGGCGGCCGAGAAGCAGAGCTTTGGAACGAATATGGCTTTTTTGATCGGACATAGCGCTTTGCGAGAGAAAGTGCTTGGATATTCCGATGCTGCGCCTACCGAGGAGCAGTTAAAAGCGATGCAAGACGATATCATCGAAGCAATGGAGGTTGGATATCTTGGCGTTAGCACCGGACTTGTATATGCTCCGTCGGTTTACGCAAATACGGAAGAGATTATCGAACTTGCTAAGGTAATGAAGCTTTACGGCGGTATCTACGTCTCACATATAAGAGGTGAGGGAAATAACGCACTCCGTTCGGTTAAAGAAGCTGTTCGTATCGGAGAA
Source organism: Eubacteriales bacterium (assembly GCA_045586995.1). Taxonomy (GTDB): domain Bacteria; phylum Bacillota; class Clostridia; order Oscillospirales; family CAG-272; genus JAZNBI01. The sequence goes on along the minus strand of JAZNBI010000018.1, from coordinate 2,149 downwards.
GAAGCTGAGGTTCCCGTGCTTATATCTCACTTAAAGGTTATGGGTAAACACAACGAAGGTATGGGAGGACTGCTTTTGAAGGAAATTGACGAAGCAAATGCCCGAGGAGTAAGCGTTTGCGCAGATCAATACCCGTATACAGCAGGTTCAGCTTCACTTGCGAGTCAGATACCGCCGAAATATATCGTTGGAGGTATGTCGGCACTCCTTGAACGCTTGAAAAAGCCTGAAATCAGACAACAAATTTTATATTCTATATTTAATGAGACCGATGAGTTTGAAAGTTGTATTTACGCGGCGGGATTTGACGGCACTCTTATAGTTAGTGCCGAAAAGACACCCGAGTACTTGAACAAAACTATTGGACAAATAGCAAAAGAAGAGAATAAAGAGCCCATTGATGTACTTGCAGACGTGCTTATAGCAAACAATGGAATTATGCTTGCCGTTTATTTTAATCAGTCCGTTTCTGATTTGATGCGTATTATGGCTCATCCAAAGGTATTTTTAGGCTCAGACTGGTCGGATTATCCTAATGAAAAGTCAGATCCCGAAACGGAGGGCAAATGTCACCCGCGCGGCACTGCATCTACCGTTCGCCGTTTGGAACTTGTAAGGGATTTTCACTTGCGTACAATGGAAGAGTCAGTTAAAAATTTAACGTACGATACCGCACAAGCCATCAATCTTCCGGAGCATGGGCTGTTGAAAGAAGGTTGGGGTGCTAATATTTGCGTTATAGAATACGATCGACTGCATGCTACAGCCGATTATGCACATCCCTTCCGTAAGAACCAAGGTGTACATTACGTTATAGTTAATGGTAAGCTGGCGGTTCGTAACGGATGCTCAGTCGGCGTGCGAGCCGGAAAGGTACTGAAACGCGGAATGTGAATTTAAGAATAGATATAAAATGATTGAAGGACAAGATCCTTCAATCATTTTGTTTCGTAAAGAGAGATCTATCGGTCGCAGCTCAAATATATATATCAAACAAAAAATCCACCGTAAAGGTGGATTTTCTATTTGGCGCAGAGAGAGGGATTCGAACCCTCGTGCGATTTCTCGCAAACTGATTTCGAGTCAAGTGTCAAAAAACGAACTTGACGGAATTTAACGGAAGATAAAGGCCGCAGTGAGAACCTCGAAAACCCCGATGTTTTCAGGGTTCTTTCGGTTATTATATCAAAAACACAGTAAAAATCAAGGTCTAAAAGTCTTCTCCGATTTTGCCGAGTTCTAATGGATTTTTGAGAAAGTCTATTAGAATTTTTTATAGAACTACGCCTATTTTTACCCCCAAATCACCCATTTGGAAGTGCAATAAAAAGCACCGGTTGAGGCATACAGCACACAAAATCGTGTCGGTAAATCAACGGACGGAATAAAAATGCCGTTATCGGCAAAAAGCCAAACGAATCTTGTTTTTGCAATTCGTTTTTTTCGATAACATAATAAAACAGTAAATGTAATATCTTTTTTATAGTCCACAAAAAATTGTTCAAAAAAATTTTGGAAATTTGCTATTGCAAACAATTATCATATATGCTATAATATTTTAGAACAAAATACGATATAAGAAGATACGGTTTGAAAAGTTGTTAACTGAGTAGATGTAAAAGGGAATCCGGTTCGAATCCGGAACAACCGCCATTACTGTATTTGACTGAATGGAAACACAAAGTCCATTGAAGTGTTGGGTAGCAATGCCGGCACTTTGAGAAGGATCGTTTCCGGGCAATATACATTGCCGCATCATAAGTCAGGAAACCTGCCGTGTCTTTTTAGGTTCAACACAACTTTGGTGAGAAGAGTGCAACCGATTTATCGCCGCATAGTGCGGCTTTGGGTTTGCATTCTTTTTTTGTTTGTAAAATACCAAAGCCATTTTTTGCTGTGCTTGTGTTTAAATCTGTTGTACTCTTTTGACCTGTTTGGTTGAAAGAGTATTTTTTTATTTTGTAAAGGAGGTTAATTACGTGACAAACGATGAGAAAAAGTCCTTGGCGGAAGAACTTTTACGGCAAAAGCACAAGGAACTCGGAAGACTTCCACGTAAGGATGATTTTGATGAACCGACCCGGTCACGAATCAAAGCCTTCTTAGGACCTTGGCCAAGAGCTTTGGAGGCGGCAGGACTGAAAGAGCC
>JAZNBI010000017.1:0-43269 GCA_045586995.1 Eubacteriales bacterium | reverse complement strand
TTTGTAATAGCTGCTGTAAGAGTTGTTTTACCATGGTCAACGTGACCGATTGTACCAATGTTAACGTGCGGTTTGGTGCGTTCAAATGTAGCTTTTGACATTTTAAATTTCCTCCATAAAATATTTTAATTTTAAAATAATTTTGTATCAGCCTTTTGCTCTGGCTGTTACTATATTTTCCTGAATAGACTTCGGAACCTCAGCAAAATGACTCGGCTCCATAGTATACTGTGCGCGTCCTTGTGATTTGGAGCGCAATTCGGTTGCGTAACCGAACATCTCAGACAACGGAACAAAGGCAAAAATCTCCTGAGCGCCCGCTTGCGCTTCCATCGACTGAATCTGACCGCGTCTTGAATTGAGGTCGCCTATTATATCACCCATATATTCATCGGGTGTAATAACAACAACCTTCATGATCGGCTCGGTAAGCACGGGATCGGCTTTTCTCATAGCTTCCTTGAATGCCATCGATGCAGCAATCTTGAATGCCATTTCCGAAGAGTCAACTTCGTGATAAGAACCGTCGTAAAGTGTAACCTTTACGTCAACAACATTATATCCTGCAAGAACACCGCTTTGCATTGCTCCTTGGATACCTGCATCGACAGGTCCTATATATTCCTTCGGAATTGCTCCGCCTGTAACAGAGTTGATAAATTCATATCCCTTGCCTGCTTCGTTAGGTTCTACGATGATCTTAACATGACCGTACTGTCCTTTACCGCCGGACTGACGTGCATATTTTGTTTCTTGGTCAACCTTTTTGCGAATGGTTTCCTTATAAGCAACCTGCGGCTTACCGATATTTGCCTCGATCTTAAACTCTCTAAGAAGTCTGTCAACGATTATTTCAAGGTGAAGCTCACCCATACCGGCAATAATAGTTTGTCCGGTTTCGTCATCGGTATATGTGCGGAAGGTCGGGTCCTCTTCTGCAAGCTTCGAAAGCGCAATTCCCATCTTTTCCTGACCTGCACGAGTTTTTGGCTCAATAGCCAAACGAATAACAGGTTCAGGGAATACCATAGATTCAAGAATAACGGGTTTCTTTTCATCACAGAAGGTATCTCCTGTGGTTGTATTCTTCGTTCCGACAACAGCTGCAATATCACCGCTGTAACAGCAGCTGATATCTTTTCTGTCGTTGGCGTGCATCTGCAGAATACGTCCAAAACGCTCTCTTGCACCCTTGGTTGAGTTATACGCTGTAGAACCGGCTTCAATAGAACCGGAATAAACTCTGAAGAAGCAGAGTCTTCCAACATACGGGTCAGTCATAATTTTAAATGCAAGTGCTGAGAACGGTTCATTGTCATCAGACTTTCTCTCGCATTCTTCATTTGTATCGGGGTCTATGCCCTTAATAGCAGGAACATCAAGCGGTGACGGCATATAGTCAACGATTGCATCAAGCAGCTTTTGAACGCCCTTATTTCTATAAGAGGTTCCGCAAACTACAGGAACAACAGTGTTGTCAATAGTTGCTTTACGGAGTGCTTGTTTGATTTCGTCCTTGGAAATTTCTTCATCTGCAAGGAATTTTTCAAGCAAGGCATCATCATTTTCAGCAATTGCCTCTATCATCGCCTGTCTATATTCGTTAGCTTTATCAAGCATATCTTCCGGGATAGGTTCAACCCTCATATCCTTACCAAGCTCATCGTAATATATATCCGCTTCCATATTTATGAGGTCTATGATACCTCTAAAGGTATCTTCTTGACCAATAGGAAGCTGAATCGGAACAGGAACCGCATGCAATCTATCCCTTATCATATCAACAACGCGATAGAAATTTGCTCCGGTAATGTCCATCTTATTTACATAAGCCATTCTCGGAACTCTATACTTGTTCGCTTGTCTCCATACAGTTTCGGATTGCGGTTCAACTCCGCCTTTTGCACAAAAGACGGTTACAGAGCCATCAAGAACTCTCAACGAACGCTCAACTTCTACTGTGAAGTCAACGTGTCCGGGAGTATCAATTATATTAATACGATTGTCTTTCCAAAAGCAAGTTGTAGCAGCCGAGGTTATCGTAATACCTCTTTCCTGCTCTTGCTCCATCCAGTCCATAGTGGCAGAACCCTCGTGTGTTTCACCGAGCTTATGAGTTTTGCCTGTGTAAAACAAAATTCTTTCGGTCGTAGTTGTCTTTCCGGCATCAATGTGTGCCATGATACCGATATTGCGAATACGGTCCAACGGATATTCCCTTGGCATTAATCAGGTCTCCTTTAAATCAATATCTGTAATGTGCAAACGCTTTGTTTGCTTCTGCCATTCTGTGTGTCTCTTCTTTCTTCTTAAACGCTCCGCCGGCGCTGTTCTTTGCATCAGTAATTTCTGCTGCAAGACGGTCTGCCATTGTACGTTCGCCACGGCTTCTTGAATAATTAACAAGCCATCTGAGACCAAGTGTCTGGCGTCTTTCTGCTCTAACTTCCATCGGCACTTGATACGTTGAACCACCTACACGGCGGGCTTTAACCTCAAGAACCGGCATAACATTTTCAAGAGCTTCTTGGAAAAGCTCCAACGGGTTTTGTCCCTGGTTCTTTTCTATGATTTCGAATGCATCATATACTATTTTCTGGGCAACACCCTTTTTGCCGTCATACATTATATTATTGATAAGCTTTGTTACAAGCTTGGAATTATACAACGGATCCGGCAATACATCTCTTTTGGATATACGTCCTCTTCTCGGCACTGTACTTCCCTCCTTCATTAATATTATGAATTCACAGGTACTCAAAAGCAATTCTTCTGTATGCGCGCGTCAAAGTTATCAAATAAACATTAAAATTTACAATAACATATCAGACGAGCTGTTTGCTTTATACCTTTAATTGACGCTCCGTATTATTTCTTCGGAGCTTTAGCGCCGTATTTAGAACGGCTCTGTTTACGGTTTGCAACGCCTTGTGCATCAAGAGTACCACGGATGATGTGATAACGTACACCGGGCAGGTCACGTACTCTTCCGCCTCTGATAAGAACAACAGAGTGTTCCTGAAGATTGTGGCCGATACCGGGAATGTAGGTTGTCGCTTCAAAACCGTTGGTAAGTCTTACTCTGGCAATTTTACGAAGAGCAGAGTTCGGCTTCTTCGGGCTTACCGTAGAAACCTTTGTGCAAACTCCTCTTTTTTGCGGAGAGCTTTGGTCGATTGACGAATTTTTAAGAGTATTGAATCCACTCTGGAGAACCGGAGCTTTGGATTTATAAATCTTATCGCTGCGACCTTGTCTGACAAGCTGATTAAAGGTTGGCATTTTCTTCCTCCTTCTTTAATATTTTAATGTTTATATAACAGACGTACATCGGAGGTAATATAAAAATCAAATATTCTGACATATTTCAATAAATATACAACAAACCGATAAACGTTTGTAACAATTTTTTTGTCTGCTACAAGACAATTCATCATATTATAGCATTTTACTATAATTTTGTCAAGATGCATTATTTATACATCTTTTTTTCTACGTTTTACACAAATCGTAAAAAGTTAAATGAAAATCTTTGCAAACTTTTGTTATAACCAAACAACTTACATTGTTTGCACGTATTTGTTATCCTCTTCCTTGTTCGAAACTATCTCGACATCTCTGTAACAAGCCATACCTGTTCCGGCAGGAATAAGCTTACCGATAATGACGTTTTCCTTAAGTCCGAGCAGGTGGTCAACCTTACCCTTGACTGCCGCCTCGGTAAGGACCTTCGTGGTTTCCTGGAAGGACGCTGCGGAAAGGAAGGATTCTGTCATAAGCGATGCCTTGGTAATACCAAGCAGCACAGGAGATCCTTGCGCAAGCACAAGATTGCTTTCGCCCGCTTGAATTCTCTGCTCAATAGCTTTATTCTCGGCTTCGAAATCTCCGACATCAACCATTGCGTTAAGCAACAACTCAGTGCTTCCGGAATCCTCGACAAAGATCTTTCTTGTCATCTGACGAGCGATAATTTCAATGTGCTTATCGTTTACGTTAACCGACTGCGAGCGGTAAACTCTCTGAATTTCCTTGATCAAATATTCGTAAACCGCGTCAATACCAAGGATTCTCATAATGTCGGCAGGGCTCTTATTACCTTCGGTAAGCGCCTGACCCTTTACAACGTGCTGACCGTCATTTATGGAAATACGGATACCGTACGGCACTGCATATTTGATGGTTTCTCCTGTTTCCTCGGAGGTTATCATAATGTCACTTACACTCGAGGTTTCGCCCGGAACGATATGAGCGATTCCAGAATGCTCGGTCATAATAGCAACCTTCTTCGGCTGTCTTGCCTCAAACAGTTCTTCAACTCTGGGAAGACCCTGAGTAATATCGGAACCTGCAACACCGCCCGAGTGGAAGGTTCTCATCGTAAGCTGTGTACCCGGCTCACCGATTGACTGCGCGGCAATGATACCGACCGCTTCACCGACGTTAACCTGCTTGCCCGATGCAAGGTCAGCACCGTAACAATGTGCACATATACCGTGCTTCGAATGACATTGAAGCGCTGTTCTGATATAGACCTTATCGATTCCCGCCGCAATAATCTTCTTAGCATCGTCATCGGAAATCATTGTATCATCCTCAACGAGAATCTCGCCTGTTTCGGGATGTACAACAGGACCTATCGTATAACGTCCGAGAATTCTGTCTGCAAGCGGCTCAAGTACGTTTTTGTCTTTTTCGTCGATAATTTCGCTGACCCATTCGCCCTTTGTAGTATCGCACTTTTCTTCTCTGATGATAACGTCCTGAGAAACGTCAACAAGACGACGGGTAAGGTAACCCGAGTCTGCTGTACGAAGCGCTGTATCCGAAAGCGATTTACGAGATCCGCGCGCTCCCATGAAATACTCCAATATATTAAGACCTTCACGGAAGTTGGACTTAATGGGAAGCTCGATAGTTTTACCGTTCGTAGCAAACATAAGTCCGCGCATACCGGCAAGCTGACGCATCTGAGCGATAGAACCACGGGCTCCGGAGTCACTCATTATCTTTATCGGGTTGTAAGCGTCGAAGCTATCCTGAAGCGCATCGACAACCTGCTTTGTGGTATCTTCCCAGATTTTAATTACATTTGCATAACGCTCATTTTCCGAAAGCAAACCGCTCTTATAGAATCCTGCAATTTTATCAACGTTTTTCTGCGCTTGAGCAATAAGCGTTGATTTTTCCTTCGGAATCGTCATATCATAAACCGAAATCGAGAAGGACGCCTGAGTCGAATATTTATATCCGAGCGCCTTGATTTCGTCAAGCATATTGGCGCAAACCGTTGAGCCGTGCTTTTTAATGCATCTGTCTATGATCTTACCGAGGTCTTTTTTCTTGGTAACGAAATCAATCTCAAGTAAAAATTCGTTTCCCGGAATACTTCTGTCAACAAATCCGAGATCCTGAGGAATCGGATCGTTAAAAATCATACGTCCAAGGGTTGTTTCTATAACGGCTGACTTTTCTACGCCGTCGATAACCTTCTTAATTCTTATTCTGATCTTTGCATGAAGCCCCAGCTGGTGATTTTCATAAGCCATAATAGCTTCGTTGAGATCTCTGAAGCATCTTCCCTCTCCCGGCTCACCCTGCTTTTCCATAGTGAGATAGTAAGAACCGAGCACCATATCCTGTGAAGGTACGGCAACAGCACAACCGTCCACCGGCTTCAAAAGGTTATTTGCGGAAAGCATCAAGAAGCGCGCTTCTGCCTGAGCTTCTGCGGAAAGCGGAACGTGTACAGGCATCTGGTCACCGTCAAAGTCTGCATTAAATGCTGTACATACCAACGGGTGAAGCTTAATCGCACGTCCGTCAACCAAAACCGGCTCAAACGCCTGAATAGAAAGACGGTGCAATGTCGGAGCGCGGTTCAAAAGCACCGGATGCTCCTTTATAACATTTTCAAGCGCATCCCAAACTTCGGGATATATATACGCCTTATCAATCTTTTTCTGTGCGTCTTTTACGTTTGTTGCCTTTTGCATTTCAACAAGACGCTTTACAATAAAGGGCTTGAAAAGCTCGAGAGCCATTTCTCTCGGCAGGCCGCATTGATATATCTTGAGATTAGGTCCGACAACGATAACCGAACGTCCCGAATAGTCAACACGTTTTCCGAGCAGGTTCTGACGGAAACGTCCCTGCTTACCTCTGAGCATCTCGGAAAGCGATTTCAACGGTCTGTTGGAAGGTCCTGTAACCGGCTTTCCTCTGCGTCCGTTATCTATCAAGGCGTCAACTGCCTCTTGAAGCATACGCTTTTCATTTCGAATAACTATATCCGGTGTGCGTATCTCCATAAGCTTTTTAAGACGGTTATTACGGCTTATAACTCTGCGATAAAGCTCATTGAGGTCGGAGGAAGCAAAGCGTCCGCCGTCGAGCTGTACCATCGGTCGAATATCCGGAGGAATGACCGGAATAACGTCGAGTATCATCCAATCAAGCTTATTGCCGGATTTTCTGAATGCCTCGGCAACCTCAAGACGTTTTATAACACGTATCTTTTTCTGACCCGTAGATTTTTCAAGCTCTTCCTTAAGCTTAGCGCAAAGCTCCTCAATATCTATGCCTTGAAGAAGCTCTTTAATTGCCTCTGCGCCCATTCCGACTCTGAACTCATTTTCATAAAGCTCGATATACTCGGAATATTGCTTTTCACTGAGCACCATACCCTTAGCGAGAGGTGTCGTGCCGGGATCAAGAACTACGCTTTCTGCAAAATAGAGCACGTTCTCGAGCTGCTTCGGTGATATGTCAAGAATAAGCGACATACGCGAAGGAATAGCTTTAAAATACCAAATATGCGAAACGGGAGCTGCCAATTCTATATGTCCCATGCGTTCGCGGCGAACCTTTTTAGTTGTGATTTCAACACCGCACTTTTCGCATTTGTGAGGTTTTCCGTCGCGATTGGTAACATGTGCATTCTTATATTTTCCGCACAAGCAGGCACCGTCCTTCGTCGGACCGAAAATCCGTTCGCAGAATAAACCGCCGATTTCCGCTTTAAGTGTGCGATAGTTTATGGTTTCGGGCTTTGTAACCTCTCCATAAGACCACTCTCTTATCATTTCGGGAGACGCCAGGCCTATTTTTATTGAATCAAATTCATTATACTCCACAACTGTTCTCCTCACTATAATTAAATATTATCATCATCAAGGAAATCTTCATCAGAATCCTCGTCATCAAACGATGCGTTGAAAAGGTCATCATCATCGTCTTCTTCGTCATCGACGTTTTCAATCAAGAAAGAATCGCCGATATCATCTGTTTCAACCTTCTGTCCTACCGCTTCTTCAATAGCAGCGGCATCGGCTTTGTTCGAATACGGTGTCGTATCATCGTCATTGCACAAGCTCGAAAGCTGAATTTCTTCACCGTTGCTGTCAAGCACACGAATATCGAGCGCCAACGACTGCAATTCTTTCACAAGCACCTTGAAGGATTCGGGAACACCCGGTGTAGGAATGTTCTGTCCCTTGATGATTGCTTCGTATGCCTTACGGCGTCCGGTAATATCGTCGGATTTAACCGTAAGAATTTCCTGAAGCGTATAAGCAGCGCCGTATGCCTCGAGTGCCCAAACCTCCATTTCTCCGAAACGCTGACCGCCGAACTGGGCTTTACCGCCGAGCGGCTGCTGAGTAACGAGAGAGTACGGGCCGTTGGAGCGCGCGTGAATTTTATCATCAACAAGGTGATGCAATTTAAGGTAATACATAATACCTACGGTAACGGGATTGTCAAAGGGCTCACCGGTACGTCCGTCATAAAGCACGGTCTTACCGTCAACCACCTTCAATTTCTTTTCGGCGATAAGCTCGGCAAGCACTTCGGGATTGTTTTTGCTGTCCTCGTCAAGCTCGCTGACTTTAATTTCGCCGGTTTCGGCATCCTTATCAACGATCATGAGCTCTTTGCCGTCGATATTTTCACACGGGAAAACATCGCGGTAAACGCCTGCGTTTTTAAGACACTCAAGAATATCCTTTTCGTTTGCGCCGTCGAACACGGGAGTCATTATCTTCCAACCGAGCTTACGTGCGGCAATACCGAGATGCACCTCGAGCACCTGACCTATATTCATACGCGAAGGAACGCCCAAAGGATTAAGCACGATATCAAGCGGAGTTCCGTCGGGCAAAAAAGGCATATCTTCGGGCGGAAGTATTCTCGATACAACACCCTTATTACCGTGACGGCCTGCCATTTTATCTCCGACAGAGATCTTTCTCTTTTGTGCAATATATACGCGAACCTGCTTGTTCACTCCGGTAGGAAGATCGTCGCCCTGGTCGTGTGAGAACACCTTAACGTCAACGACTATACCCGATTCTCCGTGAGGAACGCGCAAAGAGGTATCTCTTACCTCTCTTGCCTTTTCTCCGAAAATAGCACGAAGCAATCTTTCCTCTGCCGTAAGCTCTGTTTCTCCCTTGGGAGTAATTTTTCCGACGAGAATATCACCCGCGCGAACCTCTGTTCCCTTCTTAACGATACCGTCTGCATTAAGATCCTTAAGAGCATCTTCGCCGACGTTGGGGATCTCGCGTGTTATTTCTTCCGGACCAAGCTTTGTATCTCTTGCTTCATGTGTATATTCTTCTATATGCAAGGATGTATAAACATCGTCACGTACAAGCTTTTCATTAAGCAGGACAGCGTCCTCGTAGTTGTAACCCTCCCAAGTCATAAATCCGATGAGAGCGTTTTTACCTAATGCGACCTCGCCCAAAGAAGTAGCGGGACCGTCGGCAATAACCTGACCTGCCTCAATATACTCGCCCTGAGTAATAATAGGACGCTGATTGAAACAAGTACCCTGGTTTGTACGCTTGAACTTTATAAGATTATAAATATCCTTCTGACCGTTATCGCGAGTAATAATGATCTTGTTGGACTCAACGTGCTCGGCAACTCCGGAATTTTTAGCGACTACAACGACACCCGAATCGATCGCTGCCTTATATTCCATACCTGTACCGACGATAGGAGAGTCGGTAACCATAAGCGGAACTGCTTGCTTCTGCATGTTCGAACCCATAAGCGCACGCGAGTTATCGTCATTTTCAAGGAACGGGATCATTGCCGTTGCGACCGAAACGACCATTTTCGGCGAAACGTCCATAAAGTCGACATCGGTAACGTCAACCTCAAGAATTTCGGCCTTGTCACGCACTGTAACGCGCTTGTTTACAAAATATCCGTCTTTGTCAAGCGGCTCATTCGCCTGAGCAACGATATATTGATCCTCCTCGTCGGCGGTCATATAAACGACCTCGTCGGTAACTCTTCCCGTAGCTTTATCAACCTTCTTGTAGGGAGCTTCAATAAAGCCGTAATCGCTGATGCGAGCATAAGTAGCCAAATAGGAAATAAGACCGATGTTAGGACCTTCCGGAGTTTCTATCGGACACATTCTTCCGTAGTGTGTATAATGTACGTCACGAACGTCAAAGGAAGCTCTGTCTCTTGACAATCCACCCGGTCCGAGCGCAGACAGACGGCGTTTATGTGTAAGCTCTGACAACGGGTTAGCCTGATCCATAAACTGAGAGAGCTGAGAAGAACCGAAAAACTCTCTGATAACCGTTACTATCGGGCGAATATTGATAAGCGCCTGAGGAGTAAGACTTTCGTTATCCTGAGTGGTCATTCTTTCTTTTATTATTTTGTCCATTCTCGAAAAACCGATACGAAGCTGATTCTGAAGCTGTTCGCCAACCGAACGAATACGACGGTTTCCGAGGTGGTCGATATCATCTGCTCTGCCTATATCATAAGCAAAGTTCAAAAGATAGTTGATGGATGCGAAAATATCGTCCTTTGTAATGTGCTTGGGGCAAAGCTGTGCCATACGGTTCTTAACCATATTCTTAACGGCATCCAAATCACCCTCGCACTCCTTAAGAATGTCGTTGAGCGCGTCGATTCTTACCTTCTCGTTAATTCCGCAATCCTTAAGGTCAAAGCCGAGAATACATTCCGGCTCAATAGTATTATTTGAAAATACCTTTATAACCGTACCGTTATCGAGCTCGAGCGAAACCTTGTTGATTCCGGCACGCTCAATATCGTCAGCAGTCTTATCGGTGAGAATTGTTCCCGCCTCAAAAAGAAGCTCTCCGGTTATTGTATTAACAACATCCTCGGCAAGCTTATGACCTGCAATACGGTCACGTATATCCATTTTCTTATCATATTTATATCTTCCGACGGGAGCGATATCATATCTCTTAGGATCAAAGAAATAATTATTGATAAGCGAATATGCGGCATCAACTGCCGGTGGTTCGCCCGGACGAAGCTTTTTATAGATTTCCTTTAACGCCTCAATTCCGGCACTTGTGCCGTTTTGCATAGCGAGAGCTTCGCACTCGTCCTTTTCAAATGTAGCAACAAGTCGCGGATCCTCTCCGAAAAGCTCATATACGTCTTCCTTGGTTTCCAAGTATGACTTATACTCGGCGCTTCTGTTCTGAGATTCCTTTTCGACCTGAACAACACCGAGAGCTCTGATGAGCATTGTCATCGGAACCTTGCGGTTTTTATCTATTCTTACATATGCAATACCGTTTGCATCGATTTCGTATTCGAGCCATGCACCGCGATAAGGAATAACCGTTGATGTAAAGGTTTTTTTACCGGACTTATCGATATCAGATGCATAATACATACCGGGCGAGCGTACAATTTGCGAAACGATAACACGTTCTGCGCCGTTTATAACAAACGTACCTGTGTCTGTCATAATCGGGAACTCTCCCATAAAGATATCCGACTGCTTTACTTCGCCGGTTTCTTTGTTCGTCAGGCGAACGTTAACCTTTAAGGGTGCGGCGTAGTTTGCATCTCTTTCCTTGCACTCCTCAACAGTGTATCTTGTTTTTTCATCGATGGAATAAGAAACGAATTCAATAAGCAATTTACCCGAATAATCGGATATAGGAGAAACATCCCTCAGAACCTCTGCAAGTCCTTCCTCCAAAAACCATTTAAATGACTTTGTTTGAATCTCCACAAGATTTGGTAAATCGATAGCCGAATCAACTTTTGAAAAGCTCATTCTGACATTTTTGCCAAGTCGCTGCTCTTTTACAAGATTGCTTACATTGACCATTAAAATAATCACTCCATTCAAAATTATAAATCGCGCACTCGTGACGCATAGGAAAATGGTAAACGGTATTCTCGAATTAGTCACATTATATAAATTCGCTTAATATCAACTGTACAAAACAACCGAGTTAATATCATTTGGGCAAATTTAGCATTATAATGCAGTGTATAATTTTAGCATAAAAGTCAATGCTTGTCAATACATTTTTTCGATAAATATTTTAATTTTGAAAAACAATCGATTTATTTTTAATATTTTTTCAAAAAACTATTGCATTTTTTGATTTTGTGTGATAATATATATAGCTGTATGGACGAATACGGTAGCACACCCTCTCAGGTGCAACCGTTTAGACTGAATTTTAAAATTTTAGGGGAGGTGAATGATTTGCCTAATATCAAATCTGCAAAAAAGCGCGTTAAGATTATCAAAGTTAAAACTCTTAGAAACAAAATTTTCCGCACACAGCTCAAAACAGACATTAAAAAGTATGAGGCCGCTCTCGCAGCAGGCGATGTAGCTCTCGCTCAGGAAACATACAAGGCAACTGTTAAGAAGCTTGACCAGGCAGTAGCTCGCGGAATAATTCATAAGAACAACGCTGCTCACAAAAAAAGCCAGTTTACAAAGAAACTCAACGCAATTGGCTAACGCACTTAACCCATGCGTTTATAATTGCGAAAGCAAGGATGCTCGCATTTTATTATGTGTGCATCCTTTTCTTTCACCTACTTATACGAGAGAAAGGATTTCTTTATGAAAATATACAAAAACGTTTCCGAGCTTGTGGGACGCACCCCGCTTCTTATGCCGCAAAGATTTTCAGAAATAAAAAATCTTAGAGCCAATCTCTTTTGCAAGCTGGAATATTTCAATCCTGCGGGAAGCTCAAAGGACCGAGTCGCAAAAAATATGATAGATGCCGCCGAAAAAAGCGGATTGTTAAAAAGCGGTTCTGTTATAATCGAGCCGACAAGCGGCAATACGGGAATAGGTTTGGCATCGATAGGCGCGTCGAAGGGATATGACGTAATACTCACCATGCCCGAAAGCATGAGCGCCGAACGAATAAAATTATTGAAGGCATACGGAGCCAAAATAGTACTCACAAGCGCAGCCGAGGGTATGAAGGGCGCTATCGCAAAAGCAGAGGAGATTGCCGCGTCTACAGAAAACAGCTTTATCCCCTCTCAATTTGAAAACCGAGCAAACCCCGAAGCGCACAAACTAACTACTGCCGCAGAGATTTGGGACGACACCGACGGGAAAATCGATATTTTTATAGCATCGGTCGGCACCGGCGGAACGATAAGCGGTATTGGCGAATATCTGAAAGAAAAAAACAGCTCTATTGAAATAATAGCAGTCGAGCCCTCCGACTCTCCGTTGCTTTCCAAGGGATATTCGGGAGCTCACGGTATTCAGGGCATCGGAGCAAATTTCATACCGCGCGTTTTAAACACCGATATATATGATAATGTAATCGCGGTTAGCGAAAATGATGCGTATTCCACCGCGCGCGATTTTGCTCACAGCGAAGGATTACTCGTCGGCATGTCCTCGGGAGCGGTACTTTTCGCCGCATGCTCGGTAGCGGCAGATCCAAAGAATTTTGAGAAAAATATCGTCGTATTACTGCCTGACAACGGAGATAGATATCTATCGACCTCACTTTTCGAATAAATTCAAAAGCCAACGGAACCGTTGGCTTTTTTTGAGCTTAAAAGTGCTTTTGCCATAATCAAAACAAACGGTCCGATAAGCATACCCATTATTCCGAAAAGCTTAAAACCTATATAGATCGCGAATAATGTCAAAAGCGGGTGCAAACCAAGACTTTCTCCTATAATTTTCGGTTCCGCGACCTGACGAACGAGAGTTATCAGTAAATATAAGATAAGCAATCCGAAGCCGACGTAATACTCTCCCATAATAAGCGATATTATCCCCCACGGTATCAGCGCAGTGCCTGCTCCGAAAACCGGAAGAATATCAAGCAAGGCAATCAAAAACGCAAGCAAAAGCGCATATTCTATCCGTAAAACGCAAAATCCTACGAAAAGCTCACAAAACGTAAGCAAAAAAATAATCAAATATGCTCTGAAATATTTTTTCGCCGCATCAAATGCGCGCTCTTTAAAAGAGCGGAGCTTTTCCGTAAAGCTGCTTGGAAACAAATTTTTCAGCGCGGTCTGAACAAAATCAAGATCCATACAAAAATAGAAACAGGAGATCAGCGAAACGAATAAAAAAATAAATACCGCAGGCAACGCCTTTACAAAAGCGCCCGCATATTCGGAAATTGTCGACGTAATGCTTAAAGCCAGCTCTTTTACACTTGATTCAAGCATTTCCGATAACCTTTCCCGAACAAGCTGTAAATTCTCGTTTTGACCGAAAAATTCGGAAAACGGCAGCTTTTCTCTGAACTTTTGTATATAGTCCGATATATTCTCCATATATACCCCGACTATCTCAGGATTGTCCGAGATACCCGAAAAGAAATTTTTAAGTTCGTCAATAAATCGATCCACAAGCAGTAAAATCCCCAAAGCCGTAATTAAAACCAATACCAACATAATAAATACAGACCAAAACTTCTCGCTTGCGGAAGTTTTTGCGGAAAGCTTTTTTGCCAAGGGTCTTATAAGTAAAGAAACTCCCCATCCTATTAAAAACGGTAAAAGTATCACAAGGACATATTTTATAAAGAAATAGAAAGCTGCGACGGCCGCAATCACGCAAAATATTACACAAGCATATCTTTGCCAATTTATTCCCGTCATAAAAAAACAAAGGGCAAACGCCAAAAAGCATTTGCCCATCCTCCGAAACGCTTATTTTGAAACGTAATACTATTATATACGTTTTTAAAGCGTTTCTTGCATTGAAATATAGATAATATATTATTTTTCGATTAAAAATGCCGCTTCCATATCCGCAACCGAAAGCGCAAAGGCAAGCGGAAACTGTTCCATAACGGAGCCGACGGTATTTTTATCCTCAAGTCCCGAAAAGCCCATATGATAACGTATTGCAAACGCCTCATCTCTTGTAAGACGCATATATCCCGAAACTATGTAAACCGACTTTTCACCGTGACCGTACGGCAAACGGTCATCTATATTATACGTAGGAACGGTTTTCCAAACTCCGTTTTCCTTAACGTTTCTCGTTCCCTCAACATAGAAATTGATCTTGCAAAAATCATGGAACAGCGCCGCGATGGCAATAGTTTCGTTTGAAAAGGAAAGCCCATATTTTTCAATAACACGCGGACGTGCAAGATAGTCGCAAAGGCAATCGTATACATTCAAAGAATGTTCAAGCAAGCCGCCAGGATAAGCGCCGTGATAGCGAGTGCTTGCGGGGGCGGTGAAAAAATCGCAGGAATCCGAGCACAAATATGCAAGCAGCTTATCTGCGCCCTCTCTTTTTATGGTTTCTTCAAATATTTTTATAAATCTCTCTTTGTTTGTCATAAATACTCCTTATGTATCGATTGATAACTTCAATTGCTTTTCCTGTCTTTTTAACATGCCGCGAAATACAAAAACAAAGCTTATAAAATGCGCGATAAAGGTCATTGCCCAGGATATGGGATAGGAATAATACAAGACCTCGAGCGTCGGATATGCGGCAAAGACCGTATATATCCAAACCACTCTGAAAACGCAAATACCTATAAACGCCACTACCGTTGGGAAAACCGACCTTCCAAGTCCTCTCATAATTCCGCCCATAGTGTCCATAAGACCGAATATAAAGTACGGAATACCGTTTATAATTATACGAATCATACCCGCTTCAATAGCTTCGTAGTCCCCGGGCAGAAACAACGCCAACAGCGGTCTTCCGAAAAAGATCGACATATACGAAAACAGCATACCCGTTACTGTTACGATAATCAGGTTGTACGCAACGATTTTTTTGATTCGATCATATTTTTTAGCTCCGATATTTTGACCGACGTAGGTCAATGCCGCCTGATGCGAGGAATTGCAAGCAAGATTCAAAAACCCTTCAATATTAGATGCCGCGGCGTTTGCCGAAATGGCAACCGTGCCGAACGAGTTTATAGATGATTGTATCAAAACATTTGAAAGCGAAAACATCATTGATTGAATGGCGCTCGGCACGCCGTAACGCAATATCTGCATAACGCGTTTTTTATTTAAATTCATCTTTTTAAAATCAAAATTCAAGGGCGCTTTAAGCTTTAAAAAATATCTGAATATCAAGAACGTCGAAAAATAAACCGAGATCACGGTGGCTATCGCCACACCATCAACGCCCATTTTGAAAATAGCAACGCTTATAATATTAAGAACAAAATTAAGAAGTCCGGAAATCGAAAAGAATATAAAGGGATGCTTGGAATCTCCCATAGCGCGCATTGTAGCCGCTGCGTAGTTATTTATAAAAGACCCCGGAATACCTATATATACTATTTTCAAATACAGAGTCGATGCATCGATAATGTCATCGGGAGTCTTCATCAATTCGAGAAATGTACGCGCGGTACAAAATCCGAATATTCCCGTTACGATTCCAAGAACTGTGGCGAGCGTAAAAATCGTATTTATATATTCTCCGACCTCTTCATAATCCCGCGCGCCGTACTTATGCGAAACAGAAACAGCCGCGCCCATCGAAAGACCGAAGAAGAGCCCTATCGTAAGCCCTTCGATACTCGAGGTCGCGCCTATACTCGCTACGGCGTCGCCGCCCAAAAATTGCCCTACTACAATAATATCGGCAGTGCTGTATAATTTTTGTAATAAAGCGGTTGCCATAACCGAAAGTGTAAATATAAGCATTGGCGAAAATATTTTACCTTCGGTCATATTTTTACGCAATAATTTTGTGGAGCTTGGCATGTTTTCACCTCACGCAGGTATAATGATCCTACTACAAATTATATACTATAAAAGCACTTTGTCAATAGATTTTAAAATATTGTGCAGACAAAAAAACACTTATAAAAATTTTTTTGGTTTTTGTATTGATTTTTCCTTTTATTTATGGTAATATATTATAGAATTTAAATTTCTTTTTTCACTAAAGGAATGGATATATTTATTACGGAGGGTTAAAATGGAAACATTGGAGCTTGTAATCGGCATTATATTGATGATAATGTCTGTTTTCCTTATAATCGCTGTTCTTATGCAATCCGGTAAAGATAAAAAGCTTTCCGGTGCTATCGCAGGCGGTGCCGAAACATTTTTCGGAAAATCCAAAGCAAGCGCTTGGGATAAAATTTTGTCCAAGGCAACAACGGTTGTATCGGTTATTTTCACAATACTCGTCATTGTTATGTATATTGTTGTTTCAAAATAATTTTTGATTGACGAAATATACAGATCAAACCCCGCAGAACGATTCTGCGGGGTTTGATTTGTTTTTATATTATCTGCCGCCGCGATGACCTCCGCCACCTCCGCGTCCACCGCCCCCACCTCCGCGACTACCGCCGGAGGATGAGGAAATAACCACTCTTGTCACGTTCTTTCCGATAAATATATCGTCGCTTTCTTTAAGAGAAAGCTTTGTATAATGCTCCAAGGGATAATTCGTAGGTCGTGTCTTCATTTTATACTGCGCGACGACCGAGCCCGCGCAGATAGCCGCTATAACAAGTGCAATTATTAAAGACCAGATAACGACTCTGCCAAATCCGAACCAACCGCTGTAGGCGCGTTCGGAATAATTTATAAACGCAAGCGTTCCCTCTTCAAGATTCCAACCCTTTAAATTGTCGTAAACATCATCCGAATCGAGAATAGCATCAACCTCATTATCACTGATTTTATCCCAAGCATTGCCGTATGTATACATATCGTAATATACGGTCGAACCCTCTTTAGTGATAACAAGCAGTATGATATCATCGTTGCTGCTATATCCGAAATCATAAAGGAAATGTTCACCGTTATAGTAACCGTCGGTAGTAGCGACAAAATATCCCGCACCCGATTTTTCGGTTTTACTCAAGCAAAGCGAATTGATTTTTGCAATTTCATCGGCATTAAAAAGCCCTGCCATGTCGTATATGCGCTGTTCCGAAAAGGCAGTATCGGCGCCGGATGCCGAGATACCGAATATAAATATCGGTATCGAAAGCAATAAAGCCAACAAAAGCGATAAAACACCTTTTGTTTTCAGCAAAACAGAACACCTCCCAACATGGAAAGCAATGCAGCCGCGCCGCAAGCGATACCGCCGAAAAATGCGAACAGCCGCTTCCAATCGATAGGTATTTCTCCGTATATTTTACCTGTATAGCCATTCATAGCGTATGTATATACCTTATTTTTCTTTCCCTTATAGGTAAGCACCCAGATAGGCATCAGTGTATATTCCCAATGACTTGACAATATATCGACGTTACATGAATTTGTAACAACCGAATTGTATCCGTTTTGTACTGTACCTCTGAAAATTTCGTTTGCGTAATTCTTCATTCTGTGCTTGATCTCGCCCGAAAGCGATTCTCTGTCTATATCTCTTTTTTTAGCCACAAATCCGGAAAGATAGGGCATCGAAAAATCTATAAGAGAATCCGAGGGAAAAGGAAGTATCGCCTCGAGCATGGTTTTATCGGCTTCGGAGAGCGCCGATGTAACAATATCCTCAAAGTGTATGTCGCCCGAGCGTTGAATTTTATATTTTGAAGTTTCGGTATATTGAACGTTTCCCACTCGCCACACTCTTATTTTGGTTGCTGTGGCGTTATATAAGCCGCGTGTATCCGCATCCGTTACCCAAAAAGGAAAATAAATTCCCGAAATTTTATCGGCTTGATCCTTTGCAAAAAATCTGCGCGGAACAAACCATTTCTTTTTGGCAAAATTGATAAACTCGTTTTCTGCCATTTCTTTATTGTACTTAAAGGGAATGATCTTATGCGGCTTCATTTGCCCCGAGAGCTTGCCCGAAAGTACGATAGGGTTGTGACAAAAATAGCAAAAATCCGCCGCAGTGCTTTCATCCGCAACGACCGCCGCACCGCAGTTCGGGCAGAGGTATTCATTCATCTGCTCACAAAAATCCTTGTCGGCTTCTTCTTCGGCGCGGGCTCTGTCCTCGGCGCCGTCCTCAATCAGCTCGGCTTCGGTAAACTCCGATATGCAAAAATCGCAACAAAACTTCTGTTTTTCCGGATCGAACATAAGACCTGCACCGCAATTCGGACATTGATATACTACGGTAGCATTATTCATATTGAAATCCTCCGATCAGTTTGCAATATCGATTTATTCGGGGCGTTTCGTACCGCACTCCGCGCAGAATTTTCCCGAATTTTTCTTTCCGCACTGTGTGCAGAACCAATCCTTATTCTCAACGGCTTGCGGCTTCGGTTTTCCACATTCGGAGCAGAATTTTCCCGAGTTTTCAGCCCCGCACTCGCATTTCCAAGCAACGATTGAAA
This sequence comes from Eubacteriales bacterium, assembly GCA_045586995.1. Taxonomy (GTDB): domain Bacteria; phylum Bacillota; class Clostridia; order Oscillospirales; family CAG-272; genus JAZNBI01. The sequence goes on along the minus strand of JAZNBI010000017.1, from coordinate 24,697 downwards.
TCGGCTTTTGCTTTCCGCAATTAGCACAGAAATTGCCGCTGTTTTTAGAACCGCACGCACACACCCAAGCGCCCTCGGCGGCAGCTCTTTCGGCTTCGGCTCTCTTTGCCTCTGCCTGCTGCTGCATTTGCGCTTGATTTGACTGTGATGCCGCGCCCATAAAATTGCCCGCGGTATTCATTCCGATACCCATACCCATAAACGCCGCCGCGCTTCCGTTTGCATTGCTGCCTGCCGCTTCCATACCGCGCGCGATAGAGCCCTGAACGTATCCTTCGCGTACAGCAGCGTCGCCAAGCATTGCTCCTTGATTTCTCATATTTATGAGCTTCTTGGACTCGTCATCATAAGAAACGCTTGCAATTCCTACCGATTGAACCTCAAATCCGCGCATACGCTTCCAATCCTCGTCAAGCTCGTTAGCCATATATTTCGAAAGCTCGCGGGATTTACTTGCGACCTGAGAAATTCTGATGTTGTCAACCGACATCTGATTGATTGCCGCCTGAAACGCCTCTAAAAATTCCGAAAGATATTGCTCGTTAATATCATTTATATCAACGTAATCCTTGTTTTTCGGTATTGCTTCGGCATAAAATTTGATGGGATCGGTAATCTTTATTGAATATGTACCGTGAGCTCTCAAAAACAGCTCGGAATTATAAAAATTATCGAAATAATTAACAGGCGCTCTTGTTCCGAATTTAATTCCCTTTATCTCTTGAAGATTAATATAAAAAACCTTTTGCGAATAGGACGGAACTCCCGAATACTTAATACGTCTGAATGCATCGGCAATAGAATCTCCGAACTGACCGTTAAAAAGCGAGGGCGCGCTGCTGTTGTCAACCTTAAAGTATCCCTCTTCGGCTGTATAGTCTACAATTTTACCGCCGTCGACGAGTATCATAAACTGATTTGGATAAACGTGTATAATAGAACCGTTTGAAATAACGTCGGCAGTTCCCTTTTTATTTGTGTTTCTCTTATCGTTTGCGCGGACCTTAACTCCCTTTACAAAAACCGAGGTATCGCTCATCGAATCCGCTTCAATAACCTCTTCCCATTGATCTCCGAATCCACCGCCTATGGCATTAAGTGTAGCTCTGATAATTCCCATTTTTATTATACCTCCGAAAAATTATTTTTCAAAAAAAACAAACTCCTTCGTAAAAACGAAGGAGCTCTCTTGTATGTATTCCCGCCGAGCCGTGTAACCGCGATTTGAAACCCTGCATATGCAAGGGCGGTGCTCTATCCTTGACTTTACTGCTCCCAACGTCCTTTTTCCAACCGAGACAAGTCAATCGCGAAGGAGAAAGGGAGGTCTGCAAACCACCTCGGAATTTATTTCGAGCTCCTTTTCTGTTTTGTGGGTTTTATACACGATTATCACGCACTAAGCAGGAGTGATACTTAAAAATTATTCGTCATCTTCTCCATCGTAATCGATTTCCTGTGAAAAAGCATCGTCAAAATAGTCGGCGACCATATCGAACTCGTCGTCATCATCAATGGTGACAAAAACATCTTCTCCGTCTTCTTTAACCGCTTTTAAAATTACGTATTCGCTGAATTCAACCGTTTCTTTTCCATCTGTCTCCGCAGGAATGAGTGCCAAATACTCGCACCCTTTAAGCTCACAACGACCGATAAGCTCAAACTCACTTTCGTTACCGTCCTCGTCGGTCAATGTATAGTATTCGTTACCAAGCATATTTTCATCCATAATATTAACTACTCCCAAATTCTTTTATTACTTATATTGTATCTTATTTTCATCGTGTTGTCAATAAAATTAAAAATTTTTTATTATGTATCAAAGTCAATAATTTCCGAAAGGATATAATTACTGACATACATTCCCTCGGTTGTAAAAGATATACGTTTGCCAAAAGATTTTACGTATTTTTCTCCGTATGACTTCAAGGCATTTCCGTACAGCTCACAGAAATTCGCCCCGAAACGCTTTTCGAAATCATCTGCATCTATTCCTTCTTCAAGACGCATACGAAGCATAATATATTCGCGCATTTTTTCATTCGGCTCAATGAAATATCTGTCGCAAATCTTATTCGGCTTAAAAAAGTCCTCGGCGTCCGAAGAAACAGAAAAACGCTCTCCTTGGAAATAGGAATGTGCCGACATTCCAAATCCGAGATAATCTCCCCCCGTCCAATATTTTAAATTATGCCTTGATTTATATCCGCGTTTTGCAAAATTGCTTATTTCATAACGCTCATATTGAACGCTCGCAAGCTTTTCCGCCATATTCGAATACATTTCGAACACAGCATCGTCACTCGGAAGCGACAAGCGGTTTTTTTCGCAAAAAAGCGGTGTTCCCTCCTCAAGCTTCAAGCAATATGAAGATATGTGCTCGGGAGCAAGGGCAATTATTGAATTCAAGGTTTCGGAAAATGATTTTTCGGTTTGCTCGGGTATACCGTACATAACGTCTACGCTTACGTTATCAAAGCCGGCGTTTCTGGCATCGTCAAAAACCTTTTGGGCATCGTAAAACGTATGGACCCTTCCGAGAGCACAAAGCTCCCTCTCATTTGCGCTTTGAAATCCTATGCTTAAACGGTTCACCCCCATACCGCGCAGCGTTTTCAGATATTCCTCATCTGCCGTTGCAGGGTTACATTCAATACTTATTTCGGCATCGGGCAGTATATTCGCACTTTCTGAAAGCTCCTTGAAAAGCTTCTCAAATTGTATCGGCGAAAGTAATGTCGGTGTTCCGCCGCCCAAATATACAGTATCTACATTATATGCGCTCATGGCACTTGCCGCTTTTTTGATATCCGAGCAAAGCTCGTCTACGTATTTATCGGCAAATTCAAGATCCCTCGGCGTATTTCTGTTGTGCGGAAAGGAACAAAAATCGCAATAACGACATTTTTGTACGCAAAACGGTATGTGGATATAGATACCGAGATTTTTATTTTCAGCCTTTTCGTTCATCTCAATTATCATCAAGCTTAAGCACCGCCATAAACGCCTCGGGCGATACCTGCACCGAACCGAGCTGACGCATCTTCTTTTTTCCTTCTTTTTGCTTTTCGAGAAGCTTCTTTTTACGTGTTATATCTCCACCATAGCATTTCGCAAGCACGTCCTTACGAAGTGCTTTAACGGTTTCACGCGCAATTACTCTCGATCCGACAGTCGCTTGTATCGGAATTTCAAAAAGCTGCCTCGGTATGTTCTCCTTAAGCTTTTCCGCAATTCTGCGCGCACGTGTATATGCCTTTTCCTCGTGTACTATAAAGGAAAGCGCGTCCACCTGCTCACCGTTGAGCAAGAAATCAAGCTTTACGAGCTTACTCGGCACATATTCGGAAAACTCATAATCAAGCGACGCATAACCTCTCGAACGGCTTTTAAGCGCGTCGAAGAAGTCATAAATGATCTCATTGAGCGGAAGATCGTAATGAAGCTCAACGCGTTCCGAATCTATATATTTCATATCGTGGAATACCCCACGTCTGTCCTGGCACAGATCCATAAGCCCTCCGACGTACGCCGTGGGAGTAATAATATTTGCTTTCACCAACGGTTCGGCGGCGACTTCAATTTCATCTGCCGTAGGATAATTTGACGGATTATCTATAAATATTTTTTCTCCGCCGCGTTTGGTTATCTCGTATATAACGCTTGGCGCTGTCGTTATAAGGTCAAGATTGAATTCTCTTTCAAGACGTTCTTCAATAATTTCCATATGAAGAAGTCCGAGAAAACCGCATCTAAAGCCAAAGCCGAGCGCTATTGAGGTTTCGGGCTCAAAGGAAAGAGCGGCATCGTTAAGACGAAGCTTTTCAAGCGCATCGCGCAAATCGCCGTATCTTGCGCCGTCGGCGGGATAAATTCCCGCATAAACCATAGGGTGAACGGTTTTAAATCCGGGCAACGCTTCGTCGGCAGGCGCATTTGCATGTGTAATAGTATCTCCCACGCGCGTATCGCCCACGTTTTTTATAGACGCGGTGATATATCCTACCTCCCCCGCGCTTAGCCGTTCGGTCTTATGAAGCCCAAACGCCTCCATCGTACCGACGTCCACCACCTCGAAGGTCTTGCCCGTACTCATAAGCTGAATGGTATCTCCGCTCTTAACACTACCGTCAACCACCTTGACGTATACGACGACTCCGAGATAGCTGTCATAATACGAGTCAAAAATAAGACACTTTAAGGGTGCGTTTTCATCACCTGTGGGCGACGGAATATCCCTGACGATTTTTTCAAGCACCTGCTCAATATTCAGTCCGCTTTTCGCCGAAACTGCGGGACAGCCCTCCGCAGGTATACCGATTATATCCTCAATCTCAGAACGAACCCTTTCAACGTCGGCTGACGGAAGGTCTATTTTATTTATGACGGGAACTATTTCAAGATTCGAATCGACCGCCAAATAAGCGTTTGCAAGCGTTTGCGCTTCTATTCCCTGAGTCGCATCGACAACGAGCAACGCACCCTCGCATGCGTTTAACGAACGCGAAACCTCATAGTTAAAGTCAACGTGACCGGGGGTATCGATAAGGTTAAATTCATATTTTTCGCCGTCATTTGCGGTATACTCAAGACGCACCGCGCGCGCCTTGATTGTAATTCCGCGTTCACGCTCAAGATCCATGTTGTCCAAGACCTGTTCTTCCATCTCGCGCTTTGATACCGCTTGAGTGCTTTCAAGAATACGGTCGGCGAGCGTGGATTTGCCATGGTCGATATGTGCTATAATTGAAAAATTCCTTATATGTTTTTGCTTTTCGCTCTTTTGCATCTTCTAAATATTGCTCCTTGAAATTTATCATCTATATTATAAACTATTTCTTTGTTTTTTACAAGATTTTTTATCATACTATTTTAATAAAATGGAAAAAGCTGTTGCAATAACAAAAAATATATTGTATAATGACCTCATAGAAAGCTGTAATTTTACAGAAAAAGCTATAATAAAAACGGAGTTGTTGTGGAATTCGAATGTTTCTCTAACGAAGCGTTCATTGTATCGGCAAAAAATAAATATAAGTTATGATAAAAAGTGAAAATCTATCAAAAGCAATTAAAATCTTCTGCGAAGAAAAGCACGAATGTGTATGTGTAGGCGACGGTGTTACACTCACTTCGGATGCAAAAGGAATTTCGTTTCTTTTTGGCAGGGCGCAGGAAAAGATAATTTTTAAAAACGGTGCCGCTGCCGACAAGATCGTCGGAAAAGCCGCCGCATATCTGTTTGTTTTGCTCGGCATCAAAAGCGTTTATGCCGAGGTGATTTCCGAAAGCGCCATATCCGTGCTTGAGGAATATAAAATTGAGTATAAATACAATATTCTTACAAAATATATCGTCAACCGTCGCGGCGACGGTATGTGTCCTATGGAGATCGCAGTGAAAAATGCAACATCTCCCCAAGAGGCATTTGATTGTCTTTTTAAAGAATTAAACAAAATAAAACTCAATTAAAAAGCTCCCCCTAAAAGCGTTAAATAGAAAAAGCGGTGCAACTGCCAAGTTTGCATCGCTTTTTTTCGAATTTTATTTTTTACTTCTCAGTCTTCTGCAATACTGCGTGCAGAGCTTATCGGTGCACTCGGAGCATCTGAGTGCCATATTGCTGTTTTCCCAAAATCTTTCGGGGTATGTGAATACACACACCTCCCATATGAGCCATATGAGAAATGAAAATATGACGAGTGACCACGAATAAATACTGTTAACCGATATTATCGGCAAGAACATCATCAGATGGTCCCAATTAAATATTCGGCAGGTAGTACAGCACTTGTTCTTCATTATAAGTCTAAACGGACACCATATAAGAACGCATATCAAATCACACACGTAGAAAAATGTTGACAGCAGTATCATCACGCCCGTGTCTATAATCCCGTTAAGATGTAATATGCTTATTACCGCCGTCAGTAAAATCCATATTACCATAACCTTGTACGCCGCGGCAGTCGTGTCTTTTATATACTTCTTAAGGTTCTGATAGTTGATCTTCTCTTTTATCGGCTTGAACAATGACTCAAACACCTTCTGCGAACCTATGGATATGTGTGCTTTTACGGGAATGAGCTGTAAAACCATATCCCACATCCAAATTATCCATAAAATATGCAAAGGCGAAAATTCGCTAAAGAAATTCCATCCGTCGGCAATATTAAATTTTTCTCTGTCAAATATATATATCAAAATTGCAATAAGGAATATTAAAATTCTGCCGACGAGCCGCAGAAAATATATTCCTCTTGTTTTGGATATACGAATCTTGTCGTTTTTCATACGGTAAAGTCCCTTTTGTTTGTAATAATCAAATAACTCTAATATTATACTACAAAAGTCATTGTTATTCAACCCATTTACAGATTTTGAAAAAAAGAAGCAACAAGTATATAAGTTTATATCTTCCATAATGTCACCACAAAAAATATTATAGATATAATGTATACCTATTTACAACCTTATAACACATACTTCAAATAAAATAAATACACAATATATTTATTATGGAGTGATTTTATTGCTATTAAGAGTGTTTCAAGAAATGTTAAATAAAATTGCCTATGTTGCCGATTATGAGAGCAGAAGCGTTAACAGTCACATTCTTGTTTTAATCAGAGAAAATATAAAAACGTTTGAAGAGAAGAACGGCGTGATTCAAGGAAACATAAATCCCGACGTAAATGTAAAGCAAACCCGCGAATAAAAAATCACCTGAAATTTTCAGGTGATTTTTTTATTCGAATTAAATCAGTTAGCGTAAACGCTTACCTGCTTCTTATCTTTTGTCTTTTGCTCAAACTTAACATTTCCGTCAATCAAAGCAAACAAAGTATGATCCTTACCCATACCGACGTTATTACCCGGATGAATAGCTGTTCCTCTTTGTCTTATAATGATGTTACCTGCAACAACGGGCTGTCCGTCTGCCTTTTTAACGCCAAGACGTTTAGACTCACTGTCACGACCATTCTTTGTTGAACCAACACCTTTTTTATGAGCAAAGAATTGTAAACTGATCTTCAACATTATCAGCACCTCCATAAATTATTTTGTGAAAAGTTTTCCCCGAAAGGGAAATCCACGGTCAAGCCGCAGGACAGAAACGCGTTAATTATAATCCTTATCAACGACACTCACGTCGAGATAGTCGCAATACTCCTCAAGCATATCGTTAAGCTGATAAAAATACGACATAAATATTCCCGAAACAGCATATCGTTTTTTTTCGTCCGACTCAAATTCGGGAAGAGCCGCCTTGGAGCGAACCTTAATATTCGTCGCGCCCTCGTCAACAAAGTAATCAACATCGGAAGCATAGGCAACCTCTATTGTGTTTACGATAAGCATTGTCATTGCGGAAAGCGCCGAACAAAGAATATCATCTCCGGCATCGCCGTATCCGGTGTGCCCTTGCTCCTCGAAGCCGTAAAAAATTCCGTCGCTTCTGTAAAAAATGATTTTTGTCATGTTGTCAAGTAAAACTCAGCCCTCGATAGAAACGATCTGAAGCTTTGTGTAGGGCTGTCTGTGACCGATCTTTTTCTTCTCGTTCTTTTTTGACTTGTACTTCATTACATAAATCTTTTTGCCCTTGCCGTTTTTAACAACGTTGGCAGTGACCTTTGCTCCATCAACAACAGGAGCTCCAATCTGGAAATTTTCGCCGATGGATAATGCCATTACACGGTCGAATACAACCGTATCACCTTCGTTAACGTCGAGCTTTTCTACGAAAATTACATCTCCCTCGTTAACCTTATACTGCTTTCCGCCGGTTTCGATAACTGCAAACACGAAAAGCACCTCTCTTTCATATATAGACTCGCTAAATCGGGCGATTGCAAAAGCAACACTTAAAAAGCCCGCTTTTAAGCGGCATATTATTATAACATTATAGAGGCGCTTTGTCAATAACTTTTTTTAAAAATATTGACAATATATGCTCGTTTTGCTATAATTATGCCATCATTTTTGAAGTAAGAGGACCTTGTAATGAGTATTTCTTTCAAAATAGATAACATATTTGCTGTTTTGGATGAAATATTGCGTTCTCCTTGCCGTATTCACCGTTCATTGATAGTCAAGCGTTCGGGCAAAAGCTATTCGTCAATATGCAAAGCGATAAGCTTTTTAGAAAATATTGACGTTATCTCTCAGCGAACGGTTTCGACGGGTAAGCAAGGTAGAACCCCGCTTGCGTGTGCCATTCGCCGTGACCGCATATTTGTTGCGTTTATTGTCAAAAATCGAAGCTTTGATGTTTTTTGCTCGGGAATCTGCACCGACGTATCTCACATTGCAAAATATGAAATAGACGATATTTTCTCCACCTCCGAGGAACAGATCCAGAAGCTTTTGTGCAAAGCACTCGGCGCTATCGACTATTCTTTAGCTCCTCGGGTTTTAGCGGTTGCCGTATTCTCCGACGAGCAAAAATATCTTGACGAATTAAAGAAAAATATAAAATTTCTCTCGTCCGAGCTTGATTGCGAATATTTTTTCAAAAGCAAATATTCAACGTCTTGTGAAATTTTCGACGACCTTAGAGATAGTTATATCAAACGGCGCTTCAAAGAGTTGAAAACGAGCTCAAATACGCTTTCTGCAAATAAGCCACATTAAAAGAATTCCGCACAACGCGCCGCCGCAATCAATACATACATCAACAATATTACCCGACCGCCCGTTTGAGAAAAGCTGTATACATTCGTCGATGACGGCGGTCAAAAACGACCCTGCGCCCGCCCATCCTGTCAAGTGTGCAATTTTTGCGGTTTTAAGGGTTATAAACATCAAAATCCCGTGCACGGCAAACTCAAAAAAATGCGCGAGTTTTCGTGTGGTATGAGAATCCATTTCCACTTCCACGCCTACATTTTCCAAAATATCCTCGACACGATCCGAAAAGCTGTCGCTCATTTCGGTTGACTCCTCGCCGTCCATCATCGAGTTAGACCATATAAAAACCGTCCAAGCCAACGTCAATATGATCATAACCGCCAAAATCAGCCGTTCCTTATATATACCTTTCAATTGTGTCGCCTCCTTTTTAAAAAAGCATTGATTTTTGAATCTATTTGTGATATACTTGTTCCGTTGTCGGATTTATATACTTTTGCAATTCGCAAAAAATCAAATTTAAATAATACGCCTGCATAGTTAAATGGATATAATAAACCCCTCCTAAGGGGAAGGAGGAACATCCGCCAATGCGAATATTCCACTGCATAAAAACTGAATATAAGCCAAACTGCTCCCATAGTTTAATGGATAGAATAAACCCCTCCTAAGGGTTAGATATGGGTTCGATTCCCGTTGGGAGTGCCATAAAAAGCGTCGAAAAGCCTTAAATTTACAAGACTTTTATCGACGCTTTTTATTATATCATATTTCAGAACAGTTTTCAATATGTGTTTAAAAAGTATGCAATTTATGCAACAAATTCTGCCTACAGAAAAAGGCTCAATTTCAATGAAATCAAGCCTTTTTGCCTACAAATGCCTACAAAACCGATTATCTACTTGACTTTTCCAACAGTTCATTCAAGAGCTCGGGACGCTCTTGAATCAATAATTTGAGCTTTTCTAACGTATCATCTGTAAGCGGAGTAGTAGCCATTTTGTCGCCAACTTTAGAGAAAAATCCCGAATCCATTTCCTTTGCGATCAGCTTTCTATCCTCGTCAAATCCGTGGGCGTATGTGTCCGTAACCATACGAGCCTCGGCGTGTCCTGTGTCACCTTGAACCGCCTTAATATTACCACGGCTTAGTTTTAGCTTCAAAGACGTGCTACTGTGGCGCAAACTGTGAAATACAACGGGACGTAAGGAGTGTTTCTCAATCAGTTCATAAAACCAACGGTCGATCGTGCGAATCTCAAACGGACGACCGTTAATCTGTGCTATGACTAAATCATAGTCCCGAAATTCGTTGCCAAGCATAGCTTTGTATTTTTCTTGCTCGGCTTTCACTTTCTGCAACTCTGCAATCACCGCATTTGGTAAATATATTGTGCGGTTACTGCTCTCGGTCTTTGGTGCTTTCAATACCAATGTTGTAGTAGATTTTTTAGGCATTACTGCGGGAAATTTTGTGATGATCGTACTGCGGTTCACCCTCTCCAAAACCTCGATGCTGTCATTACGGCATCTTTGAAGCTCACGATCTACTTTCAAATACGGCTCTCCCGATCCAATATCAGAGGGAGACATATGCACGTTTTTCCATTGTAATCCCAATATTTCACCGAGGCGCATACTGCATCCGAGTGCAAGATACAGACAAATTTTTAGCGTGGGATGCTCACAAAGATTCAAAGCCTGTAGAGCTTCGGAATCAGACCATACCGCCCTCTCCTGTGTGCGTTGCTGTGGTAGCGTTGCTCCAAGTGTAGGATTGATCTTGGTGTACTCCCATACTACCGCCTTGCCGAATGCGCTTTTCAGTAGCTTATGTATGCGAGCGATCGTACTTGCCGTAACCTTTTCTCCCGTGTCCTTGTGTCCTGCGGGTAGAACCGCAGAAACACCAAGCAACATTGTGTAGTAGGAATCTATATCACGAACGGTGATCGAACGCACGTACCGTTCCCCGATAAACGGATCAATATAATTCTTAATGAGTCCGAGATTGGTGGAATAATAAGAATTGCCCCATTTCTTCAACCCGTATTCCTCTATAAATTCCTTTAAGAAGTCGCTTACAGTAATATCTTTCACTTGCTTGATTATGTTTTTAGAAAGCCTTGTAGGCGGCTCAAACGAGCCGTTTTTCTTGGCAAGACGAATCTGTGCTTCGCGTATCAAAGCCTCTTCCTCGGTTTTGAATGTTTCTGTACGGGGCGAGCTTTCCCCGGGGCAACGATAGCTCACTTGATAGCGGTTACCCCTTTGTCTGATTGACATAATATTTCCTCCTTTTTACTTCCGCTCACCCTTTAAGGACGAGCGGCTTCTGTTCTTACTTCACCCATCAAAAAGTCTATAAATGACTCTCTCGGGATACGATATTGATTGCCGATCTTTACACTTCTCAATTTGCCTTCTTGTATAAGCTCATATGCTTTGTTGCGACCAATTTTGAGTGTATCTGCCACATCTACAACATCAATTACAAGAGGCATTGATTCAAAATTCATGTATGTCATTTTTAGCACCTCTCTTTTAGTGAAATCCCCAAAATGCAACTCTGAGCATTAGGATTACCAGCTTTTCGTTTCCTCGCCTTTTGCGCGTTATAATTTTCTCTAACAAATTCTTGAAACAGATATGAAAAGTCGTTGAGTGGTGCATATCCATATTTTTGCAGAAATAATTGATGGGCATCTTCAATAAAAACAATACCGTTTTCGTCATTTGTAAAATAATATTTAGCAAATTTTGAAATTGACATTTGATATGTTTCTTTGTCATCCGCATCCATAGCAAATATTTCATCCTTACTATAGTGACCTTCAAAAACATAATTCCTTGCCACCAATCTCCTATAAGCTGCAATTGCCTTAAAAACAATGCCGTTACGTTCTTGTAATAACTTTATATCCAGATGAACATCTTTCTTTTCGTTTGGAATAGAATAGTAAAATGGGATTGCTACGCACCGTGAAAAGAATGCGGGATCTGGAACGGAAACTCTAAATGGATGATTTGTGGCAAAAATTAGTTTAGCTGAACAAACAAATTTTTCTCGTTTGCCATATTTAACATCGGTTGTTGTGGTATCGTTTCCAGTAAGTTGTTTTATTTTGCTTGCAGATGTTAGATCAATTATTTTGCCTTCCATATCTGCGCTTGTGCACAAGGCTTTTCCAATAATACTTGCCATAGAAAATCTTTGACCGTATTCAGATATGTCTAATCCTGTTACTGCATCATCATTAAATAATCCTTCCAGGACACGAACCAAAACACTTTTTCCTGAGTCTCTAACTCCTTGCAAGAGAAAATATTTTTTGGCAGAAACATCTGGTGTTAAAATATATCCGATCACTTGCCAAATTCTTTCAATTAAAACACGATCCCCACCAGTTGATTTCCATAGAAAATTATCAAAAAGAGGGGTGGGTGATTCGTACTTATAATAATCCGCTTCGATTTTATATGTTGTAAAAATATTAGGTGTATGTGGTAAGCATTGTCCAGTTGCAATATTTAAGAGACAATTGTTAAAGGCAATATACTCTTTTGAAATATCTTTTTGTTTAAAGCATATTCTTTTTTCTTTTAGCATAAAATTTGCAACTGAATCTACATAGCTACTGGGATAGTATTTTAATTTGTTGCGTAAACAATCAAAAAGCTCACGCTTAAGATTAATAAAAGATATTTCATAATAAGAATTATCAAAGTACATAAATATTACTTCGTTTACAATACGAACGCTTTTCTTTTGCAGAAACTCTTGCACCAATGCATACTGTGCTGAAATAGTTACAGTTTCAGAGTTGTCACCCTCTTTTCCTTTTTTTGAATTCTTCTTCGCATCGGTCGTTTGAATATTTGAGGTTGATTCTGTTCCTGTCACTATTTGAGCTTTTACAATCAGCGGTGGTTTGCTCTTTTGCTCTGCTTTATCATATGAAAAGAGATTTTTATAGTACTCTTTACCCAATGTGGGTATGGGTGGTAAGGGATAATCTGGATTTAAAGGACCATTATAGAAAATCATTGGTGATTTTAAAGGTGTGCCATAGTCATCATAAAAGATCATTGGTTCTTCCATAACTTTTAAATCCATATTAGGATTATGAGTTTCTTTGTTTTTCATATTTTCCTCCAAAAATAAAATAATACCGCAAGGTCGCCGGCTCCTTACGGTATTATTCTACCACTTCTATTCTGTTTTTTCTTTGGGTTTTGAATGGTAGTTTTTTGTTTTTTCGAAAAAAGCACTAAGTTGATTTTCTAAATCCATTTTTAATATATTTGTATCTATTCGTCCCATTTTAAATAAATTAACAACAGTGGTGTGTATAATATTGTGAATTTCGATAATATCTTCGATATTTTGATAGCTGAATATGAGTTTCTTGATTCTATATATTTCTTTCTGTATTATCCTCGCACGAACAATCAATTCTCGTCCGCCCGTATTGATGCTTACCCTGTTTTCCAATCGATCTCTCAATATTTGAAAGCCAATCCCATTTTCTTTATTCGGAGAGGATATGATTCTCAATAACGATTTTTGTGCGTTCTCATGTCCTAAAAAAGTATTGATTATTTGGGGTTTAGTTTCTTTCATATATATTATTTCTTGAACAATAGAAACAAGTATACCCAAGCACATTTCAGTATCACTTGCATTTTTGGCTTTTTTTACTATTTCCCAATAAGATTCAACATGATCCAATGCATATAGAACGTTTTTTACATAATCATCGGTAAATTCCTTCTTATAGAAAATTAATTCCATAAATTTATTAACATTGGAGTTGTTTATGTGTTTTCCTAACAAGAACTTTTTTACATCTTCAATAAATTCCATTGGGATAAATATATTATCATACATTTTATATTTTTCAATGTAATTTAAGTCCATAAGAACATATTGAACGTTACTCGCATTAATAATCCGATCGTTTTCATTGCACTTGAAATAATAGCAAATCAAAATATTATAAAAAGTGTTTAATACCCCTTCTTTATAACAATTATGATTTTCTTCTATATTTGTTTTCAATAGAGGTTCAATTATTTCTTTCAAATAGTAGTAAACACGGTCAAGTAAAAAAATATTACTCCATAAAGAATCTATCGCTATATCAGAAACAAAGAAATACAAAAAATTGAGTACTGTTTTCTCCCAGTCGGAAGATACTTGCTGTATTAACTTACATCGTTTTTCAATATCTTTTACGAATGGCGCAATAGAATTGCACAAATACTCATATGTGTCCCCATAATGGTCATTGACAGAAAAAACAGTATGAACATTTTCAAGTCGAGGATTAGAAAGCAAATCTATAACTGGAAATTTACCATATTCTTTTTCATTATATGAAAAGCCTTTATGTTCTATTAAGTACAATAACTTCAAGAGCTTATATTCGTCAAAGATCTCATTCTTGTTTCCTTTAGATATTGCCTCAACATCAAAGTTAAGTTGTTTTTTTAACCTATCAATCAAACCAGATTTTTTAGAATTTTTGATTTTATCTCTAACCGAGGACTCAATTATTATTTTTTCATCAGTATAACAATCTTTAATTATCTCTTCGCACAAGCTTGATAGCGTTAATTTGAAATTAGCATCATTAGATGGATATTGACAATCCATATCATAATATTTCATCCGTTTATCCATTGCTTTTCTCCTTGTGTCAATGTGTCAGTGTCACACATACTTTTATTTTCCTCTATTATAGCATATTTTTGACGAGAAATATATAAGGATAAAAAGAAAATATCCTGTGACACTGACACATTGACACAGAATATTACTTCTTCTTGTTCTTCAACGGATTCTTTGCGCCTCTGCTTACAAGGTACACGGATGCGGCGAGGATCGCGCCCTCAGCAAAGGATGCGAGCGGTGTTCCGACAACTGCGAAAATAATAGGCATAGTTTTGTCTCCTTTCAAAAATTAAATTTTATTTTTTGTTTATCTAACGGGAAAGCGGTCACGCTTTCCCGTTATTTGTGGTCGCCAAAGCACGAGGCGGTATTGGTGCGGCAGTCTCTCAACAGCAGCACCCTTTCTTTCTGCGGCGTGAGCCGCAGAACTCCATTACACAGAGTACCGCCAAGGTGACTACAAATCCAAGTAATGTCCAATGCATAATTATTTCCTCCGAATATAAATTTCTATATTTTTGAATTTCTGAATGTATTTCTGTATCTGCTCGTCCGACAGACTTTCAAAGTGTGGACTTGTAGGCGGTGCAGAGCAAAGCAGGAACGTGCCGCTCACAATGTCATATATCTCGCCGCGCTTATTGCGTAGAGCGCGGTTAAGCGGTAATCCGAGCAGCTTTCCTTCGTCGTTGCAAATGAGGGCAATATGCTCGTCCTCAAATGGATATAGCACTTGTATCAAGCCGCCCACGAAGCCTTGCAAGGTTTTCAGCTTTCCGTTGATTTCTTTTTCGTATGGCTCTTTGTATGGTTCAACAATAATTACTCTCATAATGATTTTACCTTTCTGTAAAATGTACTCGGTTTCATATTCAGCCGCTTCATTGCCTCCACAGCCGTGATTTTTTCTTGTTTCCAAAGAGAAACGACTGAAGCGAAGTTATCACGCTCAATTGGCTTTCGTCCCTTGTAAATGCCGTTTTCCTTTGCGATCGCAATACCTTCCTTTTGCCTCTGCAACGTGTATTCACGTTCAAGTTCGGCAACCGCGCCAAAGACGGTAAGCATAAATTTGCCAGTGGGCGTTGTCGTGTCAATAGCTTCCTTTTTAGATATGAACTCAACGCCTTTTGCCGTAAGCTGCTCAACGAGATCCAAAAGGTCACGGGTGTTCCTTGCAAAGCGGCTTATGGATTCCACAATTACCTCGTCACCCTCGCGCACAAAATTCATCATCCGCTTTAACTCCGGGCGGTCGGTGTTCTTGCCGCTCATACGGTCAATATAGACCTGTTCTACACCAAGTTCTTTCATCAACACCTCCTGTCGAGAGGTATTCTGATCCGTGGTGCTGATTCGTATATATCCGATTTTCATAATTCTTTCCTTTCATAATGATTTTTTCGCTCCTGCAGATCGTCGTCTGATTTCGCTTTCCGCAATTACTGTTCACACGATGCGTGAACAGTAATATTACGCCTTGGCGGAAATCGAAATCATCCAACGACTGCAACGCTCAAAAATCCAAATTCTCAATAGGGTTGGTCTTACAAATGGCATATTCCAAAATGCCGAAACCGACTCTATTAGCATACTTTGTGATTCTCTCAATAGGGTGTACCCTAACAGTACACTCCTTCATAGAAGAAATCTTCAATGTCCTGCAAGGTGAATCCTTCCGCGAGCAAAGCGTCCACGTCCTCGGCGGTGTAGCCGAAGGTGTGTGCCATAGATTTTAGAATGTCCTTGTATGACCGCCCTGTTTCCTTTGGCTCAACATCATCCCATTCATCAAGAAAATATCTATACGGATATCCATAATATCCGTATGCGTAAAGATTCTGCAAAGAGAACTGCGACGTCTCACGCGAACCGCTTGGGGATATCTTCATCATATCTCCCTCATTGATCTCAATGCTCTCCGCAATGCCGAAATTATAGGGGATACGAGCGAGTGCTGACTTCAATATTTCTTCTGTTGAGGCATAGATATACAAATTCCGTTCACGCCAATAATAAAGGCAGAGCGGATTGTTGCCCTTGACGAAATAGACGTTGTTCGTGTTGTCAAGCATCGACAACGTGAACGAGCCTTCCAACTCCTCTGCGACCTTTGCCATACTTTCAAATGACAGATCCGTCTGCCTTTCCAATAGCTGAACCGCCACGTAGGAATCGGTTTCAATGTTGGTTTTGGGCAGACGGTATTTCTTTTGAAGCTCGTCGTCATTCATCAGCATTCCGTTATGCGCAAGGGCAAAGGGCGTATTTCCGACCCTCCCATAAAAGGGATGGTTGTTCTGATTGAATTTTTCGTTGCCCTGTGTTGTCATGCGGGTGTGTCCCATAATGACGTTGGCATCCACAGGTAGACGAAACCACATTTTGTGAGCGGTTTTTGGGCGTTTGTAGATAGTCAAATGCGAATCGGTATTGTAAGCGATTCCCGTTGCATCCGTGCCTCTGACCTCGCAAGATGATGCAAGTATTGACAAGATTTTTGTCCGCTGTCGGACGGTCAAAGTGTTTCCGTAATCCAAGATTCCAAACAGACAGCACATTATATTTCTTCCTCCGTTTCTATTGATTCGTTGATATAAATGCGGCGTTCTTTGAGGTACTGAATCAGCTCCGGCTCGGTAATCAGATCTACGAAACGACTCCAAGAGAGGTGGCGTACTTCCTCGTCTGACAAAGAAACAGCCACCTCGCAGATGTGGTTGACCAACTGCAGGGTGGCGAGAATGGTATTTGATTTCAAAGTGCCTCGGAAGATGCGAAATTCGATTGTAGAATAGTTTGTAAGGTTGACACAGGTATATCTGCCGTCATAGCCTTTCTTGGCGTGTTCAAGCATTTCCTTCGGCTGATCCTTATATCCGTAGCGGCGCGCCCAACTGTTAAGCTGCTCCTGTGTTCTGCGTGAAAAGATCAAAAGCTCGTTCCAATTACGCTCTACAAAATACAAGATGCGCCCGATTGCCTCGTCCTGTGCTTCTGCGTTCTCGCCAAAGCTTGTGCGGTTGACGTGGATATGTAAGCCGCACGTCTCAGCTTGATGTGAAGTATAGCCGAGCTTACGCGCCTTGTCGGTAATGTCCTTCCATGGCATAATTGCCATATGATATTCCAACGTCATAGGGTGTGTGACGATCTCAAATCCGTCCTGCAAAGAACCGTCGTGCTTACAGTAAATATGCTCGTCTGAGCGGTTGCCGGCGTACATCACATCCTCTGCCGAGGAATCGTCCTCACCGCCCTCGTCGATCTCAAGCTCCACACCGAAGAATCTGTTACCGTCACCATAGAAAATCGGATCGGGTTTGTAATTGTACTCCTTGATACTGCGGTCACATTCAATCTCATAGCAGGAGCGGCAATAGGGATAATCACTATCGTCGATGTAGTGAGCCGCATCGTTATGAATCATCCTACCGCAACGTTCGCAATGCGTGTAGTGGTCATCATAACAATCTTGACAGAGAGGGATATCGCTTGTTCCTTCATTCTGACTACGGTAGATTCGATCACCGCATTCGTGACAAAGGACGGTCTGTTCTGCGAGACAACTCTTACAAAACAAATGGTCGTCAAATTCGGTCAGTTCGTGTTCTGCAAACGGCCTGTTGCAGATGGCGCAAATGTTTTCTTTCATAAAATCCTCCAAAAATAAAAAATACCTGTGACCGTAGCCACAGGTTAATATCATAGAAATAGTATGTAATTCAAGGATTTTCGGAGTACGATTTTTACGTTTCGTCAAACATAAGGAATTTATATACGGGAATATCCAAAACGTGAGCGATATCGAATAGAGTATCAAGAGACACCGCTTTATTGATGTTCGGTGCTTCGACATGACCGATAAACGCGGGAGTGCGGTCGATTTTCTCCGCCAACTGCTCCTGTGTCAATCCCCGTAGCTTTCTGTAATACGCAATTTTAAGCCCAAGTTGCATATATTCCGATTCATATATCAGCTTCATGTCTTCACCTCTTTCCATAGTAATATTATACCCCAAAAGAAAAGATATTGACATGAGCGAAAAAATATGATATAATATCTGTTAGATATAAAAATGTAATTAAACGTGCATTATTTGTATTTGTCCGTTAGAAAGGTGGTAAATAATCTTGACAACTTATGATATACACGGAACGACTATTACCATTCAAACTGATATGGAGAATTATAGATATATCGAAAATATGTTTTTGCCCTTCTTTGATTCTATTCCAAGTCAGTTTAGAGAGTGGTATTCTGAGCAATATGGTTGTAAAGCTGTTTATCAAAATCTTGATGAAATAAAATACAAGATTCTTTCGCCACTGCTTGATGAATGTATCTCAACTTTAACAAACAATAAAATTTATTCAATTGATAGAACTTTGTTTAAGAAAAAATATTTGACGGATGTTTTTGATGATCTTGACGATATGAGTGCCGAAATGATGCATAAGATTGCAGAAATAGAAGGAGATCAGCAAGCAGCGGCAAACTATCGGCGTGCTCGAAAAGACTCTCGTGGACGTTGGGTTGGCGGAGGCTTTGGAATGAGTGGGGCAATCAAGGGAGCAATGGGTGCAGGGGCAATGAATGCTGTTTCTGGGCTTGGACACAGTGTGGTTAACGCTTTCGGAAATATCGGCAGTTCTATTGCAGCATCAAGCCAAAAATCGAAGGTTTATGATTATTATAAATCAGAATTATCTGATTGTACTAAATGTACAGTATTATGTGTACAATTTGCATTGATGGAATCAATGCGCGATGAAGGTCCGTTTGATTTTCGCACAGTTTCTGACGAAGAAGCCGCAAAAGCCAAAGCTATGATGAATAATCTTAGAGCTATTCCGATCAAAGAAAAGCTGTCTTTTTTGTTGGAAATATTAAAATTAGATCCATACAATAAGGACGTATATCGAGAGATTTGGTTTGATTACGGAGATCACAGTGGTGATTTGGTAAGAATGTCCGTCGATTTCCATACGGGATTAAAAGAATATATATCAAGATATTGCGAAGATTTTGCGGAAGAAAATGATAGTAGGTATTGTGGCACTTATAATTCTTCTAATAATCCTATCAAGGCGGCGATTGTATGTGAGGAAGATATTAAGGAAGCATTAAAAAATCTCAAAGAATTTTGTGATTCACATACAATTTCATATACGACTACGAAATATTATAAAAAATATTGTGACATCTTAGAGCTTGTTGATAGATCCAAACGAACAGTAGAAGGTATAACATATGATACGATTGATGAAGCACAAGCGGTACACCACGATATTGATATTTTCTATACCGCATTCAATAAATGTGATATATCCGATCGTGAAGCCACGTTAACATTGATACGTAGTCAAATATACAAATCGCAACATTTTAAAGAAAGCTTGGAAACTCGTATAGAAAAAGAATTTGTTCTGCGTACGCCATACTTACTGTTTGACAATTTAAATCAGATTTTATGTGATACAAACTACCCGAGTAATTTCCGCACTTATATAGAAATTGAGAGAATCAATAATGGAATACGAAATAAATATTCATTAGTCAAAGAATATAGCGGCTTGTCAGAAAATGAGGTTATAATACTATTTTATGGACGTCCGTCTGGAGTTCTTACAGAAAAACGAGATGGAAAATCGGGATTTGTAATTACAAATAAAAATATAAGAATTTATAATGGCTCATTTATGTCAAAGGAAAATGTTATATTTGACTTGTACAATATTAAATCTGTTGAATGCTTAGGACAAGACAAATATGAACTTCATTTTATAAATGCCATATCTGGATTGTGCGGTACGGAAGGTAATGTTAATAATAAGCGGGTACATCGTTTCACTTTAGGTATGAATTTGTCAATCAACCTTCAAAACCAAATGGCTGAGTTATTGACTAAGCTTATATTCACAATTCAAAATATTGACAAAGAAAAACTCACCCAAATAGATCGAATTTATAAAGATAGCGTTATTTGTATATGCGGCACGTACCTGTTGCCAAACGAATTGAGTTGTCCTAAGTGTCATAGATTTATGCAGTCTGACGGCACATTTGTTGAATCTATAATTTGTCCTATATGCCAGAGCCATTTGAAGCCATCATCAAAATTCTGCACAGTATGCGGTCATAGCTTTACTGAGTCAGAAAAAACGAAGACAACCGCACAAGAAATTACGACGCAGGAAAGTGAAGATGTTTGGATTGAATGCAGTAATTGTCATCAAAAAATAATATCAACAAAAAAATTCTGTCAACACTGTGGAACACCAACAAACAGCTCTACCGCAAAAAAGAAAGCATTTACAGATAAAAAAGCCGAAAACACAGCTTCGGCTCTTATATGCAAAAAGTGCGGTGGCATCATCAAAGAAGGAAAGAAATTTTGCAGTAAATGCGGAACAAAAATTAACGATTGAGAGGTAAAAAAAACAATGAGTAAAAGATGTGTAAAATGTGGTGTAGAATTAGAGGATTCTGCCGTTTTCTGTGATGAATGCGGAGAAAAGCAGCCTATGCCGGAGGCGGCTGCCCCCCAAGCAAATGTAAGAGTCGGTGCTAAGAAGCGCGTTACTGCAGGATTGTTGGGAATCTTCCTCGGTGGTTTCGGAGTACATAACTTCTATCTCGGATTCCACGTTAAAGCTATTATACAGATTCTTTTATCTGTATTCTGTTGTGGAGTAGGAAGTATTTGGGGACTTATAGAAGGTATTATGATTTTGACCCAAAAAATTAATGTGGATGCTACGGGAGCAACATTGAAATAATTAAACAACCAAAATAGCAATTAAAGCACCAAAGAAAATAATAACCAAAACACCTATTTGATATCTAAAACCAGATATCAAATAGGTGTTTTGTATTGATTTCATTTAATATTCATTTTGAAAACATAGAATCTTATTTAATTCTATTATTCATTTTCCTAAAAGAAAAAATCGTTTCTTTTTTCTTTTGGATACTTTACTCTTTTTATTATCTTTGATGCCCGTAGCAGTTGATGTTGGCTGGTTTGTTCGAGAAGATAAATCTAAATCTTCAAATTCGGAAAAGTTCAATTGCTCATTCCTTTCAAAAATAAGAAAACCATTCTTATTTTCATGACACATAAGAAACATTTCTATCTCTTTTTTTACGTTCAATAAAGATGTTTGATTCTCTAAAAAAAGCTTATTATACAACGATTGTATTGGATAGTCTGAAAATTTATTTTGCTTTTGTGTATTATCATATATCTCTTCACTGTTGCATTCAAGGTTCAAAAAAGCATCCGCCGTAATGGAACTTAACACATCATATGCTATATCACATTGTTTGCCTAAGAATAAAAAACCAGAAAGTGCATATATTTTTCTCATGTTTGAATCAAATTTTTGTGTATCAAAAAATTTGTATAATGCAATTCCATTGGTTAATTTCCTACAAAACAAATGATTGTTTTGTAGGAAAAAAAATTTATCATTTTCAAACTTTTTAATTTCTTGATTAAAAACATACTTATCAATGTCAGATATGTTCTCATCCCAATATATCCAACGATAATCGAGTTGAAGAGTTCGCGTGAATAAAATATTTGATGAAATAATTTTTTTCATTTCATTATCGCCCACTTCGTGTAATTCTTATTAACTCTAAATTGTAAGATTTTAATCTTGCAAGGTTTCTTCTGCTTTCTTCAAGAGTTGCTTTTATATCTCGAATTTCTAATCGGCGAGAACTCTTATTAAATAGTATATCAAACAACTGCCTTAATTTCCCAAAATTAGATTCTTTGGCTATTAACAGGTTTGAAAGTATTTCCGAACTATATTCAGAATTGTTAATACTTTCTAATAAAGCTTGGGCAAAAACTGCGGCAATATTAAAGGGTCTAAAGTTCATGTCCGTTATTTGATTATCGCAAATTAGAGTTCGAATACCATTTTCAATCTTCCATTGAGTGTTGGTTTGAACACAGTGTTTTCCAACTGTTCCGATATCATAAATTTTGAATTCGTCTGCTTCTTGCCCAAAACGCAAATATAGATTAGAATAAAGAGATTTTACTCTTGTTTTCAAACTTTGGATACTTGTGTTTATAAGTGTACTAGCATCTGTTTTTGTAAGAACAAAAACTATACGAATTTTTTTGTTAGATTTTGCAGCTTCTTCTTTAGCGCGCGAAAGAACAGTAGTTATCGGTAAAACTCCTAAATAGTTTCTAGCAACATTATCATTTCTGCATTCGTTAAGTTTTACGGCATCGACGAAAACTAATACTACATCGCTAGCTAAAATGGTTGTCTCCAATTCTATTGTAGCATCTGTATTTTCATTTTTTGCAATATCATTTAAGGCACCGCCTCTATAATCAATAAACTCAAAATCAATTAAATGATTATTGTTTTTATATAATTCAAGACTTAATTTTGTAATATCACCTACGGTGGCATCTGGGAAAACGCCAAATTTGTTAAGAGTATCAATTCTGTCAATTACTTTATTAACCTCGGCGCTTCTATTATTTGGAACACGAAATGAAAATCCATCAACTGAGCCTTGATAGAATAATCCCAATAATGCAGAAAGATATGTAGTTTTTCCACTGGAAGTAAATCCCAACATTGTAATTTTCATAAAAACCTCCCATCAATCTTTAGATTTGTTTTTCAGTTGAAGTATTATTCCTACAACTGAAGCAATCGAACCACAGGCAGAGATAATACTCAGAATTACAGATTGAAAAAGAAAAACATCACAGATAATGATTGCAACAAGCAAAATAGTAATTAAAATAATCGATATAATAGTTTTGCGTAGCATTTTTTCTTTTTTTAACCATTCATGTCTGTTTTTTTCATTATGATCAAAGGGTACCATGAAATTACCTCCTTATACTGTCAACATTATTTTACCATATTCGACTGAAAAATTCAAGACTTTTTCCTTAAAATGGGGACTAATTAAATATAAATTAATCTAAGTAAATGCATTGTATATCAATTTCTATATTCATTTTTGATAAACAAAAACATTTGCCAACATTTTTGCCTACAAAAGAAAAAATGAATATGGTAAAAACTAAATAACACTAAAAGTGAACACTTAACAAGTAATCCCCGTTAACTCCTTATATTACAAGGGATTAACGGGGATTTGTTAAAGCTATATAAAGGTGACTGAAATCGCCTCAATCATACTCCTAAGGGTTAGTTATGGGTTCGATTCCCGTTGCGGGTGCCAAAAATTCCGTGCGCGAGAGCGTGCGGAATTTTTACTTATTACCTCTTCACTATTCACTTTTAACTAAATCAGCGCACGGAATTTAAGTAATAGGTAATAGTGAAAAGTGAAGAAGTAAAGGTGCGTACACCTGCACATTACCAAGCGCCGCAAAAGCTACCAACACACAAAAAGCGTTGAAAAGTCTTAATTTACAAGACCTTGTTTCGACGCTTTTTATTATATCATATTCCGAAGCGCTTTTCAATACGTGTTTTAAAAGTATGCACTTTATGAAAAAATCCTGCCGTTACATAAATTGGCAAAGATATTGTCTATCTACCAAATTTTATTTGTAGGGGCGAACAGTATTCGCCCGCCTTGCGATGAGAACATTCATTGCTTTGCGGGCGTTCACAGAACGTCCCCACGGATAAACAATATTGTTTTTATGACTGTGCGCTTCCTGTCCGTTTACATAAAAACACAATCGTGTGTAGCCACGTTTGCTATGCTTGTTAATTAAATTAAAAAATAAAACACGGGAGGAGCAAGCCCCTCCCCTACCGCAAACGGTGAAATACATTCCTTTCTTCGCAAACATCCCCCTTACATCGTAGGGGAGGGGCTTGCTCCTCCCGTTTGTTGTCTTTAACTAAATCAGTTCTTGTCAAGAAAAACGATATTCTTGGGTTTGTTCGTTTTTCGGGAGGTGTTTTTTAAAATTTACGAAATGTGTTTACAAAACTCAAAAACTGTGGTATAATAATCAAGCTACGCAAACTTAATATTATGCAGATCGGATATATTCCCAACCAAGGGAATACTGTACCTTTTTTCTGTAATACTATTTTTAAATTTGGCAAAAATGCGAAATCCATTAAGTAGTATTACAGTTTATACTTGATCTATTTAAGTTTGCGTAGCGGCAATCGGAGTTCGCGTTTTTCGGTGCGTGGCTTCGGTTGCGCACCTTTTTTTATCTTTAAGCAGTTCACCGATATATGGGGAAAAATGAAAGATTACGATAAAATAACAAATCAATATGATGAAAATACAGAAGATGATGATTTTTTTACGGGTATGTCAAAAGAGAACCGCGAGATTTTCATTCGTGTGTTATTCGAAGTGGAAGACGAGAAAATCAGAAAATTTAACGAGGAATGCAA
>JAZNBI010000016.1:0-11983 GCA_045586995.1 Eubacteriales bacterium | reverse complement strand
AGGAGTCCCATATGTTTAATATCGTCCTCATTTTCAAGCGTGACGTATGTGGAAGGGATCTTGTCCTGCTCGCAGGATTGTATCTTATATCCAAGTCGGATCGTAGGCATGTCGTTCTGTGAGCCAAGGAGTTGAGGAGCTCAGTTGTCTTCCTAAGACCGCTTGGCCTCCGACTTAGGAGTCCCATATGTTTAATATCGTCCTCATTTTCAAGCGTGACGTATGTGGAAGGGATCTTGTCCTGCTCGCAGGATTCTATCTTATATCCCGCTTGCTCCAAAGCATCTCTAACAGAGTATAAATCATCGGGCTCGGTGTAAATTTCAAATACATCATCCTCGGAAACAAAGTCCTCTGCTCCCGCCTCAAGCGCGGTTTCCATAAGAGCATCCTCATCCTTGACGTCCTCTTTTACTATCAATATAACGCCTTTGTTCGAGAAAAGGTAACTAACACAACCCGATTGACCCATATTTCCGCCGAATTTATCGAAATAGTGTCTTACTTCACCCGCGGTTCTGTTTCTGTTATCGGTGGAGGTTTCAACTATTACAGCAACACCCATCGGACCGTAACCCTCATACGTAATTTCGTCATAGGTAACGTCGTTGTTTCCTGTTGCCTTTTTAATGGTACGTTCAATATTTTCATTAGGTACGTTGTTTGCCTTTGCTTTAGATATAAGGTCGCGCAATTTTGAGTTGGACACGGGATCGGGTCCGCCTTCTTTAATTGCTATAACCATTTCTTTGCCTATTTTAGTGAAGATCTTCGCTCTCTGCGCGTCGGTCTTCTCCTTTTTATGCATTATATTTTTCCACTTGCTATGTCCTGACATTTCTTTTTACCTTTCTGCTCTGCTGTTTTTATAGAGTACTTGATTTTTAAATTTTTTCCGGATTTTTCAGGCATATGAGCCCAAAGGCATTACCCAAAACAATACGTGTCGCTTTTGTCAACCTGATTCGCGTTGCGCGAACCGCTTTATCTTCAGCAGACAATATCTGACAGTTGTGATAAAAACGATTGAATGCGGTTGCAACGTCAAAAATGTAACGGGTAATGATAGACGGCTCGTAGGAAGCAATCGCGTCCAACACTTTTTCAGGGAACAATGACAGAGTTTTAAGAAGCGCGCTCTCCTCATCTGTTCCGATAACACTATCCGTATCTTCGCAATCTCCCGCTTTTTCGAGAATCGAGCAGGTACGCGCGTATGTATACTGCACATACGGTCCCGTGTTCCCGTCAAAGCTCAATGCATCCTCCAAAACGAAATTGATATCCCTCATTCGATTGTTGGAAAGATAATAGAATACGATAGCACCAACGCCAACCGCTTCGGCAACCGCTTCTCTGTCGGGAAGGTCGGGGTTCTTTTCGTTCATGATTGCTGAAACCTTTTCAACCGCCATATTAAAGAGATCTTTTAAAAGTATAACATTTCCCGTTCGGGTTGCGAGCTTTTCTCCGTTTATGCTCACCGTTCCGTACGGTACGTGTACGAGCTCGTCCGACCAATCGTACCCCATAAGCTCAATTACCTTAAACCACTGTTTAAAGTGCAAGCTCTGACCTGCGCTGGTAACGTATATCGCCTTATCAAAGCCATATGTGTTTTTACGATAGACCGCAGCCGCTATATCTCTCGTGGGATAAAGAGTTGAGCCGTCGCGCTTCAATATAAGGCAGGGCGGCATACCGTATGGCTCCAGATCTACAATAGATGCGCCGTCGTCAAGCTTTAACAGCCCTTTCTCGCGCAATTTTTCTACCTGCTCAGGCATTTTGTCGGTATAAAAGCTTTCGCCCTTGTAGCTGTCAAACTCAATCCCAAGCTGCCTGTAGGTTTTCTTATACTCAACCAAGCTTATTTCTATAAACCATTTCCAAAGCTCGGTATTTTCCTCATCTCCGATTTCAAGCTTATGAAATTCGGCACGAGCTTCGTTATTAAGCGATTCATCCTTTTCGGCTTCGGCGTGAAATTTTACGTAAAGCGAAACAAGCTCGTCTATTCCACCCTCTTCGACCTTTTGACGCTCTCCCCATTTGCGGTAAGCAACTATCATCTTTCCGAACTGTGTACCCCAGTCACCGAGATAGTTGATTCCCACGCACTTATATCCGACAAACTCGTGAAGCTTTTTCAAGGAATGACCGATAACAGTAGTACCCAAATGACCTATATGAAACGGCTTTGCAACATTGGGCGACGAATAATCGAGCACAACGGTCTTTCCGCTTCCGAAATCGTCAGAGCCGTATTTTTCTTTTTGCGAAAGAATTTCACAAAGCAAATTATCAGCCAGATAAGAATTCGAAATATAAAAATTCAAATAACCGTTAAGCACCGAGGTCTTTGAAACGCTTTCGTCCTCAAATACCCTCGAAATTTCGTCGGCAATCGCAAACGGTGATTTTCTCAAGGTTTTGCTCAGCTTAAAGCACGGCAGCGACAGATCTCCCATCGAGGCATCGGGCGGATACTCAAGCATATTAAAAATATCGTCATAAGAAATGCCCGCCGATGCGTTGGCACTCTCGATATATTCTGTAATCTTTAATGCAATTCTTTTTTTAATTTTAAGCATATTTATCTCCGTATATAACAAAAGCTCAAAGCTCTTTTATCATATGTCTTATTTTCTCACTGATCTCTTTTGCGGCATCAATGTCGCTCGTAACCGCAATAATTGTATCGTCGCCCGCAACGCATCCCAAAATATGCGGGTTGTTTAGATTATCAACTCCGCTTGCCACCGCGTTTGCAAGTCCTGAAAAGGTCTTTATAACTACGATATTTGCGGCATATTTTACACTGACAATGGATTCTACCAATGCTGTGTTGAATTTAACGTTACCCGAGCTTTCTCCGCGCGTGGGCTGAATATATTTATATGAGCCCTGCCCGTTCATCACTTTTATAAGCTTAAGCTCGCGAATATCTCTGGAAACCGTTGCTTGAGTGACGTCAAATCCGTCTGCCAACAATTTTTGAATAAGATCCTCTTGCGTTTCTATATTATTGTCGGCAATAATTTTAAGAATGGATTCATGTCTTTTGGATTTCATTTTGACACCTTCCGATATTTATATTTTAATTTTTTCTCTGAGTTTATTGTAAAATCCTTTTTCTTTTACGCGTATAAATTTTGCCGTAATCTCGGCTCTTGTAATTTTAACGCTTTCTCCGCCGGGAAATTCATAATTTATCTTGCCGTCAAGAGTAATATAAAGCATTTTTTCTCTTTGACAGACGTTTTTAATTTCAAGGCATGCCGAATCGTTAAATATGATCGGCCGTGTGCCGAGCGCGTGAGGACATATAGGCGTCACCAATATACAACGCAAATTCGGGTCTGCTATCGATCCGCCCGCAGACATCGAATATGCCGTCGAGCCCGTTGGTGTTGCAACTATCAATCCGTCGGCTCTGTAAGAATTTACGAGATCATTTTTTTCATAAAGCTCAAGGTCGATTATTCTTGCAACCGATCCCTTCGAAATAACCACATCATTAAGCGCAAAGCCCTCGGTTTCAAGACCCGTGCGAGAATTTTTGAATTTTACCGATAATATTGAACGCTCGTCTATATTATATTCCCCATCAAAGAACTTTTTCAGAAGATGAAGCTCATTCATCTCAAGCTCTGAGATATAGCCGATACGCCCCATATTAATTCCCATAACGGGAATTCCGTTTGTCGCGGCGTTGCGCGCTATCTCCAAGATCGTTCCGTCGCCGCCCAGAACAAAAATACATTCAGCTTCCCTGTATATTTGCGCAATCGGTACAAATTTATATTTTACATGCTTTTTTTTGATAGCCGAAATTCTGTCGGCGTAGTTAGACGGAACCATCACTTCACTTACAAATTCCGACAGCTTTTGTGCAACGCTATAAGCCGCGTTTGCTTTTTCATATATATTAAAATTCGTAATCAATGCAGTCTTTTTCACAGCTACGCCTCCTTTTAAATAATTTTAATTTCGGTTAAGCACAATATCCGAAATCTTAGAGCTTGTTAATTTACCCGAATCTACTCGCTCATATTTTGCAAGATATTCTATGTTTCCATCCCCGCCGAGTATGGGCGAGCGGCAAAATCCCGTACAATACAAGCCATATTCAGAAGCACATTCAACAACCCTTAAAGCTGCCGAAAGCATATCCTTTTTATTTTTTACAATTCCGTTTTTGCCGATAGCTTTACGACCAACCTCAAATTGCGGTTTTATAAGTCCTATAAAGATACCGTTATCCTTAAGTACATTAGGGATTTTCGGTATGATATAGGTTTGCGAAATAAAAGATACGTCCATAACAACAATATCAACAGTCTGCCCGATGTCGTCAACGCAAAGATTTCTCGCGTTATATTTTTCAATCGAAAAAACCTTTTTATTCTCGGCTATAGAAGCATGGAGCTGACCTGTTCCCGAATCTAATGCAATAACCTTTAAAGCGCCGTTTTGAAGCAAGCAATCGGTAAATCCGCCTGTCGAGGCACCGATATCAAGTGCGGTCTTATCCTTAACCGAAACCGAAAAAGCATCGAGCGCCGCCTCAAGCTTCAATCCGCCTCGGCTGACATATTTTTCTTTATCTGAAATCTCCACCGAAATATCGGCGTTTTCATCTATTTCAAACGACGGCTTTGGAATTTTAACGCCGTTTATACTCACCTTGCCGCCTTCAATATACAGCTTTGCTTTTTGCCGACTTTGTATAAAGCCCTTATAATGCAAATAAATATCCGCTCTCATAGCATTATAAATTTAAGAACAAAGGTTTGTACCACACCCAGCAAAAATCCCGCAAAAACCTGAAGTGGAGAATGTCCGACAATTTCCTTTAACCTTGCATCAACGTCGGTCAATTTACCCTCAAAAAGTTCTTTTATGATTTGATTTATAATCACAGACTGTTTACCTGTTTCCCGACGCACTCCCATCGCGTCTATCATAACTATGATAGCCAAAATGGCAGTAACCGCAAACTCAAACGACCCAAAGCCATATACAATAACGCTTGAAGTACATAGCGCGGTTACAGTTGCCGAATGAGAGCTGGGCATACCTCCGGAAGAAAACAGAAAGGTAGAAAAATTAAACTTATTTCCCTTATACATATCTGTAAATACTTTTAATATCTGCGCGCTGAACCATCCGAGCATTGCGCTCATAAAAATAAAATTTTTAAATATTGATATAATATTATACACGATTTCCTCTAATTATTTATTTCTGACCAAAAGATACCGAGCCAACGATACAAGATTTTCATTGCCTTCATATTTTTCAATCGCATCTATTGCCGCATCAGTAAGGTCTTTTGCATATTGCCGTGCCTGTGTTGAAGAGCAAAACGTCATAAACGTAGTTTTATTTTCTTTCTTGTCAGAGCCGGAATTCTTTCCCGTCATATTTACATCTCCGTCAAGGTCAAGAATATCATCTGTAATTTGGAACGCAAGACCTACATTCTCAGCATAACAAAGCGCATCTGCCATTCTTTCGTCATTCATATCCACGTTTGCGGCAAGACATCCCAAGCATGCAGATGCCTTTATCAATGCGCCGGTTTTTAGCGAATGAAGCTTTAAAAGCGTATCAAAATCAAAATCTCCGTTCGAGCAGGTATCCATCACCTGTCCGCCGACCATTCCGCAAGTGCCTGCCGCTTTTGCGATTTCCGCAACTGCTGATACAATAATATCTTTACTTACATAAGCGTTTGATGCAATAGTTTCAAAAGCAAACGTCAGCAATGCATCTCCCGAAAGAAGTGCCATGGTTTCTCCGAAAACCTTATGGCTCGAGGGCTTGCCTCGGCGAAGCTCGGCATTATCCATACAAGGCAAGTCGTCGTGAATAAGCGAATATGTATGGATCATTTCGAGCGCGCAGGCAAACGGCTCGACAGCTTCTTTTTTTCCTCCGAAAAGGCGGCAAAATTCCATGGCAATATACGGACGAATACGCTTTCCTCCGCCAAGTAAGCTGTATTTTTGCGAATCTATAAGCGCTCCGTAATCCTTATCTACAAAGTTATAATATTTATCGAGTGCTTTTTCAATCTCTTCCGCTGAATTTTTCAGTACGACTTCAATATCAATCATAACAACCAAAATCCTCCGTTTACGAAAATTAGATATTTTTAAAATGAAGCATCTTCATAATCAAAATATTATTTTTGAGGTTCAAACTCCTGAGCTTCATATGCTCCCGATGCAGAAAGCGCAATTTTTTTAACCTTTTGCTCTGCTTCGTCAAGTCGCTTTGCGCAGACTCCTGCGAGCGATATCCCCTCTTCATATATTTCAAGCGACTCCTCAAGAGAAATATTTCCGCCGTCCAACAGCTTAACAATTTCCTCAAGTCGCTTCAAAGCATCCTCAAATTTTATATCGGTTTTATTTGCCATAAAAGCATCTCCTTGCATATCAATTTCATTACTCTTTAAATAATGCTAAAAGATTTACACATCTGTATCCCTTGACAAAGAAAGTTCGCTGATCATCGCCTTTGCGCTTCCCCCGTCCATACGAATATTAACTGTTTGACCAACCCTGAGCTCGGAAATTTTCGACGTGCTTTTGCCCGTCTTATCATCAGAAACTATCGAATATCCTCTCGAAAGTATCCCCAAAGGATTCAGCATCTCCAAGCGCGCCGCGCTTTGTAAAAATTCCGCTCTGCGCTCTTTTACGGCAGAGTCGCTTATACGGTCCAATTGCTGCAAAACCGAATCAAGATGCATCCTTTTTTCGTCAATAACAGCACTCGGCAAGGACAGCACCTTTGTTTGGGCAAGATACTTCAATTCCTTTCGCAGCGCATCGGTCTTTCGGGAAATCAAATTCCGCAATCTCTCGCGATATGAAATAAGCTTTTCATAAAGCTCCTCTGAGTTTGGAACAGCCAATTCTGCTGCCGCCGAAGGAGTTGGAGCTCTGCAATCCGACGAGAAATCGCAAAGCGTGAAATCGCTTTCGTGTCCGACTGCCGATATTACGGGGATTTTTGAACAAGCGACCTTGCGCACCAATGACTCGTCATTAAAAGCCCATAAGTCTTCAAGAGAACCGCCGCCTCGCCCTATAATAACAACGTCAACGTTTTTTTGAGAATTGAAAAACTCAATTCCGGATATAAGCGATGCTGGCGCCGTCGAGCCCTGTACTACGGCAGGATATAAAATAATCTGCGCAAGCGGGAATCTGCGCCCCAATATATTTATCATATCGTGAATTGCCGCACCTGTGGGTGAGGTAATTATTCCAATGCTTTCAGGCGCGAACGGAAGCTTTTTTTTCAAATCACTCGAAAATAATCCCTCTGCCTCCAAACGCTTTTTTTGCTGTTCGAATGCCACATAAAGCTCGCCTGCGCCATCCGGCTGAATATCATCAACATAGATCTGATATTGACCGTCGCGGACGTATGCGGAAACTCTGCCGTGCACGAAGACCTTCATTCCGTTTTCGGGCATAAATTTCAATTTTGAGGCATTTGTTTTAAACATCACGGCACGAATCAGACCGTCCTCGTCCTTTAGTGTAAAATAAAGATGCCCCGTTCGATAGTGGTTGGTGAAATTTGAAATTTCGCCACGCACCGTTACATTCAAAAGTATAGGGTTTGAGTCTATCAGCATTTTAATATACTCATTCAGCTGCGAAACAGTAAGAAATTTCAATTTATCCACATCACAGCCCCCCTTTTTGAAATTATTTTTTTCTTTTAATATAGGTCAAATATGCAATACCCGACGCATTATCCGAAGAAAAATCCGGGCTTGCAAAATATACGTCTTTTCGATGTGAAAGCACATTCTTTATAATTGAATTGCTCATAACTCCGCCGGCATAGGCAATTGGCAATTCGGGATATTCCTTTCGCACATTTTCGGAAATTTTATCAAGTGTCACCGATATAAAATCAAACACAAAAGCACTTACGAGCGCTTTGTCGTGCGTTTCTTCAAAAAGCTTTAATGAAAGATTTTCAAGCCCCGAAATATTAAACGAGCAACCGTCGACACAAACCTTTTTTCTTGGAATTTTATCATTATATGACAGCGCCAAGCTTTCCATTTCGCGTCCGCACGGAAAATTCAAGCCCATAGCAACCCCCACGCGGTCGATAGCTTGTCCTACGTTTATATCCTTGCTCTCTCCGATAAGCTTAACGTCGAAATTATATCCGTTATATTTGCTCAACATAATGTCGGTAGTTCCACCCGAAACGTGAAATGAAACAAACTCATCACCGCAAAACAAATCGGTTTTACCTGACGAATAAAGCGCAGCCGCGATATGCCCGTCTTGATGGGAAAACGCATCCCCCTTTATGCCGATAACCGCACCGATTGCAGAAGCAACACCCTCTCCGACCAAAAAGCAAGGCATATATGAGCCGTCGGCACTTCTCGGCGCAGCAGAATATCCGACTGCGGAAGGAGTCATTCCCTGCAAAGCGTATTTTAATCTTTCAGACAATTCCGGCATATTTTTAGTATGCAAGAAAACCGCATCGCTTTGCCGAAGTCCCCTCTCGCCGTGACTGACGGGCAGCGGAAGCTTTATATTCGCCACTATATTGCCATCAATATCACAAACCGCCGCGGAGGTAGTATAATTGCTTGTGTCTATACCTATAAAGCACCGACTATCCATTTTATTCGGCATCCTCTTTTAAACGGTCCTTGATTGCGTTAAGCACTCCGTTCAAAAACGGACGCGCCTTGGGCTCATCATATTTCTTGCACAGCTCGACCGCCTCGTTAATAGCAACCGCGGGCGGAATGTTGTCGCAATACATCATCTCATAAACCGCAAGGCGTATGATGTTTCTCGAAACGCGTGAAATTCTCTCGGCCTTCCAGCCCTTTGCGGCATTATCAATAGCGCTGTCTATTTTGGGGAGGCTATCCAAAATTCCAAAATAAACACTTTTTATATATTCCGAAGAAACGATATCCTCGTTACGATTTTCTACCGATGATTCGAAAATTTCGGTTGGCAGTTCATCCCCTCTGAATTCTGTTTCGAAAAGCAGTTCAAACGTCTGCTCGCGCTCTTCTCTTCTTGTCATAAAAAATCCCTTTCGATCTTTGAAAGTAACTACGTCAGTAATATATTATTATACATCATATATTCGTTAAAGTCAATCTGAAAATGAATATTTTGATAAAATATACGAAAAATATACGGACACTCGTAAAAAATCGAAAACTACTCGAAAATAGTATATTCCAAAGAAACATTTGTTCAAAAAATATAATATTTTATACGAAACACTTGAAATTAATTAAAAAATGCGATATAATAATTATAACTATAAAGAAAGGGATATGCTAAAATGTTAAATTCAAACGACAGAACGCAAACCTTCCGTGTGCCACGTGATAAAACCGATGAAATGAGGACAATTTTGACCGAAATTTATCACGCACTCAGCGAAAAGGGATATAACCCTATCAACCAAATAGTCGGATATATTCTTTCAGAAGACCCCACCTATATAACAAACTATAAAAATGCCCGTTCTCTTGTCAGAAGAATCGACCGTGACGAGCTTCTTAATGAATTGGTTAGGAATTATCTCGAAAATTAACATGATTTTTATAAACTTAAAAACCTTTGAGGTTGAAAAGATCAAGCCAAATGTTCCCTTTGTGCTTTGCATCGGTAATTTTGACGGTGTTCATATAGGGCATCAGGCGTTGATTACCTGTGCTGTGCAAAAAAAGTCCGAGCTTTCAGACAAATATAAAAACATAAAAAGCGGAGCTTGGTGTTTTTCCGAGCTCCCGCTTAACTATTTGTCAAAAAATCCGCCAAGCTTTATAAGCGACCTTGACGAAAAACTAAAGCTTTTTTCGTATTACGGATTGGATTATGCCGTTGTTGCGGATTTTCCAT
The DNA here is from genome assembly GCA_045586995.1 of Eubacteriales bacterium. Taxonomy (GTDB): domain Bacteria; phylum Bacillota; class Clostridia; order Oscillospirales; family CAG-272; genus JAZNBI01. The sequence goes on along the minus strand of JAZNBI010000016.1, from coordinate 2,051 downwards.
CACTGAAGGATATCTCCGCAGAGCAATTTGTAAAGGAAATTTTAGTTGGGAAATGCAACTGTGTTTTTGCCGTTTGCGGCTTTAACTTCAGATTTGCTTGCAACGGAAGCGGAACGCCGTCGCTCTTGTCAAAATTTATGGACGGCAAGGTCGAAATCGTTCCTGAGGTTGTTTTAAACGGTAACTCGGTAAGCTCATCTTTAATAAGAAACGCCATCTCTGCGGGAGAAATAGAAAAAGCCAATTCCTTGCTTGGACGGCCATACTCGTTTGAGCTTGAAATCGTTCATGGCAAAGGACTCGGAAAAACCTTGGGTATCCCTACAATAAATCAGTCATTCCCAAAGAAAATGCTCGTGCCCGCGATTGGAATTTACGTTACCGAATGTGAAATAAAAGGAAAAAAATACGTCGCTGTGTCCAACATCGGAAAGCGACCGACTTTCGAGGAAAGCGACGTTATAAACTGTGAAACATATATAATTGATTTTTGCGGAGATATTTACGGAGAAAAGGCACGTATTTCATTCTTACACCGTCTTAGAAACGAGCAAAAGTTCGATTCCGAAAAATCCCTGCTCTCGCAAATTGAAATTGATATAAAGTCCGCGCGCGAATACGTTAAGAAAAACAAATAAATCAAATGAAAGGAGATATTGCCGTGAAAAAATTCTTTATTTCGGGAATAGTTCCTTTCTTCTTTTTATTGTCGATTTTTATATTTCCGACCGATGTATGCGCCGAAAATATCGAAACCCCATCGCTCGATAATGCCTTGGCTGTTTGCCTTTATAATATCGAAAACGAAAAGATTATTGTTTCAAAAAGCGAAAACGATAAAATATATCCTGCGTCAACCGCGAAAATTATGACGGGTATTCTTGCCATTGAGCATCTTGGCGAAAAGCTTGATGATAAAATCACGGTAACAGAAAAAATGCTCTCAACGGTAAGCGGAAAAAATATGGGCTTAAAATCCGGAGAGTCTATAAAGATCAAGGATTTGCTGTACGGCGCGCTTTGCGGCGGCAATAATGATGCGGCAACCGTGCTTGCTTTTGCGGTATCCGATTCGCTTTCCGATTTTGTCAAGCTGATGAACGAAAAAGCACTCGCTTTGGGAGCGGAGTCCACAAACTATACCAATCCCACGGGTATGCACAATCCGCAAATGTATACTACTGTATCGGATTTGTTGAAAATTTCACTGTATGCTTATAAAATACCGTTGTTTATGGAGATCACAAGCACAACAAAGCACACGATAAATGCTACGAATCTTTCGAAGTCGCGTTCAATACACAATAGAAATTATATGATTTCCGCAAGCTATACAAACGAATATTACTACCCTTCCGTTGACGGAATCAATGCGGGAGCAACCGATGAGGGCGGCGATTGCTTGGTTACGTCAATTCGAAAAAAAGACGTTTCGTATTTGTGCATAGTAATGGGCGCGTTTGCAAAGGATATTAAAGACGACAGTATTTATTCCTATATTATCGCGCAGAATCTTATAGAATGGGCATACGAAAATTACGGATACGTCACGTTGGCGGAAAAAGGCGCGAGTATGATGAAAATCCCCGTAGAGCTTTCAAACGACGTTGATACGATAGATGCGGTCGCACTTGAAACCGTGCAATCCTTCCTTCCGATAAATATAGATAAAAGCAGCGAACTTGTATATAGCTTCAAAGCATCCGAAGAAACGCTCAAAGCGCCGATAAAGGCGGGGGAGCCGATTGGATATATGACGGTTACATATAAAGGCGAAATATTAAGTAATATTGAATTGTTTGCAAAAAACGATGTGGAAAGAAGCACTTTTCTGTACGTGCTTATGGTTTTGCGTAATTACACCGCGGGCAGAGCATTTAAGATCACGCTTGCCGTAGCTGCATTGTTAGCAATTTTGCGCATTGTAATTCCTCAGAAACGCCCTAATAATGCGTATAGACGCAAAAGAAAATATTTTTAACGCAAAAATTTCAAAAAGCATCTTGCATTTGGCAAAACAATATGATATAATTATGAGGTATTGCGGTGTT
>JAZNBI010000015.1:0-12671 GCA_045586995.1 Eubacteriales bacterium | reverse complement strand
CAGAGTTTATGAATAAGGTCAGAATGAGTATGAACGTAACCGTTGTGACCTTGGTTATCATTACGTTTCTAACTGTGAGAACCTATTGCAGTATGCGAAACGAGGAAAACAAAGAAGCTCTTGCGGTACTGACGAGCGTTGGAGCAACGAATTTCCAAAAAAGAAAACTAATAGCTACCGAGGTAGTCATATTATATCTGCCGCCTACTCTGATAGGCGTATGTCTTGGAATGATCCCCGGCATTTCGCTCGGAAATCTTTTTGCGGGCGGTTCCGAAATAGCAACGTCAAGCTATCTCTCTTACGTGCTTTTTTCATTGGTGCTTGTTATAGCGGGTATGCTTTTAATTTCACTTTGCTATCTGCTCCCGAACATAAGCTTTAAGCGCAGGTCGGTCATACAATCCGTGAAAAAGCAGAATACAGAAGCATCGGAGCAGCGGCACGGCTACCGTCAGTCGTACACCTTCAGAAGCCAATCTTTGCTGAAGCGTTTGGCGAAAAAAAGCATTGACTACTACGGAACGGTATATAACAAGATTGCGTTGTCTTTTGCTTCTTCGGCTATGTATCCGTTATTGGCAATTTTACTGTTTTGGAACATAGGAAATGCGGATATTGTCCTTGATACTAACCCGTATGACGGAATAGATACAACTGCCGCAGTTCTCGCGGTCGTTGATAAAATCTTGGTGTTCTTGGGCTTGTGCTTTTTAGTTTTGACTTTTGTAGGAATAATGCAGGCGGTATTTATGGCTCGTATGCAATTCCTCACACGGAAGGAGTCAGCACACATTTATTTGTCAATCGGTATGCCCGAAACTGATATCAAAAAAATGATACTGTTAGAAATGCGAAGCGTGTTACTTAAATCTTTTGTTTGGCTTTTGGTTTCCGGCTTCGTCGTAAGTGCTTGTTTTGAAATGTTTGTAGGGTAAAAGCGCCCCTGTTTATCAATCAACTACCAATTCAAGGAAAAGGCGATACCCAATCGGGTGTCGCCTTTTATAAGAATATGCCCTCGTTCCGAAATGGAGCGAGGGCATTTTGTGCTTAAATGATTGAATTATTCACAAAATTATGGTATAATAATAAAAATCTTTACAAAACACGGAAGGAGGACTCTATGAACTATTCAGAAATCACACCATACATCAAGGAGCTTGCAACTCTCTCGGATACGAGCAACCATATCGTGCCGGAAATGTACGCACAGCACGACGTAAAACGAGGACTGCGTGACATCAATGGTAATGGCGTTGTTGCCGGACTTACCGAGATATCACATATTAAAGCAAAGGACAAAGACGCACAAGGAAATACAATTCCTTGCGAAGGACAGCTCTATTACAGAGGAATCAACGTGAGGGATATTGTTAAGGGATTTGTATCGGATAACCGCCCGGGCTTTGAAGAAACTGTATATCTGCTTTTGTTTTCAAAGCTTCCCACCAAAGAAGAACTCGACAAGTTTTGCGAACAGCTTTCGGTCTATCGCTCCTTGCCACCGTCATTTGTTCGTGATATGATTCTCAAAGCACCCGGCAAGGATATGATGAATATTCTGTCAAGAAGCGTATTGGCACTCTATGCCTACGATGATAATCCCGACGATATCTCTACTGCAAATATTCTGCGCCAATGCTTACAGCTCATAGCGGAATTTCCGCTTCTTGCGGTTTACGGCTATCAGTCCTTCCAGCATTACCATAACGGGCAGAGCTTGTTCATTCACTATCCCAAAAAGGAACTGAACACGGCAGAAAATCTCCTTTACATACTCCGCGAGGATGGTCAGTATACGCCTCTTGAAGCAGAGCTTCTTGATCTTGCGCTTGTTCTTCACGCAGAACACGGCGGAGGAAACAACTCAACCTTTACAACGCACGTTGTAACCTCGTCCGGAACCGACACCTATTCCGCAATCTCCGCAGCACTTGGATCTCTCAAGGGTCCACGCCACGGCGGTGCGAATATTAAGGTGATGCAGATGTTCGACGATATGAAATCGAACATCAACACCAAAGATAAGGATGCTGTTAAGGATTATCTCGTCAGACTTCTCGACAAACAAGCATTTGACAGGGCAGGACTCATCTACGGTATGGGACACGCTGTGTATTCGCTCTCCGATCCGAGAGCAGACATACTACGTTATTATGCCGAGCAGCTTTCAATTGAGAAGGGACTTCACGAGGAATTTGAGCTTTACCAAACGGTTGAGAAGATGGCTCCAGAGATCATTGCCGAGAAGCGTAAGATGTATAAGGGTGTCAGCGCAAACGTGGACTTCTATTCCGGTATGGTATATAAGATGCTGGGACTTCCGTATGAGCTTTTCACACCCATCTTTGCCATTGCAAGAATCGCGGGATGGAGCGCACACCGTATGGAAGAAATACAGAACGCGGGCAAGATCATACGACCTGCATACATAAACGTAAAAGAAGAAACAGAATACGTATCCTTGAAGGATAGATAAGAACAGCCCTCATTCCGAAATGGAGCGAGGGCTGTTCACAACTTTTTGAAAATATTTTTCCAAAACCTATTGACAATTTCGCTTGATTGTGATATAATATAATACTCAATTTTGTCATTGACACACTTTCCCATTATTAGTATTGCCAACCAAATTGAGTTCTATGCAACTGAATATAAATATTTTTTGAGTGTGTCAAAGCGGAGTTTACCGCCCTGCCTTGACTCTGATTTATGAGCATAAGCCGCTTGTTTATGCCTACAAATCAGAGCCGAAGCTCTCCTTCTAAGCAATAAGTTGGGCTGACCTACTTCAATATAAGCTTAGGCTGTTTGACTTATCCCTTATACAAATTGAATACGATTATAAGTGCCGCGGGCAGCAGTGTAAGTCCCGTCTTTCTATACGCTTAGCACGAGAGTCACGAGGTTTTTAGACTCGTACTTTTTCTACATAAAGGGCACGGAGATCACCTTTTTAAGCGAATAAGTGCCGTTCGCTTTTTGGTGTTTCTCTCCGTAACCTGTATGTAAAAGTACGGGTCTTTTTTGTTTTCTCCCTCGCGCTTCGTGCCAAGATGGCACGAGGTTCACCTCGGTTCAGAGTGAGCCGAAGTGAGAAATCACCACCCGAAAAACACGGCGGCAGAATCGTCGGATATATGATAACTGCCCCCGCAAATACATAACCGCCGACGATAGAAAGGAGGTCGCGGAGGCGGGACAGATTGGAACCCTTATCGTAAAGGACCATTCCCGTCTTGGACGTAACCGCTTGGTCGTCGGACAACTCTTGGAAGAAGAATTTGACCGCCTCGGTGTTCGTTATATCGCCATTCTTGACAATATCGACACATCAAAGGGATTAAGTGACTTCCTTCCTGTGCAGGATTGGTTCAACGAAATGCACGCCAAGAACACCTCTCAAAAGGTGCGCGAGGTATTCAAGCACAAGGGAGAGGCGGGTATTCCTCTGACAACGGGATTGCCTTACGGCTATATGAAAAATCCCGAAAACCCCAAGGAGTGGTTAATCGACGAGCCTGCGGCAGAGGTGGTACGCAAGATATTCGCTCTTTGTGTGGAAGGTTTTGGACCGACGCAAATCGCAAAGAAGCTGACCGAAGAAAAGATACCAACACCAACGTAGCATTGGATAAGCATTGGGCGTAAATGTTCCGCCCCGCCCGCTGTTCCCGGAAGGTGGGTAGCAAGAACGGTTGCAGATCTCTTGGAGAAGCAGGAGTATGTGGGCGACACGGTCAATTTCCGTTACACAACCAAGTCTTTCAAGAACAAAACGAGGGTGCACGTGCCCGAAGAAAATTGGAAGATATTTGAGAACACTCACCCTGCCATCATTGACCGAGAAAGCTTTGCTATCGTAAAGGAGCTTCGCAAGCATAAGCGCAGACCTACTCGCGGTGGAAACGTCAGTATGTTTTCAGGTCTTGTATTCTGTAACGATTGCGGTGAAAAGCTCTATTACTGCACGGCAAAAAATCTTACGCACGAGCAAAATTGGTTTACCTGCTCAACTTCAAGATTGAACAAGGATGCTTGAGAAGTTGGATTCCCTAAATATGATAGGCACGAAAAAGGTCAAAGAGGGCGGCGGTTGTATTCGTGCACGTGGGGTTCATTCGGTAAGCACATTAAGAACGTATAGGAGTTCTCTGTGTTCGTTTGCGGAATGGATGAAAACTCATCATGCCGAGGTCAAGCAGATGTCGGGCATTACTACCGAGATTGTCAAGGAGTACGTTGAGGATTGCTCAAAGACTTACAGTAACTTTAGTACCAGTAAAACGGTGAGTGCGTTGAACAAAGTGTTTCACGAAGAAGAATAGTAAAAAACAAATCCGAACCAATTTCGATTTACGAAATAGTTCGGATTTGTTACGTTTGGTGACCCCTACGGGAATCGAACCCATGATTACGCCGTGAGAGGGCGTCGTCTTAGCCGCTTGACCAAGGGGCCTAAAAAAGTAAGCTTGATAATTATATCAAATGTATATCTTTTTGTCAAGACCTTTTTGCGATAATTTTTAAAAGCATTGAAGAAAATGATAAAATTCGCAGAAAAATCGAAAAAATATCTTTTTATAAATAAAAGTTTTATAATCTATAATACAAAAAATGCGGTTGCAATTTTTTTGCAACCGCATTTGGCTTTAAAGTCAGTTGTCTTTTTTCTTTAATTCGGCAAGAATTTGCTTGAGCAACTCCGATTGCGCACTGACATCTGAGTAAAAGTTATCTTGGCGAGCTTGGGTGGCGGCAGCAGCAGCTTTTGCTTCGGCTTCTTTTTTCTTTTCTTCTTCTTTTTTCTTTTCTTCCTCGGCCTTCTTTTTTTCGAGTTCATTTTTATTAAGCGCTTCTTTAGATTTCATAATTATTCTGAGCGCAAAGAATATACAGAACGCAATGATGATAAAGTCAATAATTGCTTGAATAAATAATCCGTACGCAAGCGCGGTTTCAGCTTCCAACACAGTTCCTGCTTCATCAATAACTGCTTCTTTTATAACCCATTTCCAATCCGAAACGTTGATTCCTTTTGTTGCTGTGCTTATCAAGGGCATTACGATATAATTAACAAACCCTGTAACAATTTTGTTAAAAGCATTGCCTATCACAACAGCTACAGCAAGGTCGATTACATTGCCTCGCGTGATAAACTTTTTGAAATCCTTAAAAAATGTACTTTTTTTCATAAAACCTCCGTTCCGCTTTTAAGCGCGGTTAAAATAAAAATGAATTTTAGCATAAATTTAATTTATACTAATACAAAAATATTTATATAGATAAATTATAACACATTTTTTTATAAATTCAACCATTTTTCGCTAAATTTAATTTGTTTAAAAGAAAATAATAAAAATTCTTTCAAAAATTGAAATAATATGTTATAATGAATAAGAATTAATTTTGAATAATATAGCTTTTATTAAATAATTTATTTTTTAAAATTCTGTGAGGAAATATCATGCAGAACGAAGAAATCACATATAAATATCTTGAACAAATAAATTCTCCCGAGGATGTGAAGGTGCTTCCTCGAGAGGCACTTGAAGAGCTCGCAGATGAGATAAGAGATTATTTGGTTAAATGTGTTTCCGATAACGGAGGGCATCTTTCTTCAAATCTTGGAGTGGTTGAGCTGTCTATTGAACTGCATCGTTTTTTCGATTGCCCGAAGGACCATATAATTTGGGATGTAGGTCATCAAAGCTATGTTCATAAAATTCTTACCGGAAGGCGTAAGGAGCTCCAACAGCTCAGAAAACCGGAAGGTGTCAGTGGATTTACAAATCGTTTCGAGAGCGAGTATGATTGCTTTGGAGCGGGGCACAGCTCAACGTCGTTATCTGCGGCACTTGGCTTTGCAAACGCGGATGCAATGAATGGTTCTGATGCTTTTACCGTTGCTGTAGTCGGCGACGGTGCATTTACAGGAGGTATGATACACGAGGCACTTAATAACTGCAATCACAATTTAAAATTGGTTATTATTTTAAATGAGAATGAAATGTCGATTTCGAAAAATGTAGGAAGATTTGCAAAAAATCTTTCGAAAATTCGTTCTACCCCCGGATATTTAAAAACAAAGGTTGCAACCGGAACGGTTTTGAAAAAAATCCCGATGTTCGGAAAATATCTTTATAAGGGACTTAAAAATTTAAAGAAGTTTTTAAAAGACACGCTTTACGGAAGCAATTATTTTGAAAATCTTGGGTTGGCTTATATGGGACCTATAGACGGAAATAATTTTGATGATTTGGAATCGGTTTTTTCTCATGTTAAATCCCTTAACGAGAGTGTTATAGTCCATATTAAAACAAAAAAAGGGAAGGGGTATTCTCCTGCGGAAGAAAATCCGGAGCAATATCACGGATTGTCGGCGTCTGCGGCTATACAGAGTACAGAAACCTTTTCGACTCATATGGGTAAAACTCTTTCAATGATGGCAGATAAAGATAACGATATTTGTGCGATAACCGCGGCAATGAGCGACGGAACAGGGCTTAATATTTTTCGAAGCGAGCATAAAGAACGTTTCTTCGACGTTGGGATTGCTGAGGCGCATGCCCTTACCTTTGCGGCGGGCTTGGCGGCGGAGGGCAAAAAGCCGGTTTGCGCTGTTTATTCAACGTTTTTGCAGCGTGCATATGACAGCATCATACATGATATAGCGCTTCAGAAGCTGCCTGTAACTATTTGTATTGACCGCTCAGGGCTTAATCCTTCCGACGGAGCTACACATCATGGAATATTTGACGTCGCGTTTCTGTCGCATATCCCCAACATGCGAATTTTCACGCCTTTAACATATAAAATGTTGGACGTGTGTTTAAAAAGTGCAATTGATAGCGGAGACCCGTGCGCAATTCGATATCCAAAAGATAGCGAAAACGAAAGAGTAAACCAAGCGTTTTATGGTAATATTACACCGACTGAGCCATCGCTGAGAGTGGATTTTGAAAACTCGGATAAACTTCATGCCGTGATAATAACAGCGGGTAAAATTGTATCCGAGGCGCTTCGTGCTAAAGCTATATTAAAAGAAATCGGAGTTAATATCGGAATCATTTTGCTTGAATACATTAAACCGTATGATAAAATCACACAGGAAATAGTAAAGCATCTTCCCGAAAAGCGTTGCAAGATAATTTTGCTTGAAGAAGAAATTCGTTCGGGCGGTATGGGCATGAATTTGCTTGATAACCTTTACAAATACGAGATTGCAAAAAACAAATCGATTACAATTATGGCGCTTGATGATAATTTCGCAATCCAAAATAAAAACGAGGCAATATATAAGACGGCAAATATTTCTGCTGAAGATATAGTAGATAATATTGCAAAGGGTTTGATAGAGCAAAAAATGAACCAGCAAATTTATAAATAATTAAATAAATATTGACAAATTTTAAAATAAATAGTATAATAAACATATCAAATTTTTGGAGGCATATTATGAAAGAATTGAGAAAAGCATTTGATTCTCTTCCTTGGATCGCGACCCTTTTACTTACAATCTTTTTTGATCCGATTTTCGCAGGTATTTATCGTCTTACAAAGGGAGATACTGTCCAGCTTGTAATCGGTATACTTTGGATTGTAACCGGCGGTGTTTTCGGTATTGGTTGGATTATTGATATTGTTACCGTTGTTGTATCCAAGAAGATAACATTTTTGGCTTAAGATTTTATATTTTATAGCTTTTGTTAAAACATATGTAAAAAACTCTTGCGTCAGAATATTGTATTCTAACGTAAGAGTTTTTTCTATGCTGAAAAAGACATAACTGTAAAATCATATTTTTATATTGCAAAACAGGGAAGTTTGTGATAAAATATTACCTGTAATTTTTATTAGCATTTCGGCAGAATGGAGTTTTTATGAATAAAAAAATCAGAGTCGCTATTTTAGGATATGGAAATTTAGGACGCGGGGTTGAACTTGCCCTTGCTCAAAATTCGGATATGGAGCTTGTCGCTTTTTTTACCAGGAGAGAACCGAGTGCGCTCAAAACTCTTACGTCGAGCGTCCCTGTATACAATGTAAAGAATATCCTTGACAAAAAGGATGAAATAGATGTGCTTATTATTTGCGGCGGAAGCGCAACCGACCTTCCGGTGCAAAGCCCTGAATATGCAAAATATTTTAACATAGTAGACAGTTTTGATACACATGCAAAAATCCCCGAGCATTTTGATGCTTGCGATAAGAGCGCGCGCGATAGCGGTAAGGTAGCAATGATTTCGGTTGGTTGGGATCCCGGTATGTTTAGCTTACAAAGACTGTTTGGTAATTGTATCCTTCCCGACGGAAAGGACTATACATTTTGGGGCAAGGGAGTCAGTCAAGGTCACTCGGATGCAATAAGAAGAATTGAGGGCGTTATTGACGGAAAGCAATATACTATCCCTGTTCCAGGTGCTTTGGATTCGGTACGCGCAGGTGAGAACCCGATACTTACTGCAAGAGAAAAGCACACGCGAGAGTGTTTTGTGGTTGCGGCTCCGAATGCCGACAAAGCAAGAATTGAGCGCGAAATCAAGGAAATGCCAAACTATTTTGCCGATTATGACACAACCGTTCATTTTATATCGGCAGAGGAGTTAGCACGTGACCATGCAGGTATTCCTCACGGCGGATTTGTTATGAGAAGCGGAGTTACCGGAGTTAACGGTGCAACTAAGCAGATGATCGAATATTCCTTGAAGCTTGGTTCAAACCCCGAATTTACAGCCAGCGTTATTGTTTGTTATGCCAGAGCGGTTTACAGAATGAATTGCGAGGGAATGAGGGGGGCAAAGACGGTATTTGATATTCCGCCGGCATATCTTTCTCCAAAATCAAGCGATGAGCTTCGCCGCGAGCTTCTATAAAATTAATATATTATAATAAAAAAGCAACCGTTGCTATCATATATTTATGTAAGATAGCTTGTAGGTTGCTTTTTTATAATATTTTATTTTGTAGCGTATAGGTTCATATCCCAGGCAGGAATATACGGAAATCTTCGTATATAAAGTCGATATTCGGGCATAAGCGAGTGTATAAGCTTGGGAATGACAAAAACATCTTCTACTCTATGATATAGAGAAACGCTCAATTCGGGGGCGAATCGTCTTATACTTTTCTCACTTCCGAGAATTGCCTCGTGTTCCGCACCCTCGACGTCATATTTTATAAAGTCTATGCTACGTCCCGATAGAATACCGTCAATCGTTTTAACCTCTACTGAGGATAAGCCCTGCTTTTTTTTGTTGGAAATGTTCGAGTTTCTGTTTCCACTTTTATTTATAAAAAGATTATCATCTTTTGACCATGCACCGACACAAAGCGGTGTAATACAAGCACTTTTTTCGCTCTCAGAGTAATTTAAAAGCTTTTTGAAATTCCGCGAGTCGGGTTCAAGCGCTATAATATTCTCGATATTGGGAGCATACGATATAAGTTCTCGTATTGTATCCCCTGTATATGCGCCCGCATCAAGAGCAGTTCTGTAATTATTTGGATGTAATATTTTACCGAAAATATTACTGTAATTAGTTTCTGTGCCGCGCAAATGAGATATGTTTCCGCTTAATTTATATTTTATAACTCTTTCGTAAATCTCCTTCGATTTTTCATCGGCAAGAATTCCTGCTATAAAGTCCATATCCTGCTTGTGTGTTTCGAAAAAATCCAAGTCAAAAAGTCCATTGCCAAAAGCAGGAACATCGGGTGCATATAATTCCGTTTCTTCTGCAATGCGTTCGATATTTTGAATTACATCTTGCAGAGAAGACGCAAACGAAAGAAGCACTATAAAATTTCCCTTGCCATATTTTTCTGTTATTTGAGAATACGAGAGCACACACTTTCCGTGAAAAGAGTGACCTCTTACAAAACCGTCGCTGGCGAAAAAATCACTGATAATAATTCCGCGTTGCTCGCATATGGCAAGAATCTTATCCGCGCCGTTACCCATTCCGTACATCACAATAGGTTTTTTTGTCTTTGATAGATATGTCCACAAATCTTCAGTAATATCAATATTTAAATTCTTCATTATAATCCTTTAAAATTTTAAGAATCTTTTTGCGTTGTTGTAAAGAATGTCGCAACGTTCCTTTTCCGAAAGCTCGATTTTCATAAAATATTCAAACTCATTGCTTGGAAGCTTAACAGGGTAGTCACTACCGAACATTATTCTCTCACTGCCGAAGACATTTATCAGTTCTTTTGCTTTTTTTGGTGAAATTATGTGTGAACAGCTTGATGAGTCAAACCAAACATTCGGGATATCCGCTAAAATTTTCGCATTATCCCAATCTCTATAAGAACCAAAATGAGCAGCTACTACTCTGAGCTTTGGGAACATTTTTGTAACTTTAACTAAGCGTTCTGCTTTTGAAAATTTATATTCGTCACGCCAGTCACCCATATGCAGATAAAGTGGAATCTTGTCTTCTATATATGAATAAAGCTTTAGCAATCTCTCGTCATCAATATTTACACCTTGAATATCCGGATGTATTTTCACTCCTTCGAGCCCCAACGATATCATTCGGTCAATTTCTGCTTTAAAGTTGTCGCAGTCCTGGTGAATTCCTCCAAATCCGTGTGTTTCAAATCCGTGAGCGCGTGAAAGTTTAACCGCCGCAGAAATAGAATCATTAACCTTTGTTACCTGATGTGCGTTTGTTGCAACTGCAAATATTAAAAAACCGCAAATGTCGAAGCTTTTTCCGTCACTTTCAAGCTCTTCGTAAGTGCCGTTTCCTTCGATTGGCATTTCATAAAAGGCGCCGAGATTTGTTACTGCCTTTGCAGCAATGGCATTTGGATATACGTGTGTATGAATATCAAAAACTTTATACATTTTTACTTCCTTTATTGACTTATGTTTTTTTTAGTGATATACTTATATTATAAAATTTATAAATTGGGAGATAGATTATGAATTGCATTTTTTGTAGTATAATATCGGGTGATATTCCGTCTAAAAAAGTATATGAGGATGATATGATCTATGCTTTTGAAGACATAAATCCTCAAGCCCCGATACATATTTTGATTATACCCAAAAAACATATTGCTTCCGCGGATGAGGTTTGTGAGGACAACAGTGCTTATATTGCTAAGATTTTTGAAAAAATTCCGACAATAGCTGACTCGAAAGGACTTGTAAACGGATATCGTGTTATTACAAACTGCGGAGAAAATGCTTGTCAAAGCGTAAAACATCTGCATTTTCATCTTTTGGGCGGAGTTCAAATGTCTGAGAAAATGAACTGAATATATAAAGCGACATTTCTTCGAGATTTGCGAAGGGATGTCGCTTTGCTTTTTATTTTACAAATTCGTAGTAAATTGCACGGATCGTTTCTTCGAGGTCGTTCTCATCTACGCCTATAATAATGTTGAGTTCGCTTGAACCTTGGTCAATCATTTTTATGTTGATATCATTTCTTGAAATAGCATCGAAAACACGTGCAGCAGTACCTTTGGCTTTGACCATACCGCGACCGACTACTGCTATTATTGCAAGTCCGTCTTCTATCGTAATGCTATCGGGTTCAACTCTGTGCTGTAGGGCATTCATGATTTTATCTCTGCAACATCCAAGCTCACTTGTTGAAACTACAATACTCATTGTATCTATACCGGAAGGAAGATGCTCAAATGAAACATTGTTTTCTTCAAGCACCTCAAGAACTCTTTTGCCAAATCCAACTTCCGAATTCATCATATCTTTTTCAATTGTAATAACCGAGAATCCTTTGCGTCCTGCAATTCCTGTAATTATTCTCGATGTATCATATGACGTTGCGTTAGATACGATCATAGTACCCTTGGCTTCGGGTTGATTGGTATTTCTTATATTTATCGGGATTCCCGAATTACGAACAGGGAAGATTGCATCCTCGTGAAGAACGGTAGCGCCCATATAAGAAAGCTCGCGAAGCTCACGATATGTAACTGTATCTATCGTGCAAGGGTTGTTTACTATTCGTGGGTCAACCATTTTAAAGCCCGAAACATCGGTCCAGTTTTCATAAATATCGGCTTCAGCGGCGTGCGCTACAATCGAGCCGGTAATATCGGAACCGCCACGTGAAAAGGTTTTTATTGTACCGTTGGGCATAATGCCGTAAAATCCGGGGATAACCGCATATTCATGCTTGAGCAATTCATTACGCATAGCTTCATTTGTTTTTTCTTCGTCAAACGAGCCGTTTTCTTTAAAGAAAATAACATTTTCCGCATCGATAAAATCAAAGCCCAGATATTTTGCTAAAATAAGTCCGTTTATATATTCTCCGCGGCTTGCGGCAAAATCTCTTCCCGAGCTGTGAAGCATAGCATTTTTGATATATTCAAACTCTCCTGTTAAATCAAAAGACAATCCTAAATCTTTAATAATACCGTTGTATCTTTCGGTAATTATTTTATAATATTCTGTAATATCTTGGTGATTTCTTACCATATCATAGCATTTGTAAAGCATATCGGTAATTTTGATATCTTCGGGAAAACGTTTTCCGGGTGCAGACGGAATAACATAACGTCTTCTTTTATCTTCACTTATTATTTTCGCAACGAGTTCAAAGTGTTTTGCGTCGGCAAGAGAAGAACCGCCGAATTTTACAACCTTTAATTGCATAATTTTCTCCTGTTTCGGAATGAAT
>JAZNBI010000014.1:0-15232 GCA_045586995.1 Eubacteriales bacterium | reverse complement strand
AGGCGATAAAGCAATATATAGCAGACCAGTTAAAGCGAGATGCAGAGAGTGATCAGCTGAGTATGTATGACCCGCGGAACCCGTTTACGGGTAGTAAATAACAGATGCATGGCTGGCAGGCCAACTAAAAAGCGCACTTGTGCGCCGCCAGTAGTATTAGGGCTATGCCCGAAAATGAAATACCCCCCGTTAAAGTCGGAGGCCAAGCGGTCTTAGGAAGACAACTGAGCTCCTCAACTCCTTGGCTCACAGAACGACATGGCTACGATCCGACTTCGCACTTGTGCGCCGCCAGTAGTATTAGGGCTATGCCCGAAAATGAAATACCACCCGCTACGCGGGTGGATATTTATTTTGGAGCTAATTACTCGGATATTGTAGCAAAATGCCAGAAAAACACTAAAAAATCTTTTGAAAATCCTATTGAAAAAAAGAGGGAAATGGTGTATAATATAAAGGTGTTATCTCAAGATACGGGGGCGTAAAGGTTTCGACGGGGATTTTGAGGTATGATAAGCGAGTAGAGCTGAGTAACTCTATAAAGGCTCAAACTTAAAATTAAACGCTAACGATAACGTTGCAATGGCTGCCTAAGGGCAGTGCCGCGGCATTTTAATGCCGCCCGTTCCCTCGGAGAGTATCGCGGCTTCGAGCTGAGCGTCATTTTAGCGGTGAACGTGAACCGAGAGTTTGCTTTTGTATCGGTCACGCACTAAAAGGCTACCCGCACCGAAAGTCTGTCTGTTGACGGTCGGTAAGGGGAATTCTAAATAACAGAATACACTCGTAGAAAGTCATATTAAAGGGTTTTCGGACAGGGGTTCGACTCCCCTCGCCTCCACCAAAAAGCACAGAGGACACCTCACGGTGTCCTCTGTGCTTTTTGTATGCAGACTATATAGTCAGAACTTCAATTCCGAAGGAATTGCGGGGTTGCGTAGCTTGACATAAAAATTTGAGCTGTACTTTGCGCAAACCAGGTTCTGACTCCCCGTATTGGAGTCGAACGGGCTGGTAGTGAATACAGCCTAAATGGCTGTAGAGCCGACCCTGACCGAGCCCGGAGGCTAGAGTTCGCCCCCTCGCCTCCGTACAAGCTATTTCAATATTACGCGAAAAAATAAATAAGATGCAATCATAGCTAAACTTTATTTGATATAATAACTTTTTGTTTGCTAGTTATTAGTTAAATAATACAAAATTTAATTTAACTGATTATTTCCCAATCGTATATTTTTATGCGAACAAACTTGTTATATGTTCCATACTGGTGATAATCAATTCGTTTTGAAGTATCACTGGTAGCGTCTTCTGTTTTAACCATTACAATTTTTCCAACAACGACCGCCGAGTCTCCGCCAAGCAATCGGGGTTTATTTTCGATTGTTTGGTTGTAAATTATACTTACATATTTATTATTTTCACTATTGCTCAAGAACAAAAAATTTCCATCTTCAGTGACAACCCCAGTGATTTTTATCATCTCACCAATTGATTTATCCGGATATCTTAATGCATATTCTAACGCTTCGCTCGGATTCATTGCTTCTTGTGTGGACATTAGTAGCTCAGTTGCCTGTTTTTCTTCCGCAAGTATCTTTTCTCTTTCTATTCGTTCATCTTCTGCTTTTTGCTGATAGTATGCAATATCGTATTCATATTCAAAAACATAGGAAAGTGCTATTCCACCACAAACAAGAAGCATAGCAGTTAGTGTGCATAACCACGGTAAGGCCCTAATCTTTTTTCGCTTAATGTTAAGCTTTTTTTTGCAGATATAAGAATTTAAAATAGATAGAGCAACAAAAACAAATATGATTCCTATTGAAATAATTGCAAACAATAATATTTCTTCATCTATCCAACTTATTTGGTTTGAATATTCTTCGACAGAATAACCTACCTGATAACTTGAATCAATATTGATGTAACGCCACGTTGCAACAGCGCGCAGATATACATGATAACACAACTCATATACTGGCGCAATTATTCCAGCTATTACGGCACAACAATTAAACGCAATTACCGTAATCCAAAGCCAAGAAAGCCGTTTGGGCTTTTTTTGTGTGTTGGTTAGTTTTTTCGTCCCTTGTAAAACTAAAGTGTCATTGGATTCCGCACAATTTGCCTCTAAAGATTCTTGAATATGAACGGAAGTTCCGCATATGTGGCAGAAAATTGCATCATCCATCAGTTCGCTTCCGCATTTGCTACAAAACTGAATTTTATCTATCATTGGGGTTTCAATTTTTACTTCCACCGTTTCATCTTCTTTAATCTTTTCTTCGAGTGTTTCGTGATTCGTTTTTGTATAATCATTGGATGGTTGTTGTATTGTATCAGAGGATTCTTCTTTTTGGGGCTTTGAATTACCGCGATTACCACGATTAATAATAAGCGCAGCCACTACAATAAGAATTGCAAAATAAATAACCCAATACCATGTTATATTTTGAATTACATTTTGATTTCCAAGTAATGAAATAAACTGTGAAATACCACCTATTATGTACCATACCCAAGCAAATTGGGGCTTAGCTGATGTAAGTGCCAAAATCATAAAGATTAGCATAATAAGAAAGTAACCTATACAGCTTAGTAGATTATATAATAAAAACAACATAACTACGACTCCTTTTGCTTGTAGAATTGTATTTCTTAATGTGATTGTTTCTTTATATTTTTTATTATAACACACCCATTTTCTTGTGTCAAGTGTTTTGTAAATTTGTTCTGCCCATTACCGCTTTCCGCCTTAATCAGCCAATCTATATCCTTTTTCCGTGATAATGGGCGGTTACCCCTCGCCTCCACCAGAACAAGCAAATCCGAACTGTTTCGTTACGACGGACCTGTTCGGATTTGTTTTTTACTTTGATTATCCGTATTAAACACTACCGCCGAGAGCGACCAAACAGTAACTCTCGGCGGTCTGTCAGAGGAGAGCGTAAACACCTGTCTTGAGGTCCTCGCGGGCGAATACGAGGCAAAGGGTGTTCTTACCTATGACGTGAAATTGAACTGATATAAAAAGAAAATGAGTACCGACGGCACTCATTTTCTTTTGGTTAAATGTCTTTTAACGAATTTTGACACCAAGTTAATATCTGTTCGAAAGTCGTTTCAAAATCATAATCTGTGGTTTTTGTCAAGCTTATCGACAGTTCCATTATTTTTCTGTCTGCGGCAGAAAGATGTGGTAATATGTCTTTTTTGGTTTGATAGAAAATTCCTGTTTTCAAAAAGTAGATGTTTTGCAAAACAAAAAATGCGTATTTGTATGTGTTAGGCAACTTTTCACGATTTATAGTGTCATTTGAATGTAAATAGCCGTGACAAAGCTCGTGATGAATATTACCTAAACTTAATTTTATATAATTGACTATATCTTCTTTGGTATATTTAGGGAGCATGTCGGAAATTTTACCGTAGTAATCGGTTGTACAATTTTCAAATTGGCAAATTTCAAGTGGGTTCCAATGTAAAAATTCCTCTTTTCCGCATATGAATCCGCAGGACTTTTCGTAATTTGGCAATTGTTTAATTATTTTTTTGTATATGCGTAAATCGCTTATAGATAATTCGCTAATTATAACGACAATATCTATGTCACTGTTTTCTGTTGCTTCGTTTCTTGAATAGCTTCCTTGTAATCCTACGTATAACAGCCTTTCTCCTAATTGTTCTTTTAACAGTTCGATTAGATTTTTTATATATTCCTGTATATTAAACATTTTTATAATCCTCCTTTGGGGTGCGTGAGACTAATATTGTATCACGTTTTTGAGA
The DNA here is from genome assembly GCA_045586995.1 of Eubacteriales bacterium. Lineage (GTDB taxonomy): Bacteria > Bacillota > Clostridia > Oscillospirales > CAG-272 > JAZNBI01. Next base: position 11,440 of record JAZNBI010000014.1, on the reverse strand, counting down.
GAAAGTCAAGCAAAAACAAGTTGACAAAAATCAACCGCAATGTTATAATAAATTATCATGAAAAAAGGGGAATGATAGTGGAATACAGACTTGTACGCTCGGGACGGAGAACTCTCGCCGCCGAAATAACGCGCGAGGGCGAGATTATAGTCCGCGCGCCTTACCGAATGTCAAAACAACATATCGAAAAATTTCTCGATGACAATAAAGAGCGCATTGAACGCGCCACCAATCGCGCAAAGGCTCGCAAACCGTCGTATTCCTCAGACGCTCCCGAGGCGGAAGAACTTCGTCGAAAAGCTGAAGCGTTAATACCGCTCAAGGTGGAATATTACGCTAAAATTATGAATTTAGAACCGAAAAGCGTGCGTATAACTGCGGCGCAAAAAAGGTTTGGTTCATGCTCAAGCCGAGGAACGCTTTGCTTTTCGTTTAATCTTATGCAATATTCCGAGGCGGCTATCGACTACGTTGTCGTTCATGAGCTTGCCCACCTCGTTGAGCTTAATCATAGCCCAAAATTCTGGTCGGTGGTTGAAAGATATATGCCCGACTACAAAAAGAGACGCGCAATGCTAAAAGAGTAGGAGATGATTTTTTGAGTTCTGAAAACAATACCGCAAGCTGCGGTTGTTGGGAAGAGAAGCACGGCGATAAGCTGTTGCGTACAGCTCTCGACCTTGCCGAAAATATTCTCAAATGCGGAGGCGCCGTTCATAGAGCCGAGGAAACGGTAGAGCGCATATGTAAAGCTCACGGCGCGGTACACGTAGAGGTGTTTTCAATAACCTCGGTGATAATTGCTTCCATACGCATGGAAAACGGAGAATACGCTATGCAGACAAGGCGTATTTACGGCTACCGAAATAATTTCACACGTCTTGATATGCTAAACTCTATTTCGCGTGACATCTGCTCGAAAAAGATAACGCTTGATGAAGCGCAGGTGCTTATAAAGACCGCCAAAACCGCCGAGTCATATCCGCCTGTCGCTATTATACTTTCCGCTATGCTGATAAGCGGTTCTTTCGCTATGTTTTTTGGGGGCACTTTTCTTGACGCTATTGCGTCTGCGGTGCTCGGATTTATAATTTCGTTTATTTCCCGCTTTGCTCCCAAAACGCTTAATCAGATGGCAACTAATCTTATTTTGTCGCTTATCGCGGGCTTTTTTGCCATAATTTTCGCAAAAATTGGCTTTGGCGATCATTACGATAAAATAATGATAGGTACGATAATGATACTTATTCCGGGGCTTTCATTCGGTACGTCTATCCGCGATCTGCTTTGCGGTGACACACTTTCGGGCATTCTTCAGCTTATTCAGTCTATCCTGCTCGCGGCGATAATCGCTTTCGGCTATACCATTGCGATTTTCTGCCTCGGTATGTGGGTGGCATAAGGAGGTCGTTATGGAGCTTGTTAAACTTATAATAACGGGTGCGCTCGGAGCGCTTGGCTTTGCCTTTTTCTTCAATATCAAGCCTAAGCACGTGCCGTTTGCGGCAATAGGCGGAGCAATAGCTACGCTGGTTTACGCCCTTATTGATATGGCGGGGATAAATTTGTTCGTTTCCAACTTTGCGGCAACGCTTGTTTGTGTGGTCTATTCCACAGCCATGGCGCGTGTGCTTAAAACGCCGTCAATGGTGTTTATCACTGCGGGAATAATACCGCTTGTCCCCGGTGGCTCACTGTTCTATACAATGAGCAACCTTATCCTTGGCGACTCCGCCGCGGCAAAGCTTTACGGACTTAATACCTTGCAGGTTGCGCTCGGCATCGCCGGCGGAATAGTTATCGAGTCTTTGATAGTAAGTATAATGTCCAAAATTTTTGCCGCAAGAAAATTTTACGGGCAGTGATACAAAAAAGAGTCTAAGTAAGGACACGCTTTTCGTAAAGATTATAAAATCCCGACAGCATCAAAACTGTCGGGATATCATTATTTAATTATGTTTATATGAGCGTTGTCTGAAATTATTCCTTCTCCATCATTAAGACGAATAACTCTGCAATCGTTTATAAATTCATATTTTAAGCATTTTTCTTCAAAATCATCATAACGCTTTATCAATTTACTATAATGCGGAAGAACTTGTATGTCAGTAAAATTACACGCTGATAAATCCTTCAATTTTACAATATTCATTTCGGGAGAATAAATATTGATTAAACCTAGGGTGGGGGTAAGGACAATTGCCCCCGCGCTACATCCGATAATACATTTGTTTTTTGAAAAATAATCTAAAGTATCAAAGAAATTATTTTTACGGATAGAGTCCAATAGATAATACGGATTTCCTCCAATTATTTCTACAACATCATATGACATAAGTTCTGCGGGGGATTGATTGTCAAAATCGAAACAATCAACACACAAATCAAGCATTTGGAGTTCATTGCTCAATCTTTCTACATGGTAATTCTTTTCCTTGTATTCATTATCTGCAGTAACAACAAGAGCAGCCTTGCCTGCTTTTATATGCTGTTTCATCGCATTTAATAGTTTGTTGCTTGACAAACCATTTGAAGTCAGTATAATCATGTCGTGTTCTCCTTTTATTGCAAGGTTCGCATTTTGTTGAAATTTGCAACATTCCAAAAGTATTATCTTAAAATGTTTTTAACTTATCGAACTCCTATCGGCGCTCCAAACAGAATCCACCTTAGCCTTGAGAAGAGGATATCCCTCAAGCTCGGGGCTTTCTTTTAACAGGTCTTTGGCTGATTCGAAGGCTTTTTCCATAAGCTCTGAGTCATCGCACATGTCGGCGATTCTGAATTTGATTCCGCCACTTTGGCGAAGCGCCGCCTCGTTGGCATCACGCAAAAAATCACCCGGACCGCGGAGCGCAAGGTCAGCCTCGGCAATTTTATAGCCGTCGTATGTGGTACACATGGTTTTAAGTCGCTTTTCAGCGTTTTCGGTCTGTGCGTCCGAAACCAGAATACAATAGGATTTTCTCGTTCCTCGACCCACACGTCCGCGTAGCTGATGAAGCTGTGAAAGTCCGAAGCGTTCGGCGTTTTCAACTATCATCAGACATGCGTTGGGAACGTTTACGCCGACCTCGATAACCGTGGTTGAAACCAGAATTTTGGTCTCGCCTGAAATAAAGCCATTCATTATCTTTTCTTTCTCGGTGCTTTTCAGCTTTCCGTGAATGAACGCGGTCTTGTATTCGGGGAATTTTTCGGCTATTTCGGCAGAGTATTGCACCGCCGCCTTAAGAGGTGGCTTTTTTTCGTACAGTCCGCTTTCCGAAATGTCATAAAGATTTACTTCGCCCGCATCCTCTTCGGTTTCTTCTACCGCGGGGCACACAATGTATACCTGACCGCCATCGTCTATCTGCTTTTTAATAAATCCGTCAAGTCTCGCGCGATATCCCTCGTTTACAAGGAACGTATCGACCTTTTGACGCCCGGGGGGGATTTCGTCTATTATGGTCTTATCAAGATTTCCGTACATGGCAAGAGCCATAGAACGGGGAATTGGTGTGGCGCTCATTACGAGTAGGTGCGACTTTTCTCCTTTTTTTGAGAGAACCGCGCGTTGCTCAACGCCAAATCGGTGCTGTTCGTCAACTATCACCAGCCCAAGCGCCGCAAAATCAACGCCTTCGGTCAAAAGCGCTTGCGTGCCTATAACAATATCGATATTTTTCGCCGCAAGCTCTGTGGCAAGCTTCTTTTTTCTTGTCGCGGTCAACGCGCCTACAAGAAGCTCGCATCTTATTCCGAGCTTGTCAAACAACGGCGCAAGGTCGCTCTGATGCTGGCGCGCGAGTATCTCGGTAGGCGCCATAAGAGCCGCTTGATAACCGTTTTTTACCGCCATAAGCATTGCCGCTGCCGCGCATACAGTTTTTCCGCAACCAACGTCACCGATGAGAATTCTGCCCATAGGCGTATCGGTAGAAACGTCCGAGGCGATATCCGCAACAGTGCGCTCCTGCGCGTTGGTCAGCTTGTAGGGAAGCAGAGCGCGAAGCTCACTTATGTCTGTGTCTTTAAAGACCGGCGCACCGTTTTCCTTTTGCTTTTTTACCGCGGTGTTTATGCCGAGCGAAAAAACAAAAAATTCATCAAATATAAGTCTGCGCTTAGCCGCCGCGAGCATGGCGTAAGAGCTCGGTGCGTGTATTTCCTTTAATGCCGTGCCAAGCGTGGCGAGCTTGTTTTCAAGCCGTATTTCCGTGGGAAGATAGTCAACAAGCTCCTTTGCCGCCATTTGAAGCGTAAGAGCTATATTTTGCGTTAATTGCTTTTGCGTAAGTCCCTCGGAAAGCGGATATATCGGCGTAAAATCGGGTAATTCTATGCCGTCGGTGTATAGCTCGTGAACAGGTGATGACATTGCAAATTTGTTACCCGTTTTCTCAACTTTTCCGTAAAACCTGAAGCTGGCGCCAAGAGGGAACGCGGTTTTAAGATAATCTTGATTAAAATACGTTATCTCGCACATTCCGCTTTCATCGTAGGCGCGGAATTTAAGTAGAGACATTCCGCGGCGTATTCTCGCAATTTTGGGCGCGGTTGCCACCGTCAGTATCACGGCACATTTTGATATACCGTCACACTCGGCAAGCTTTTTTATGTCACCTCTGTTTTCGTAAGCCCTCGGAAAATGAAAAAGGAGGTCGTACAGATTTTCTATTCCAAGCTTAGCGTAAGCCTTGGCGCGCACCGCACCCACGCCGTGAAGCGCGTTTATTGGCGTTTCAAATAAATTTCCCATTATGACCTCCTTGATTTTTTCTTGATTTATTTTATTACAAATATTTTATCACAAAATCTCGCTTCCGTCAATAAAAAATATATAAAAAAGAACACGACTGTGGCGCCGTGTTCTTTCTGATCATTTATAAAACAGCAGTAAAAAGAGAAGCAAAAGAATGTCATCGTCGGTGTCACTTTGAGAGAGCAGAATGAGCACTCCTACAATAAGCATTTCCTCAAGCCCGATGTTGCTTAAAAGCCCGCTGGGATTAGACACCTTAGGCGGTAATAGCGCGGAAAGGAATGAGGGAGAAGCCGGCTTTGTAGACATGGGTTTAGGTTCATCAACCGTTACGGTTGTTTCTTCCGTTATTGGGGCGGAAGCGTCTTCGGTTGGGGGAAGTTCGGGCATTTCCTCGGCAACTATTCTGCCCGAAAAAGCGTTTCCTCTGTAATTTTCGGGGATTATTATATCGTTTTTATCGCGGTAATTGGCTTTTGAATACATATTACCTCCTATAACTTCAGTCCCTTGAATGTCTCAGAAAGCTTGCTCATTTTTGCGATATAGTCTATTGCCTCACAGCGTTTGGGGCTTAAATATGGCTTTAACGCAACCAAAAGCGCCAATCGCTTGTCAAATGCGGGAGAGCTTTTCTCCTCGGGTTTTCCCGCCATAATCGGTTTTATTGCGTTTATTACCTCGGGAAGCTTTGACATGATGTCGGGATTTGAAAGCAAGCCGTCTATGCTCGCCGCGGACACGGTAGATGCCGCCGGTGAACTCATTGCGGATGCGTGTGCGGCTTCTGTGCCTGCGTCCGCTTGTGGCTTCGTGTTTCCCGCTATCTCACCTATTTTTTCCATGAGCTCCTTGTTTGAGAGAAGCTCACCCAGTATAGTTGACAGATCGGGGGTCTGATTGTTAATATTATCGTCTGCCATAGTAGCCTCCCTTATTTCTTTTTGAATTTGTTTATGCTTTCCTGAGCCTTTCTTATGTCTTCTTCACTGGCGGTTTCGAGAGCGTGTCTTATGCTCTTTACGTCGTTGGTGGTAATATTGAAGCTCGAAAGATCAAGCCCCGATTTCTCGCTTATGGTTTTGATTATGTTCACAAGCTGCGCGTCATTAAGCGCCAAAAGCATATTCAATGTGTTCTTGTCGATTTGCATATTGTCCTCCTTGATATGAGCCTTCAAGAATATAATATGCTAAATTCGGAAAATCGTGAAAAAAGGTAGACAAAACGACAAAAAAGTGGTATAATACTCTGTAAGTGTCCTACATCTATTCAATATGAGGTGTTTATGAAGCATTATTTTGTTGTAAATCCGCTTGCCGGTAAGGGAAATAAGGTTGATGAGCTTATAGAAAGTATCACAACCGCATGTGAAGCGCGCGGTGTTGAATACGAAGTTTATAAAACCAAAGCGGTTGGCGACGCTGAGCAGTTTGTAAAAGGCATATGCTTGAAATATGAAAATTCCGATACCGTTTGCAGATTTTATGCTTGCGGCGGCGACGGAACTGTTAACGAGTGTGTAAATGGTGTCGCCTGTTACGATAGGCATGAGGTTGCCGTAATTCCGATAGGTACGGGTAACGATTTCGTACGTAATTTCGGCGATGCAGAGGTCTTTTACGATATAAACGCCCAGCTTGACGCGGTGTCTACAAAATGCGATGTTTTAAAGTACAACGAAAGATATTGCATGAATGTTGCCAACGTCGGACTTGACTGCGAGGTTGTGGCGAGAACCGCACGAATAAAAAGAAATGCCCTTGTTCCCTCAAAGTTGGCGTATATTTTCGGACTTGTAGGCGAATTTATCAAAAAAAGCGGTATCAAGTTCAGATGTAGGGTGGATGGAGTCGATAAAGGCGAAAAACGTCTGTTGCTCGCATTCTTTGCCAACGGCGGATTTTACGGCGGTGGCTTTCACGCCGCGCCTTTAGCGGAGCTTAAGGACGGACTTATTGACGTATGCTTTATAAATTACGTCTCACGCTTGACCTTCCTCGGTCTTGTGGGAAAATATAAAAAAGGAACGCACCTCGGAATCAAGAACAGGGATAAGATCCTTGAATACATAAAGTGCCGTGAGATAGAGATAGAATTTGAAAAAAGCGAAAGAGTCTGTATAGACGGCGAACTTGAGGAATGTGAAAAGATAAAAATAGAAATTATAAGGGATAAAATAAATTTTGCCGTGCCTGCCGTTTTTGCCATGGCAGTGCTTGAACACGAAATTGAGCAATCTATATGATGAATATTCTCGTTGTATCCGATACACACGGAAGATATTTTGCCCTTGAAGCGGTGCTTGACCGTCAGTTTGGATTGGACGAGAAATTCCGTCCTTCGCACTTGATACATTTGGGTGACGGAATATCCGACGTTGATGGCTGTAAGCGAACGGAGAGGCTTTGTGTTCATACGGTAAGCGGAAATTGTGATAATCTGTTTTTTTCAATGTCCAACAGTGTTCCCAAGGAACGCTTGCTTGAGTTTTACGGATATAAAATTCTTATAATGCACGGAGACAGATATTCGGTAAAATCCGGTGACGTTAAAGCTATTGAGCGTGCGGTCTCTTGCGACGCCGATCTCCTTATGTACGGTCACACTCACATCGCTACGTCGTATACTTTAAAAAAGGGAACACGCGTGGGGGAGACGGTTTTGGCGAAGGATATGTTGGTGTTCAATCCCGGTTCTCTCGGCTATTCGGGTAGCTTTGGTACGGTGACAATTTCGGAAAAAGGAATACTTTCGGCGCACGGAAGCATAAAATAAAAAATCCGATGCCGCGCTGACATCGGAATTTTGAATGTATCGTAATTAAACCGGTTGCTCGTCGGCAACTTCCTCGGTAGTTGCGATTGCGGCGTTTTCTGCTTCGATGAGTGCCGCGTTGTATGCCGCGATAACTTCTTTTTCGAGCATTGCTCTGAATTCGGCATTGATAGGATGAACGATATCTCTGTATGTGTCATCCGCGTTTTTACGGCTGGGCATGACGATGAAGAATTTGTCACGAGCGTTTATGATTTTGATGTCATGAACCGCGAGCTGAGCATCGAATGTAACCGATGCGATAGCCTTCATCGGACCGTCGTCGAATAATTTTCTGATTTTGATATCTGTGATTTTCATGTTGTGACTTTCCTTTCCGATTTTTAGAATACAAATACCGAAGGAGTCATATAACTGGTAATGTTCTTAATATATGTTATATTATATACCAATTTTGTGACGATTATACAAACAAGAAAAGTTATTTTTGTAAATTTAAGTTGTACAAATTTCTCAAATTAACAGTGAAAAATTCAAAAAGCAATCACATTCGGCAATAAAGCCGAGAAAGGCAGAGGTATGTCTGTTCAAAATACTCATTTTGGTGCTGAAAAAATCAAAGAAATGCTCTCGAGTTGTAAAAGCATATATTTTATAGGTATAGGCGGAGTCAACATGTCGTCTCTGGCGCTGATTTCGCAAAAGCGCGGATATAAGGTGGGCGGCTCGGACAGAGCGAAAACAGCTCTTACAGAGTCTCTTGCCGTGGGCGGCATAGAGGTCTTTTATGAGCATAACGCCGATAATCTGGGTGGATATGACGCGGTTGTTTATACCGTGGCTATCTCCGACGAAAATCCCGAATATGTAAAAGCGCTTGAGCTTGGTATGCCTTGTATATCACGTGCCGATTTTATGGGCTATCTTATGACGGGATATAATCGCAGAATCGGTGTGAGCGGAATGCACGGAAAGAGCACCTGTACCTCTATGTGCGCTTCGGTGTTTATATGTGCTGAGACAGATCCTACCGTACTTTCTGGCGCGTCGATGAAAAGCATGGGCGGCGCGTACCGTATCGGCGGTAACGAGAATTTTATATTCGAAGCCTGTGAATACATGGACTCGTTTCTTGATTTTTATCCGACTGTAGCGGTAATACTTAATGTAGAAATGGATCATGTTGATTACTTTAAAAGTATGGAGCATATATATTCATCGTTCAGAAAATTTGCCGATATAACAGCCGACTCAAACGGTTGCGTGGTGTATAACATTGACGATGAAAACACAGTAAAAGCGGTTGAGGGCTTTGCGGGGCGTAAGATAGGATTTTCCGCCAAAGACCGCGAGGCGTTGTTTTATGCCGCAAATATAACCTTTGATATCGGCAGACCAGAATTCGACGTGCTTCTCGGCGGCGAGGAATTTTGCCATGTTAAATTGGCGGTAACCGGTGTTCATAACGTTTATAACGCGCTGGCGACCTGTGCGGTGGCATATCTGTGCGGAATAGGCGGAGAAAAAATAGCCTGCGGTCTTTCGGTCTTTGAGGGCGCTAACAGACGGATGGAATACAAGGGCAAATGGCTTGGCGCTGACGTTTACGACGATTACGGACATCATCCTACCGAGATAAAGCGAACGCTCGAGGGGGCGGCTAAAATGGGATATGAACGGGTCTTGTGCGTATTCCAGCCACATACCTATTCGAGAACTGTCGGTCTTTTTAAGGAGCTTACAGAGTCTTTTGGAGACATCGACAAGGCTATAATCGCCGATATTTATGCGGCGAGAGAGGCAGACAACGGAGAAGTGAGCGCGAAATCGGTTGCAGATTCTACTCCAAACGGATTGTACGTTGGCGATATGGAGGCCATTTCCGAATATCTGAAAAACGAGCTTCATGACGGAGATCTGCTCGTGGTGATGGGCGCAGGCGATATTTATAAGCTGTTTAATTATATGGATTTTAATTGAAAGGGAAGTAAAATGAATTTTTCCGAGGGCTATAATTCAATAGCGCGAGTGTACGATAAGCTGAATGCTGAAATAGATTATTCCGCATGGGCGGATTTCGTTGAGGACTGCTTTGAAAAATACCTTGAAAGCAAGCCCCAGCTTGTGCTCGACCTTGCCTGCGGTACGGGAAGCATGACGTATAAGCTTGCCGAACGCGGTTATGATATGATAGGTGTTGACGGAAGCGAGGAAATGTTAAGCGAGGCGTATTCAAGGGGGACTGTTGTTGGTGACACCAATATTTTGTACCTTTTGCAGGATATGAGGAGCTTCGAGTTGTACGGGACCGTCGGCGCGGTTACATGCTGTCTCGACAGTATGAATTACCTTACGGGTGAGGGGGATTTTGAAAAATGCCTTTCCACTGTTCATAATTATCTTGATCCCGACGGAATATTCATTTTTGATATGAACACTCCTTATAAATTTGAAAATGTGTATGGAGACAACTCATATATATTGGAAGATAAAATTGACGGAAAGGATGTCTACTGCGGCTGGCAGAATTTTTACGATAAGGAAAGCAGGCTTTGCAGCTTTTATCTTTCGCTTTTTGAGGAGCGTGACGGCAAATATATCCGCTCTGATGAAGAACAGCACGAGAGATGCTATACACTTGGCGAAGTGAAGTCGTCGCTTGAAACATGCGGCTTTGAACTGCTTTCTGTAAGCAGTGATTATAAATTTACCGAAATCGACGAAAAGACCGAGCGTTGGTATTTCGTCGCAAGAAGAAAATGAAAGGAAAATAAAATGGCAAGTTCAACAATTCTTCGCGCAATGACACAGGACGGTAGCGCGCGAATTCATATTATCAATTCAACCGATATTGTAAATAAATCCATAGAATATCACCACACAACCCCTACCGCAACAGCTACTTTGGGCAGACTTCTTACCGCAACGTCTGTTATGGGAAGTATGCTTGGAGAAAAGGAAGATAGCATTACCGTAACTATAAGAGGTAACGGCGCGGCGGGAAACGTTATCGCGGCGGCTGATTATATAGGCAACGTAAGAGGATATATTCAGAATCCAAGTGTTGACTTGCCCCTTAAGCCTAACGGAAAGCTTGACGTTGGCGGAGCTGTCGGCGGAGGAATGATAAACGTTATAAAGGATATGGGGGGCAAAGAGCCTTATAACGGATCTATCGAGCTTGTAAGCGGCGAAATTGCCGAGGATATCGCAGCGTATTACGCGAAAAGCGAGCAGGTACCCACGGTCTGCGCTCTGGGTGTGCTTGTTGATACTGACTGTACCTGTAAGGCGGCAGGAGGTGTGTTTATTCAGCTTTTGCCATTTGCCGATAATAATACCATTGACCTTATCGAGCGTAATACACAGTATCTTACCAACGTTTCCAAGATGTTCGCTTCGGGAATGAGTAACGAGGAGATAATGGCGGTTGCTATGACCGATATTCCTTACGATATTTTTGATGAACTTGACGTTGAGTATAAGTGCACTTGCTCCGAGAAGCGAATCAAGTCGGCGATAGCATCGCTTGGCGAAAATGAAGTTCGCAAAATGCTTGACGAGCAGGAAGCTGAGGGTAAAGCGCGTGAGCTTGAGGTTAATTGCCGCTTCTGCAACCGCAGTTATCACTTTGGAGAAAAGGTCTTACTTGACATGTTCAAGAAATAGATATCTGCCTGAAAATATATTGATTTTGGGTATATTTTTTTGTTTTGAAAAAATCTTGAAAAAACTTGAAAAAGTTTTAAAAAAGGTATTGACAAAAGGAAACAGATATGATATAATAACTCTCGTCGCCGCAAGGTGACGGACGTGGGAGCATAGCTCAGCTGGGAGAGCATCTGCCTTACAAGCAGAGGGTCATAGGTTCGAGCCCTATTGTTCCCACCACACGGCCCGGTAGTTCAGTTGGTT
>JAZNBI010000013.1:0-4763 GCA_045586995.1 Eubacteriales bacterium | reverse complement strand
AAGCTCTGATACCCGTGGTATCCAACTATACCACCGCGCTTGCCGTATCGCTCCTTGGTTGCCGTCATACGCTCAAAAGCGAAATGCGGCGAGCAGTTCAGCCCTGTAACGTAATACTGCTTTTCGGTCTTGTCGTTATCGGCGGCATAGGTCAGCACGATTTTGAGATCATAATCGGGATTGGCGGGCTTGTTTGGGTCTTTGACGTAAGCCACCACGGCGCGTATCGTTCCTCTCACCGCCCATAGCGAGGTCGTTGCCATCAGCTCTCACCGTCCTTTGCCTTGTACTTGGAACGTATGAAGGCGTGAAGCTCATAGCCAACGTCCTATGGATCAAGCGCCTTTTCAAGCCGCCCGATGCAATTGTAGCAAGTACCTGCCGCCTGCGATAACCGATTCTCGATCAAGGAACGGATATACGCCGACATATCTCCGCCGCACCGCTCGGCTTCGCGCTGAAGCTTGGCTTTCAGATTCGCGTCCATTTTGACCGTGACGCGCTCGGTCATTTTTTCTGTTTTGCTCATTTGTTTGTCCTTTCTGTTGTAGTGGGTATTAGGGATACATCCCTAAATAAAAAAGCCAATCTCTCGGATTGGCTCAGCAAGCGTTATAACACTTGCTATGCTCGTTAAAGTACCGGACGAAGTCCGCCACTTCTCTTAACTGGTATCCATTGGATCGCCTCCTTTGTTTAAGTTTATGTATTCAAGATAAACAAGCGATACTTGATTGATAAACAACGAATTGATAATTGACTGTTGCACTCTTATATGATAAAATATAATCACACCGGTGATATCAATAACTGGAGGTTAGAGTATGAATATTAAGATAGGTGAGAAGATAAAGCAACTGCGACAGCGCGATGGCAGAAAACAAGAAGATTTGGCCAATGCTCTTGGTGTCAGCCCTCAGGCAATTTCGCGCTGGGAGGCAAACGGAGGTTATCCCGATATGGAGCTGATACCTGCCATTGCTAATTATTTCAACATCAGCATTGATGAACTATTTGGATATAGCAAAGACAGACAAGAAAAATTGAGATCTATATTGAATAAAGCCGAAACGGCAATTAACGGTCTGGGCGATATGACAGAATGTGTTGAATTGCTCCGCGCGGCAGCTGAAGAATTCCCATCAGAACCACAAGTGTTAATCAAACTTGGATATGCATTGAGTTTGCACGGATGGAAAAAATATGGTGCGAGAAGCTATACCACGAATGATTCTGACTATGCTCACGAGGACACGGAATATAATTCGGGAAACATATATTGGCAAGAAGAAGTTCGCGTTTTCGAGAAAGTCTTAACTATGGATATTTCTCCCGAAGACCGTGACATTATTACTATGATGTTGGTAATTGTCTATGCTAAAATGGGATATACAGACAAGGCAAAAACTTTGGCAACAAAGCAAAACTCGATTATTGCTTGTCGCGAAACACTTATGCCAAAAGCGACCGAGGCTGAAGAACGTGACAAATATCAAGGTGAAGCCATTATTTCTCTTTTGACAGAATTAAAAAACGTTCTTTGTAACTCCGTATGTACCAAAATTTCGCTATTCACAAAATCCGAGGGAGTTAAACTGTTTTTAGATCTCGCGCATTTATATGAATCGATTTTCAGCGACGAAAGATGTGGGGTTGCACACTCTCATCTCAGAGAACTTTATCTGCATGCGGCAGTATATGAAGCTCGATTTAATAAAAACACAGACCAAGCGTTTGAATACTTCAAAAAAGGATTTGAGCATAAAAAGCTTTATGATTCCATCCGATGCACAGGTGAATATCAATACACATCACCGCTTGTAGCAAAGGTAACATTCCCAAGTGCGAATTTCCCATCAGTACCCTCAACTTTTTGGAAGGGATGGATAGAAGTTCTTCCCGAAGAATTCAAGGAACGTATAAAATCAGATTCTAATTACGCAGAATGTTTTGAATAATCCTCTCCCCACCTCACGTGGGCATCCTTTAACCGCGTGGACAAAATGTCCACGTGGGGTGGTATGGGTCATTTTGACCCATACCACTTTCTTCTGTTAATGTGGTGCGGTTGATTTTCAACCATACCACCTCAAGGGGCGAATTTCGCCACTTGAAAATCACTTGGTCAAAAGAGCCAAGTGATTTTTCTTCTCCCCCTCACTCTATATCCGACATGAAAACGCGAAATTTGTCCTGAGCCTAAAAAATATTTTTTCAACCGTCAACTTTGTCGCAAAATGCGATAAGGTAAAAAGAAAAAAGCCATTCCGCACATTCGTCTTTTGACGACAAACATGGTAGAATGGCCGTGTAAAAAATATTGAATTACGGAGGATGAATTATGGAACTCACTTACACCGAAAGAAACGGCGTTATGTATCCCGACTTGGCTCTCCCCGAGCAGACCAATTACCCCATCGGCAAGTACGGTAGAATGCGCCTCGACTATCTCAAAAAGCACCGCCGCGGCACTTATACCACGCTCCTCACCTCGTGTACGCTCAATCAGCACCTCTACGAAACTGAACAGGAGGCAAAGCGGCAGATCGATCTCACCCTTTCCCGTTTGGTAAAGGAGCGCGGCATTACCGAAGAACTTAAAGTTTCTAACCCTCTCCAGTGGGTACAAGAAATGAACAGCGCGAAACAAAGCGCCGAGGAACTCGTGCTGAACGAGATAATCTATCACTAAAGCAAATCACCGCCGAGAGCAACCAAACGGTTACTCTCGGCGGCATTTCTTTATTCTTTGATAAATGGCGTATTTCTGATATGCGATTGTAAACTATATGCTCCCTTATAGCCAATCTCTCTTGTCATCAACAATACGGCAAGCAATTTGTGGCTGGGTCGAGAATAATACAGAACGCGACTTTCACCGTTAATTGTAAGTTCCTGTTTCCATATTAGCTTTAGCGTCAGCAGATCATCTATTACCGCATTGATCTGATCATTTGTGATCTCGCAATCTCGCTGGAGAACTGCGCTCTCGAAAACGAAGTTCTCGTTTTTTTGATATAAATAGATCAAAGCGTTCATTGTATCCGTATGAGACAGTGCAGCAAAGATCTTTTGCAGATCGTCCTTGTCGTTCAAAAAATGTCCGTATCCCTCTGCCAGTTGTGGAAATACCGAGAAGAAAGGCTCTTTTCCATTAGAAACGATTGTAAATCCGTTATCGTCAAGAATATAGGATGCGTTTTTCTGATTTTTGATTTCGTTGGGGTCATACTTCTTTTCAATTTCCATACGGCAGTTAAACAAACCGCGCTCAATCTGCCAACCAATATCACGCGCGACATTAAAACGCTCTTTTGCCTCGGTGTTATGAATCAACTTCACGATTTTCCCCGAAATATCTGCCATCGTAACCGATTCATTTCCGAAAAGCTCGTCAAGAGATACCTCAAGCTCGTTGGCAAGCGGCACAAGAAGCGCTCCGTCAGGATAGGTTTCGCTCGTTTCCCACTTGGATACTGCTTGTGCAGATACGCCAAGCTTTGTGGCAAGCTGCTCTTGTGTCAGATTCTTTTCAAGGCGCAATCTTTTGATATTACCCGATAAACTCATCTTATTTACCTCCGATCATCTTGCATCTTCCGTTGAAGTTGTATTCATAGGACTGTCTGCCGCACATTCTTTCAAATGCCAAGGAAATTAAGGCAAGAACAAGACCGTCGCCGTGGCATTCGTACACCTTGACATCTCCTTCGGCAAGATGCGCTGTTACCCAATGGCATGCTCCTACAGAACAGAATTCATCGAGAATTTCGGAAACTCGTTCTTCCTTTACACCCGTATTCTTTGCAATATAGTCTGCCGTGAAGCTTTCAGAGCAAGCGGTGGAATGAACATAATAAAGAACGGACAAAGCATCTTCATTCGACAAGAATTGGAATATCTTCACGATCTCTGCTTGCTTACTCGGATCGTTCATCCATGCAAAATCAGCTTTATTACGGAGCATCATTACCGCTACGTTTACGTTTTCGGAGCTTGCTACGAACTCGAAAAACTCATGAAGCGATATGTTAGAACGATAAAAATGCGATATCTCAGACGGAAAAACATTTTCTCTATCATAAATATCATCACTATATTGGGAAACTGTTCCATACATAGCCGGAATAAGCGCTTTTACCGCTTCAAATGCTTTTAGCACAGATTCGCGGCGATCAAGCCCTTCAAACAAAGAACGGATTTCTTCCGTCGTGCTTTGCTTTTTATCCTCGGAAAGTCCGAGAAGCGTGTCGGTAGTGACACCATAATATTTTGCGAGTTCTACCACCATAGGAAGATCCGGTGTTGAAACTCCATTCTCCCATTTGGAAACCGTTTTATTTGAAATAGATAGGCTTTGTGCCACATCTTCTTGTGTTACTCCCTTTGAAGTGCGGAGCTCCACCAATTGTTCTGCAATCTTACATTCGTACATATTTTTCACCTCTCGAAAAAAATTCAAGTTCCGGAGCTTGTGACTATATTATACACGAAACCAATAGTAGAGTCAACAGAGCGATATTTTATTATTTCTCTGAAATGGAGATTTATTAAAGGAATAACAAAATGGTGGTTGAAATCTCGAAATATATAAAATGACGCCGAGAGCGACCAAACGGATCCTCTCGGCGGTGTTTATATTATGCTTTTACACCCCAAATACAGAGAGGAGTTTTTTCGTTCGGAACTATAAGTTTGTTTTCTTTAATAAGCTCCTCTAACAAGAAAGCTGCTACGTCAAGACGGTGATGGATCTTCGCAAT
>JAZNBI010000012.1:0-5873 GCA_045586995.1 Eubacteriales bacterium | reverse complement strand
CGCTTTTTTATGTGACAGTATCCATTTGAGAGTCTGTTCGGAAAAAGCTCTATTCCAGGAATCGTGTCCAACGCCTTCATACAAATCAAATTTTAAATTAGGATTGTTATTTTTTAAAGCTTCTACCATTTCAATCGTTTGATTTGGAGAAACAATATTATCACTCAGCCCGTGGAAGGTCCACACAGGCATTTTGAGAGTGTGTGCATTCCAAGCCATACCACCTCCGCAACAAGGTGCAATTGCGGCAAAAAAATCGGGATACGCCATTGCCGTATACCATGTTCCAAAGCCACCCATACTCAAGCCGCAAAGATATACTCTATTCGCATCAACAGAATAGTCAATTATAATTTTGTCAATGAATTTTTTAAGACTTTCTATCTTTGCGACCCAAAAAGTATCGATAGGACACTGCGGCATTATTAAAATACAATCATTAAGGTTATCGTCATTCACAATTTTTGAAAATCCGTGAACTAAAACTTTATCTACATCGTTGCCGCCATTTCCTCGCTCGCCTGCTCCGTGAAGTTGAATTAACAAAGCAGGGCTATTGCTTATGCTTTCGGGTATGTATGCAATATAAGGAAAGCCGCTTACATTACTTTTTTCTCTTATTATTTTCATTTTTGTTCACCTCACAATTATTGTACCACATCATAACCGAAAAGTAAAGAAAACGGTATAAAATTCTTTTAATAACAAATAATAATATTACATAGAAAAATCGCGGTGAATTTCACCGCGATTTTTGTCGGTTTATATACCTTGCCTGTAAGTATTAGTAAGCTCTGTGTTACTTTTGACGGATGCCTTGAATTCTCTTGGCGTCATTCCCTTATGACGCTTAAAAGTTTTTGCAAAATAGCTTAAATCGTTAAAACCGTTATTGAATGCAGCTTCAGTTATATTTTTATTATTAGCAATATCATAACAAGCGTGTTCAATACGTTGCTCATTTACATATTGTGTAATAGTCTGGCCTGTAAAACTTTTAAATATTTTGCAAAGATAATTAAAATTCAGGTTGGAAATTTGAGATAGCTTTTCAGAGCTTACCGGTTCTTTAAAATTTTGGTTTATCCAATCCAGGACCGAACTGATAAGTTCTATTTGTCTGTTTGACTGTGTGCAAGCCGAGGAAGATATATAACCGGAGGAATAAATCTGTAAAATCAAAGTAAAAAGTAAACCATAAACTGATAACTCATAGTAGGGCTTTGAGCTGTTCATTAAAGCAAACAGTTGCGTTACCGTATAGTATAGATCACAATCCTTGTGAGAAAGATTTCTTTTGATATTGACTCGGGAATTTATTATTTGTGTAATATATTGTTTGGCAAGAACGTCTTGCCGTGGTAAAAGCATATTCAGGTCAACAACAATACATTCATAAACACACTCCGCCGGTTGTCCACGGTGCAGGCAGCCACATTCTACAAACAAAACATCATCTTTTTTTAGGTTATATTCTACGTTGTTTAAACAGACAGTAAAGCTTCCCGACAAAACCCGCACAATTTCAAACTCGCGATGCCAATGTTCGCTCATAACATAGCGAGGGTGGGTTTTATCCACATAATAGTATTGTATGGGGAATGTGGCGGTGCCGTGTTTTCTCTTTTCTATATAATTGATATCATTCATAACGCTCTCCAAAAGTGAATATTGTCATAGTTTTTGGCGAAAATTATATGAGTATTGTAACATAAAACTTGATATAATACAAGTATATTATACATTGTAATATAAAATTTGGTATAATCTAAGTACACTATATTTTAATAGAGGTGATATTTATGGCAGAAAAAAGATATGTGAATGAATACCCTGTAATTGGAATCCGTCCAGTAGTTGACGGAAGACGCGGACCGATGAAACTTCGCGAAAGTCTTGAACCGCAGGTTTGGGCTATGGCAAATGCTGCAAAGAAATTGTTTGAGGAAAATCTTTTCTATTCAAACGGAGAGCACGTAAAGGTTATTATGGCAGATACTACAATCGGTCGTGTTGCAGAAACCGCTGCTTGTGCAGATAAATTTAAAAAGAATAATGTGGATATTACGTTATCTGTAACGCCTTGCTGGTGCTACGGCTCCGAAACTATGGATATGGACCCTAATACTATTAAGGCGGTTTGGGGTTTTAATGGAACAGAAAGACCCGGAGCGGTTTATTTAGCTGCTGTCTTGGCGGGTCACGCTCAAAAAGGACTTCCGGCTTTCGGGATTTACGGTCACGAAGTACAGGATGTTGATATGGTTGATACTATCCCCGAAGATGTAAAGGAAAAACTTTTGCGTTTCGGAAGATGCGCTATAGCAGTCGCTACTATGCGTGGTAAATCATATCTTCAAATTGGCTCTCAATGTATGGGGATAGCAGGTTCTATTATTGATCAGGACTTTATGGAAGAATACTTCGGTATGCGTGCAGAGTCCGTAGATGAGGTGGAGATTCTTCGCCGAATGGAAGAGGGGATCTACAATGAGGAAGACTACCAAAAAGCACTTGCTTGGACTAAAGAGCATTGCAAAGAAGGTAGAGATGATAACCCCGATTTTGTAAAATTCTCAGACGAAGAAAAAGAAAAGCAGTGGGAATTTACAGTTAAGATGTACTGTATAATAAAAGACCTTATGGCAGGAAATAAAAATCTTCCCAAGGGTTGCGAAGAAGAAATGGTAGGTCATAACGCTATTGCAGGAGGTTTCCAAGGTCAAAGACAGTGGACAGACCATTGGCCCAACTGCGACTACCCCGAAGCGCTTTTAAGCTCTACCTTTGATTATGAAGGCGCAAGAGAACCTTATACACTTGCCACTGAAAATGATGTGCTTAACGGTATGGGGATGCTCTTTATGAGATTGCTTACCCACCGTGCCCAGATATTTGCTGATGTTCGTACATATTGGAGCGGCGACGCTGTTAAGCGTGTGGCCGATTATGAGTTAGAGGGAAAAGCAAAAGAATCTGACGGTATTATACATCTTTTAAATTCAGGGGCGGCTTGTCTTGATGCTTGCGGTGAATGTCGTGACGAAAACGGTAATGCCATTATGAAAAAATGGTGGGAAGTAACCGATGAGGATATTAAAAAGATGACCGATGCTACCGTTTGGTGCGAAGCGGGCTTTGATAACTTCCGCGGCGGCGGGTTCTCAAGTCATTTTATTACAAAGGCCGAAATGCCTTGCACTATGATAAGACTTAACCTTGTTAAAGGATTGGGGCCTGTATTACAGATCGCAGAGGGTTGGACAGTAAATCTTCCCGACAATGTATCCGATACACTTATGGAAAGAACTAACCCGACTTGGCCTTGCACGTGGTTTGCCCCTCGCTGCGACGGTATAGATGGAAGCCCTTTCAAAACTGCTTATGAGGTAATGCAGAATTGGGGCGCTAACCACGGTGCAATCAGTTACGGTCATATCGGTGCTGACCTTATTACGATGTGCTCAATGCTAAGAATCCCTGTTTGTATGCACAATATACCAGAGGACGATATTTTCCGCCCTGCTTGTTGGAATGCGTTTGGTATGGATAAAGAGGGACAGGACTATCGCGCGTGTCAGACCTACGGACCGCAGTTTAAAAAGTGAGGTAAAATATGAAATACCAGGAAATCAGAGAGCAAATATGTGATGTGTGCCATAAAATGTGGCAATTAGGCTGGGTAGCGGCGAACGATGGTAATGTGTCCGTAAAATTGCCCGACGGTAATTTTATGGCAACCCCCACAGGTATTAGTAAAAGCTTTATCACCCCCGAAAAGCTTGTTATCATTAACAAAAACGGCGAGGTTTTAGAGGGCGCGCCGTATAAACCTTCAAGCGAGATCAAAATGCATCTTCGTTGTTATAGCCAAAGAGAAGACGTCGGTGCAGTGGTACACGCTCATCCTGCAACAGCAACAGGATATGCTGTTGCGGGCAAAAGTCTTGACGAGTATTCGATGATCGAAACGGTAATAGCCATAGGTTCTATTCCACTTACGCCTTACGGTACGCCAAGCACAAACGAGGTGCCTGATGCAATAGCGCCTTATCTCGCTGAACACGATGTTTTTTTACTGAAAAATCACGGCGCATTGACGGTTGGCTGCGATCTTATTACCGCTTATTATCGTATGGAAACCTTAGAGCTATATGCGAAGATTTCTCTTACAGCGCATCTTTTAGGCGGTGCTCAGGAAATTGAAAAGTCCCAGATTGATAAACTTCTTTACCTTCGTGAAAACTATTATAAGGTAACAGGTAAGCACCCGGGATACAAACGGTACAATAAGGAGAAATAGTATGCCGTATTGCTTAGCCATAGATATCGGTGCTTCGAGCGGAAGACATATTTTAGGTGAATACGAAAACGGAGAGATAAAAACCGTTGAGATATATCGCTTTGATAATGCTATCAAGGATGTAAACGGTACACTTTGTTGGGATATTGGGCATTTAACAAAATCTGTCATTGAGGGTATAAAACAGTGCGGAAAGCGTGGCATTATACCCGACACGGTTGCCATTGATACTTGGGGTGTGGACTATGTTCTTTTAGATAAGAATGAAAAGGAAATACTTCCCGCAGTATCTTACCGTGACAGTAGAACAAACCATATACCGGAAGAGGTTGACAAATATATAAGCGCAAATGATCTGTATTCTCGAACAGGTATCCAAAGGGCGAATTACAATACAATTTATCAGCTGTATTGTGATTTACGATTGGGCAAGCTTGAAAAAGCAAAGCATCTTCTTATGATGCCGGAATACCTTGCCTATAAACTTACCGGCATTATGAAGAGCGAATACACTATTGCTTCGACCACCTCTCTTTTAAATGCCGAAACCAGAGATTGGGATATGGATATTATAGAAAAATTAGGAATTAACCCCTGTATTTTTAAACCCATATTGATGCCCGGAAGTTTTGTGGGAACCCTTACAGAAGAGGTCAAACGATACGTGGGCTTTGATTCTAAGGTGGTTTTTGCTCCCTGCCACGATACAGCTTCTGCCGTTGCCGCTTGCGATCTGAAAGGTCACAGCATATTTATATCCTCCGGCACATGGAGTCTTATAGGCCTTCAGAATGATCGTCCCATTTTGAAAACTGCTGCAATGGATGCAAATTTTACTAACGAGGGTGGAGTAAATCACACATACAGATTCCTGAAAAATATTACGGGTATGTGGTTGTTTCAAAATATTCGCAAGAATTTAGATAAAAAGTATACTTATGACCAAATGATGGATATGGCTATGAAGAGCAAATACATAAAAACCTTTGATCCCAATGACCAAAGGTTAGTTGCTCCCGATAATATGATAGATGCTATAAAGGACTGCCTAAAGGACGAAGGATTGAGTGTTGCTGATGTCATAAACAGCACATACCATTCCCTTGCAAAAATTTATGCTAACGTTGTGTCCGAAATCGAAAGCATAACGGGTCAAACTGTTGATTCTATAACCATCGTTGGCGGTGGAAGCAAGGATACCTATCTTAATAAATTAACAAAAAAATATACTTCAAAGCCAATTATTTGCGGTCCTGTCGAAGCTTCCGCTCTGGGAAACCTGAGAACACAATTCAATATGCTGCAAGCAAAATACTAATATTCCGCTGTGATATAATAACTCTGATGTAATCATAGTCAAAAAGTAAATCTACGCAGTATAAATCTCCCCGCGTTTGCAAATACTAACAGTACAAATTTGTAAAACAAGGAGAATTTATATAATTATGAAAGCAACGGGAATTGTAAGAAGAATTGACGACCTCGGTCGTGTCGTTATTCCAAAGGAAATCAGAAGAACAATGAGAATACGCGAGGGCGACCCGCTTGAAATATATACCGACAGAGAGGG
>JAZNBI010000011.1:0-13855 GCA_045586995.1 Eubacteriales bacterium | reverse complement strand
TGGATTCAATCTGCTGACGATTTGCAAAATTATATTCCGTATATCCACGAAAATGTGGGAATTGTTGCCGGTGCCTCAACGCCGGGCAACATAATAGAGGAGGTAAAAAAAATCATGAGCGAAATCAAAGAAAATTTTGCGGAGATGCTCGAAGAATCAATCAAAACTTTAAATACAGGAGAAACCGTTACCGGAATAGTAACTCAGGTTACAGATGCAGAATTGCAGCTTGACCTCGGTGCCAAAGTTACAGGAATAATCAAGTCCGAACAGATAACGGACGATTCTTCTGTAAAATTGACCGAGCTTTTCAAACGCGGTGACGAGGTTGAAGCATTCGTTATTCGTGTCAGCGATGTTGAAGGCGTTGCTGAGCTTTCCAAAAAGCGTGTGGATTCCGATAAAAATTGGAAAAATATTCTTGCTTCAAAGGACAGCGGAGAAATACTTTCAGGAAAGGTTATCGAGGTTGTTAACGGCGGTGTTACCGTTTTGACAAATTCTGTAAAAATTTTTGTTCCCGCTTCGCAAACAGGAATTCCGAAGGACGGCGATCTCACCGCGCTTTTGGGAAAAATCGTTAACTTTAAAGTTATCGAGATCAAAGACGGTAAGAGAGCTATCGGCTCAATCAAGGTGGTTATTCGCGAAGAAATGCGCGCTTTGACCGCTAAATTCTGGGATGAGATCGAAGTTGGAAAGAAATATACCGGCAAGGTTAAGAGTATGACCAATTATGGTGTGTTCGTTGATCTCGGCGGAGTTGACGGTATGGTTCACGCATCCGAACTTTCGTGGAAGCATGTTAAGAATCCTGCAGATTTTGTTTCTATCGGCGATGAGATTACTGTTTTCGTTAAGGAATTTGATGCCGAGAAACGTCGCATATCTCTTGGCTACAAAACAGAAGACTCTAATCCGTGGTTCATCTTTACAAATACATATAAAGTAGGGGATGTTGCTTCGGTTAAGATAGTTAACAAGACGCCTTTCGGAGCTTTCGCGGAAATTATTGACGGTGTTGATGGCCTCATTCATATTTCGCAGATCGCTAACAAGCGCATTGGTGTTATTACCGACGATATACTTAAAATCGGCGAAAGCTACGACGCAAAGATAATTGAAATTGACAACGAAAAACAAAAAGTAAGTCTTTCGATAAGAGCACTTTTAGAAGAAAATGAAGCCGAATCGGAAAGTGAAGCTGAAGTTTCCGAAGAAGTAGTAGCAGATAATACAAACGAATAATAAACAATAAGCAAAAACCGGATGTACTTAATTGCGCCGTGAAAACAAGAGGTTTGATTTTAATCCTTTGTTGATGGTAAAATTGTTTTGTACATTCGGCTTTTTGCATTTTTTTGTTGCGTTTGTTTTTGTTTTATAGTATAATCTATGTATTAAAATGTTTTTTGGGGGAGTACTTATATGTTTGATGAAATAAAAAGACAAGCCAATCAAGCAATTTGCGAATTGCTTGATGCCGCAAACCTTTCAAAAGGTGATATTTTTGTTGTGGGATGTTCATCATCCGAAATAATGGGTCAAAAAATCGGGAAGGGCTCTGATATAAAAGCAGCCGAAGCGGTTTTTGAAGGAATATACCCAATACTTAAAGCAAAAGGAATTTTTCTTGCGGCACAATGCTGCGAACATTTAAATCGAGCATTGATTATTGAAAAAGAGTGCGCAGAAAAATACAATCTTGAAATGGTTTCGGTAAAGCCGCAGCCGAAAGCGGGCGGTTCATTTGCGACAAAAGTATATAAAGAGTTTGAGTTTCCTGTTGCTGTTGAGCATATAAAGGCGCATGCGGGAATGGATATCGGCGGCACGTTAATCGGAATGCATCTTCGCGATGTTGCGGTGCCTGTTCGCATACAACCGGATATGATAGGAAATGCGCGAGTTTTGTTTGCAAGGACGCGTCCCAAATATATTGGCGGAATTCGGGCATGCTATCCAGATTGATTTTTGAATTTTTTGTTAATTATTGTGTTTTTGCACTTAAATTTAATAATTTTGAACTCAAAAGTTAATTTAATTTACAAAATATACATTGATTACTTATCATTCGCGTTATATAATATATATATCATTTAACTCTTGGAGGAAAAAATATGAATCGTTCTAAAATTCTGATTTCCTTGATGTTGGTATTACTTGTTTTTGCAATGATACCAATGTTTGCCGCTTGCGATAACGGCGGTGGCGGCTCGGAAGTAACTACAACTACTCCTGATGTTGGTTCGGATGTTAACCCACCAGAAGGGGATTTGGAGTTGATAAAAAATTCGACTTCAAAATATAGAATAGTTAAGGATAGCAAGTGCTCATCCGAAGTCAATGCGGCTGTAAGCGCTTGGCAAAAGACTATTTTGGACGCTACGGGTGTAGAGCTTGAAGTTGTTACCGACTTTGTTATGCAAGGGTCACCTAAGTTCTATATCGGCGCTGAAGAAATTCTTATTGGTGAAACAAACAGAGAAGAATCATCAAAAGCTATGGAAAACATTTCATTGGTTGACGAGTATGCAATAGTTCAATCCGGAACAAAGGTTGCTATCGTCGGCGGTTCTGACAGTGCTATTATAGATGCACTTGATGAATTTATGATAAAGTATTTTGTCGAAGAATCGAAATCTCTCGTAGTGCCGATGAACGAGAAATACATTTTTCAAAAATCTTATGCGATTACTAATTTCACTATAAACGGCGTTCCGATTTCTGAATTTAAGATAATTTCACCGTTAGCTTCCGAAGCTGATGCTGAGAATCTTCGTGATGCAATAATGGAAAAAACCGGATTTGAGTTGACGGTAATCACATCTCTTAAAAATACATATGATCATGAAATTTTACTTGGTTTAACAGGTAGAGAAAAATCGTCTGAATATTCAAATTCTTTACCAAAGTACAAGGGCGGTTGGTCTTGCATTGACGGTTCTCTTGTTTTTGCAAAGCATGCTGATTCTTCCGATTCACTCGTAACTCCGGTCGTAGACGATTTTATTGCTACAGTATTGTCCGGCGAAAACTCTACGGTTGAAATTGCAAACGGTGATACCGAAGAAATATATATTCCTAAATTATATCCCGGTGTTAATTACGCCGATTATGAGAAGACAATGCTTTTGTCTTTTGCATTTAAGGCGGGTAACCCCTATATGATCTTCCAAGATATGAGAGCGCTTTATGACTGCTATAATAACAAGCTTGTTCCTGTTGAACAAAACGGCGACCTCCTTGTTCCTTATGCTCTTGTTCACGAAATTATCAGAATAGTTCCTACCGTTACGTATAACGGAAGAGAATACTGCAGTGTAAAGAGAATTGCCGAATTACACGATTTGAATTTATTAAGGCACGGGGATATTTATTTAATTACAACTGCTACCGAAATCTCCGACGATCTTAAAGCATATTTAGATAGCGCTTTCCCGAACGTATTGCCGGTTCAAAAGCCGACTTCTTACGACTTTGACACCCTCTTTAACAACGATATGACAGGTACTTTTACTTGTAAGTGGCAGGGAAGAGATGAAGTTGTGGCAAGAAATGCGTATTCTTTGCAGACTGATATACTTATGGAGCAGGTCAGAGAAACCGCAGAAGCAGGTGTAGACGTTCAGCTTCTGGCTGCTTTGATGGGTAATGTGGCAATTTTCAAAAACCGTACATATCCGTTGGTTGAGCATAACGAATGGTTTGAAGCTACATATAAAAAAGCAGGTGCAAGCTCCAGAGGATCAGCTATAATAAACTATCAGTATACGAGAACAGGTGATGTCTTTGATGAGTATATTGAAGAATGTCATAAATACGGTTCTTTGGCATTCATTTCAATGAGAATGAATGACTTTCACCATTTGGAAACTGTATATACCGATAATCCCGCTTTTGATTCTATTACAAAATTTTATTATAATAATCCTCAGTTCAAGATAAATCCGAATTCTACGGGTGGAGTACTTAGTTGGGAGTATGAAGAAGTTCGTATGTTCATGCTTAATAAGATTCGTGACCTTTGCGAAAATTATGCAATCGACGGACTTGAACTTGACTTTTTGCGCGATCCTAATTATTTTACAGAAAAAACATCAACAGCAAAAAGAATCGAAATTATGACCGACGTAGTCACAAGGATCCGTCGCATATTGGATAATACCGCAATTGACGGTCAGTATAGATATCTTTGTGTTCGTGCATCAAGTGATTTTGAGGATAACGCAAAATTGGGCTTGGATATGGAATTGCTTTCTTATGAGAGCGGAGTTGATATTTTTGTTGCTTCGGGAAATTACAATTGTAATTCTCAAGGTGATATCGCTCAATTCAGAGAAGCTATAGGTCCAGATAAAGTTCTCGCCCCCGAAATTACTCATTGCGTTGTAAACAGTGTAGCGGTTAATGACGGTAGGTACGATAACACAACGTTCTTAAGGGCCACGCAAGAGATGCTTTATACAATTGCTTGGAACGGATTTAATGAAGGCGCAAATGCAGTGTATGCTTTCAATTTCCAATATTATAGGGAGTATGGCGCAGAAGCCGATCTCAGAGGCCCTTGGAATGAGCCCCCGTTTGAAATTTTTGAAAATATAACAGACATTGAATTTTTGTCTAAACAAGTACACAATTATTATCCGACTCAAGACTTTTATATAAGCAATATTTCTATAACTACTGCAGCAAATGCTAACTTTTCCGTTAAAATGTATGCCCCGGACGGTGGCTATACAGAGGATGGACTTTTGAGATTTAGATTCTCAGGAGATGTTTCGAATAATGTATATACAGCAACATTTAACGGAGTTACACTTTCTCCTTCAACCGAAAAGGGATATATTTATGAAACCGATATTATTGCATATACCGGAGAACCGGATGAGTATGTTTCGTTTGTAATTCCTAAGGAGCTTGTTAAAGACGGTACGAATGAATATACAATTAGAATGACAAACGGTACAATCGGCACATTGATCTTTTCGGATATTCAATTTGAATAATTGTAAATTATAACTTTAATAAGGAGATGTAGATATGAATAAGGTAAAAGAAGCACTCCTCAACAGAAAATTGACAGTTGGTTCATGGATTCAAACAGGAAGTCCGGTTTCTGCTGAAATTCTTTCTAGAGCGGGTTTCGATTTTATAGGTATTGATATGGAACATTCGGATATTCATGTGAATGAATTTGCATCGATTGCTCGCGGCATGGATGCTTTCGGTACGCTCGCTTTTGCCAGAGTTCGCGAAAATGACACCCTTGCTATCAGACAGGTGCTTGATATGGGCGCACAAGGAATCATTGTTCCGATGGTTGACAATGCCGAAGATGCTAAGCGCGCTGTTCAAGCTGCGAAATATCCGCCTATCGGAGTTCGCGGGTTTGGATATGCCAGAGCAAACAATTGGGGTGTTGATTTCGATGAATATGCAAAAAAAGCAAACGACGACATTCCGGTTGTGGTTATGATAGAGTCAAAAGCAGCTGTCGATAATATCGACGAAATTCTTGATGTTGACGGCGTTGACGGTGTTTTTATAGGCCCATATGATATGAGCGGTTCTTACGGACTTGTGGGACAGCCCAATCATCCTGTTGTTATAGATGCGTGCAATCGTGTTGCAGAAGCATGCGCACGTCATCACAAATCTGCGGGACGTCATATTGTTATTGTTACCGAAGAAGATGTAAAGCGTGCTCTTGAGCAGGGCTTCACCTTCCTTGTCTTGGGGACCGATATCAACTTTCTAAGCAACGGTGCAAAAGCTTGTATCGATATGGTTAAATAATTACATAAGTTTATTTTGAAGAGCCGCGCATTTGTCGCGGCTCTTCTTTAAGTTGAATTAGAAATTAAAATTGTCTATTTTGATTTTGACGATTGACAGTCAGATTGATATTTGATATAATAATATATATATTTATTTTTTAAGAGTTGGTATACCTTATGAAGAAAATGATGGAAAAATTGCTAAAGAATGAGCGACTCAAAATCCGTCTTTGTAATGATATTTTGGACGGTACGCTTTCGCATGCATATATTATTGTCGGTAATAAGGGTACAGGGAAGCGAACAATTGCAAAATTGATGTTGGCGGCACTTGCGTGCGAAAAAAATAAGGATAGCACAAGCCCCATTCCGTGTATGTCGTGTGCTTCGTGTCTTAAAATACTGTCTGGAAAATCTCCTGATGTTATATATATCAATAAAGGCGATAAAGCAACTATTGGCGTAGACGTGATAAGGGAACTTAAGCAAGGAGTAAATATTGTTCCAAATGATCTTGACGTTAAGTTATATATTATTGAAGAGGCACATAAAATGACTGAAGAGGCACAAAATGCCTTTCTGCTTACGTTGGAAGAACCTCCACCATTTGTCGTTTTTTTATTGTTGTGTGAAACGACTGAGCCATTGCTTGAAACTATTATAAGCCGAGCCCCGATTTTGCGTACCGAATTGCTGGATTCGGATGTTCTGTCTGAGTATCTTGTCGAGATTTCTCCGGAGGCAAAACGCATTTCAAAAGATTCTCCCGAAAACTTTTCGGAAATTATTGCCGCTGCCGATGGGAGCGTTGGGCGCGCACTCGAATTGATTAACCACGACGACGAGGACGATATTCTAAACAAACGCAAATTGGCACGAGATTTTGTAAATGTCTGTATTTCTTCAAATGCCCAAAATTCATTTTATGTTATGGAAAGCTTTCCTAGGGTAAGAGAGAATTTAATTTCTTTTTTAAATATAATAGAAACAGAAATAAGAGATATCATAGCTTTTAAAAAATGCGAAAAAACACCCATGTGTTTTTTCGCAAATAAGGATGAATGTGCAAAGTTTGCAAATAAAATTTCTTTACATAAGCTTTTAAATCTTTATAATGCGCTTGAAGAAACGCGCATTTCGGTTTTAAATAATGCTAATATTAATCTTGCAATCAGCAATCTTTTATGTAAAGTAGGTATTTAAATTTTTGATTTCTTTTCAAAAATTCTGTGGGATGCTTTTTGTGCATTAAAGAAAGGAATGGTTAATTATGGACCAAGAAAAAACACCGCAAAATAAAAACATTAACGGAAATAAACCATATAACAAGCGTAGAAGAAATTCAAGAAACAGACATCAAAATTACAAACACAAAAAAGAAAATCAAGCTGTTTTGTCGAATGAAAATGAAATTATTACTGACACAAATTTGGATGTTGACGTAAATAATGCGGATAAAGCACAAGAATTTGGGTTGAGCGATGAAGTAAATATAGGACAGCTCGATCTTCTTGACGATGTGATTGGCGAAGCTTCTAAAAAAACCGAAATTACAGACGATTCTGCAAAGGTAGAAGTGGTTGGAATTCGTTTTAATAAGGTTGGAAAGCTTTATTATTTCAGTCCCGTTGGAATTAAATTAAAAAAAGGAGAGTTTGCAATTGTTGAAACTCTTCGCGGACTTGAATTTGGACAGGTTTGCAAAGAAAATCATTTTGTTACCGAAAAGGATATTGTGCAACCGCTGCGTCCGGTCGTCAGAATTGCTACTCGTCAGGATATTTTTCATAACGAGGAAAACAAAATAAAGGAACGCGATGCCTTTAAGGTTTGTTTGAAAAAAATTGAAGAATATGGGCTTGATATGAAGCTCGTGGATTCGCAATATACATTCGATAACTCAAAGCTATTGTTTTATTTCACATCTTCAGGAAGAGTCGACTTCAGAGATTTGGTAAAGGAACTGGCAGCTATTTTTCGCACCAGAATAGAGTTGCGTCAAATTGGTATAAGAGATGAAGCAAAGCTTATGGGTGGTCTTGGAATGTGCGGGCGACCGCTTTGTTGCTCGACATTTCTTTCGGATTTTGCCCAGGTTTCGATTAAAATGGCGAAGGAACAGAATCTTTCTTTGAATTCGACAAAAATATCAGGTAATTGCGGACGACTTATGTGTTGCCTTAATTACGAATATGATGCATATCTCAGCGAAATTCAAAACACACCGCCGATTGGCTCGGTTGTTAAAACCGAAGGCGGCATCGGAACGGTAACAGATATTTTTCCTATATCGGGAATGATTAATGTCAAGCTTAATGACAAGCCGGATACTCCGCCGCAAAAAATTCACAGAGATAATGTTAAGGTTATTTCAACTCCAGAAAAAAATATGTCGGATTTTGATAAATAATCGAAAAAATTGTTTGCATTTGTAAGAAAAGTATGATATAATATTCTTAAATAATAATATTTGGAGGTAGAATCATGGCATATAAGATTTCTGATGATTGCATTGCTTGCGGCGCTTGCGCGGATGAATGTCCTGTAGGTGCTATTAAAGAGGGCGATGGCAAATACGTTATCGATGCTGACACTTGTGTTGAGTGTGGTGCATGCGAGTCCGTTTGTCCTGTCGACGCTCCTAAAAACGACTAATTTTGACAAAGGGACTGCGTCATTAGCGCAGTCCCTGCGAAAAAAAAGCCGACGCCGGCTTTTTTGATGCTCGGAATTTGCGTTTTTGCCCGTTTCGGGGGCAAAAAGATGGCGTTCAGCCATCAAGCAAAAACGATGGGGTGAGAATCAAATGCATTTTTGCATTTGACTCACCCCTTTGATTTGAATTGAATTTGTTTTATAAGGAGTATTTATGATTCGAATAAAAATCATCACGGTTGGCTCGCTTAAGGAAAATTATTTAAAAGATGCCGTAAACGAATACGTAAAACGTTTAAAGGGGCTTTGCACCATAGAGCTTGTTGAATTAAAAGAAAGCAAATTACCTGAAAATCCATCGGCAAACGAAATTTCTTTAGCGCTTGATTGCGAAGGGTATAAGATCATTTCTCAAATTCCTCAAAGATCATATAAAATTGCACTTTGTGTTGAAGGAAAAATGTATTCTTCAGAAGATATGGCTCGTCGAATTGAAAGTGTTTGCACTCATTGCAGTGAAATATCATTTATAATCGGAAGCTCTTATGGGCTTTCCGACAATGTGAAAAGATCTTGCGATATGATGCTTTCAATTTCTCCTATGACATTTCCGCATCATCTTATGCGCGTTGTTTTGCTTGAGGTTGTATACCGTTCTCTGAATATTATAAAAGGAACAAAATATCATAAATAAACAATCTCCACCGAAATTTTATCAGTGGAGACTGTTTTTTATTATTTGCGAATTCTTTTTCTCCAATAAACAAGACCTATGGAGATACATCCTATCGGTATTATTCCGATTAAAACTATTGACCAGAAATTTGCAGAGCGTTCGGTTACGACAAGCGGGGAGAGCGTTTCGGCTTTTCCGGATATTTGCGGCAGTTCGGATTTATTTGCACCGGAGAATGCACGTAAAATATTAGTGAAAACAGTGTAGTTTGTTCCTGAAACCTGTGAAGAAGCCGAATCGGTTAGAATGTTTGATGAAGAAAACCAAACAAGCTGTCCGAAATTTGAATTCTCGGAGTCAACAACTATTCCGAGCGAATAAGAGCCGTTTTCGTCAATCTTTTCTTTATTACTGTCAATAACATACGCAGATTCTGTTGTACCGAATAACTTTTTAACGGTATAACCGTCAGGGATGTTTTCTCCGATAAGCATTGCGTGGGCAGCGGGAACAAAAACATAATTATTTGTAATTCCCGAAGAATATTCGTGGTATTTGTCGATGTTAGAATATATATAATACGGATATCCCGAGATGTGATTTCCCGCGTTGTCTTCATAAACGAGTCCGTCAACTGCGGATACGTCAAAGTCGGAAAGAATTCCCAAGAGATTTTCGTGTGATGTTGTATTATACATTGTTGATACAAATACGTTTCCGCCGTTTGCCATATAAGCTTTTAATTTTATTGATTCCGACTCGGTTATATCGTTGGTCGGAGCATTTATTAATATGCAAGAAGCATTTTCGGGAATGATTTCACTTTCGAGAATAATACTCAATGGCTTTGTTTCCATATTATAATAGTCAAGCATATCGATGAGCTTGGAGGAAAGCGCTTGCTCACCGTGGCCAGTAAGACAGTAGATTGTGGAAAATTCGGTCGTTGTTACATAGTCAAGCGAGCTGAGTATAGAGTTTTCACCGTCAAAATATGTGGTAACAGGGAAGGCGCTTGCATCGTAACCATACATATAAAGCTGCATAATAAAGGACTGATATTCGTCGATAGACATTTTACCGATATCTTCGTTGTAAAAATAATACAAATCCGAATAAGGCATAACCTTATATCTCAAATCGCTCTCAAAAATGATATCGTTGCTTGAAAGCGCCGTTGAAGAATAAGTTTCATAAAATGTGGGATTGGTTGCAATATCAATATATTTCAATGAAATATTGGAATTAAGCGATGCAACGCGGGAAAGATAGGTGTAAAATTGAGAATCCTCCTCCGAAGGATTTGCCAAAAAATACATTACTACTTTTGAGGATACCGATTTAATATATTTTTCGGTTTTCTCATCAAGAGTGTACATCTTGTTAGCCGAGGAATCGAGCAGAGTCATAGACTTTGGCAAAATTGCCATAACTATATTGAGAGCTATCAGTGCCGCCAGAAGAATTAAAGAAATTACGACAACGCGTATACCTCTTTTTGTGCGTACAGGAGCATTATATTCAATTAATTTCATGATTTACTCCTTTCTTTAAGCCCAGCGGCGTTTTTCCATCACCTGAAGGGTGAGAAAAACACTAAAGACAATGATTGACAAATAATATACCACAGCCGTTATGTCAAAAACACCATATACAAATCGGTCAATGCGGTCGAAAACAGCAAGATAAGAGATTATTTTAGGGAAAAGACCCACAAAAGCTTCCGGGGTGAGCAGATATACGGTTGAAATAGGAATAATACCGACTGCGGCGGCGACAACAGATATCAGAGCGTCCTTTGCCAAAAAATATAGAATGACGGCAATTAACAAAAATAGAATTATAAGCGCTAAAAATGATGCCGTATGGGTTGCGGGCAAGAAGCTTGCCAAAGCGTTCATAAAATAAATCAAAAGCAAGACGGCAAATCCGAGTACCGCTGCGATTACTTGGCTTTCGGTAAAGGTTGATACAAACATACAAATTGCAATCAAAGAACAACCGAGCAAAAAGAAGCCGAGCAAGGAGGTATATGCGGTGAGAAATGAAATTTTTCCAAAAATGCTTAGAATCAGCGGGTAAGTGCCTATTATTGCAGTGGGAATTGCAAAAACCGAAACCATAGCAAGATATTTACCTATGACTACTCCCGAAAGCTTTATGGGGAGGAAATACAAGAGCTTATCAGTGTGTAAGTGCCTTTCCTCAGAAAATGCTCTCATTGTAAGAATAGGAACTATCATAAGAAGCACGATAATTAAGCTTATAAGCGAATTTTCAAATCTCGGATTTCCGCCGACAATTGAAGTTCCGGTTATAAAAAGTCCGGCAAATAAAAGCATTATAGAAATAAACACATAACCGGTCATGCCTGTAAAATATGAGCGTAATTCACGCTTGAATATTGCTGTCATTATCGGTTTCCTCCTTTTCTTCATTTTCTTTATCGTGCTCGGGCGAAAATTGTAAAGTATAATCGTCAGATTCTACGTCGATTTCTTCGTCTGTGTCGATTTGTGCCCCTTTTTCTGTCAGCAAAAGGAAAATGCTTTCAAGCGAATATTTATTGTATTTCATTTCGATGATAGGTATTCTTTTTTCAGAGAAGGCAAAGAAAAGTTGTTCACGGATATCTTCTGTGCAAGTTGTTTTTATCGAAATGCTTACAAAGCCATCCTGGTGACAGCTTTCAAAAGAAAAGCTTTCTATATTTTCAAGGGCGAAAATAATTTCGGAAGCTGTGTTTTTATCGGTTTTTACGGTAAGAGAGATATTCGCGGAGCTGTTGAATGAAGTTTCGAGATTTTCTATGGTATCATTAGCAACAAGACGACCGTGAGAAATAATCATAATATGGTCACAAATTTCATTTATTTCAGCCAAAATATGACTGCTGATAATTACCGTTTTGCGTTGTCCCAAATCTTTGATAATGGAACGAATTTCAATTATTTGCTTAGGATCAAGTCCTACGGTTGGCTCGTCTAAAATAATGATATCCGGGTCACCTATAAGAGCTTGCGCTATTCCTACGCGTTGTTTGAATCCTTTTGATAGGTTTTTGATTAAACGGTCCTTTTCGGTGTCGATTTGTGTGAGCTCCATAACATCTCTTATTTCACGCATCGCTTTTTCGTACTCAATATTTTTTGCCTCAGCAATAAACTGTAAATATTCTGCCACGGTCATATCCATATACAGCGGCGGGAGCTCGGGGAGATATCCTATATGTTTTTTTGCCTCAATAGGATTTTTAATTATATCGTATCCATTTATTCTGACACTGCCTTCGGTAGCTGCAAGGCATCCTGTGATGATGTTCATAGTTGTAGATTTTCCGGCTCCGTTTGGACCAAGCAAGCCATATATCTTGCCTGATTCAATGTTAAAGCTTAAATCTTTTACGGCAACGCGCTCGCCGTATTTTTTTGTAAGTCCTTTTACTTCAATCAAATCAAAAATTCCTCCTCATAAAATCATATATTTTTATTATATACTAACATGTCTTAGTGTCAATAGTTTTAAATGAAAAAAATTATCTTAACATAAAACAAGGGGCTTGATAATATTGTATATTTGTAGTATAATAGAATTGTAAATAATGTATACGGAGTATAATGTTACCTTTATTGGAGGAAAATATGAGCATTAATAACGAAAATTACCCTGCGTATTTGTTCCATCAGGGTACAAATTACTATGCATATCGTTATATGGGTGTGCATTTCGAAAATATGAAATTCGCATTTCGCGTATGGGCGCCGCACGCGCAGGAAGCTTATGTAGTGGGCGATTTTAATAACTGGACTAAATCGGATAAAATGCAAAAAATCACCGACTCGGGAATTTGGGAGCTTTTTGTGGATTCCGATAGAATAAAAGATGGCTGTCAATATAAATTTCTTTTTGAAAATAACGGTAGAGAAATTTACAAGGCGGATCCTTATGCATTTAAAACAGAAAAATCACCCGAAACAGCATCTTGTATTGATATAGGTGAAAAATACAGCTGGCACGATGAGGGATGGCTATCATACAGAAGCGAAAATTTTGAAAACGGATTTTATGAAAAACCGATAAATATATATGAGCTTCATATGGGATCTTGGAAAAGACACGAGGATGGCAGTTATCTTACATATCGTGAATTGGCTAAAGAGCTTTCATTTTATGTTAAGAAAATGGGGTATACACATGTTGAAATTATGCCTATTGCCGAATATCCTTTTGACGGCTCATGGGGATATCAAGGGTGTTCTTATTATGCCCCTACGTCGCGTTATGGAACTCCGCAGGATTTTAAATTTTTTGTTGATTCAATGCATAGTGCCGGAATAGGAGTAATTCTTGACTGGGTTCCGGGACATTTTCCGAAAGATGCTCATGGATTATATGAATTCGACGGCGACTACTTGTATGAATATCAGGGCGCTGACCGTATGGAGCACAGGGAATGGGGCACGAGAAAATTTGATATTGCCCGAAACGAGGTTGAATGCTTTTTAATCTCGAATGCTGTTTTCTGGATCGAAGAATACCATATTGACGGCATCAGAGTGGACGCAGTGTCTTCTATGCTATATTTGGATTACGATAAGAAACCGGGAGAGTGGTTTCCAAATATATACGGCAACAATATATCTCTTGAAGGGGTTGCTTTCTTCAAAAAATTAAATTCTGTTATAAGAGGTACACATCCGGATGTGCTTATGATAGCGGAAGAATCGAGCTCTTGGAAGGGCTT
>JAZNBI010000010.1:0-8640 GCA_045586995.1 Eubacteriales bacterium | reverse complement strand
GAACCGTTTGTTTCGTGAGCGTGTTGGCGGCACTTTTCTCCCGTTTCCCGAGGAGGATTGCTTATATGAGAGAGTGCGAAGCAAAATAATAGTAAAGCTCAAAATCAATGAGTTTATCGATAAATGTAAAGACCGCAGACGAAGACGAAGAAGAAGAAGATGGTAATGAAAAGACACAAGCAAGCTTTGGGAGCTTACTTGTGTCTTTTCTCATTTATTACATAACCATTTCTATGGTAACCGCGCCAAGCTTTTCGGATACCGATCTATTTACCGAGCTAAAAAGATGATGAATACGGCAATCGCTTTTATTATCACCCTTCATTGAGCAGCAGGTACTATCTCCAACACACTTACTGATAGCAATGGGGCCGTCAATAAGATTAATAACGTCAAGCACCGTCACGATCTTAGGGTCGGACTCAAATCTATATCCGCCGTTTGTTCCCTTATATGACTTAACAATACCGCCAATCACAAGCTTATGCAATATTTTCAAAGCAAATCTCGGAGTTACATTTACAATTCTTGAAATTGTACCCGCATCTATGGTTTTATTTTCTTTTGCAAGCAAGCAAACAATACGCAATGCATAATCCGATTCCTGAGTTATAAGCATCTCACACCCCCGAATGTATACAAAATAAGTGTATTATTATTATATCCCTTCTGAGCTCAAATGTCAACCGCATCAAAAGATAAATTTCTGATTTTTCTTCTTATATTTGCATAAATTTTAAGGACATACTCAAGTCGGCGGTATACAGTGCGCTCATCGCAGTAATTTTGAAGCGCAAATTTTCGCACGCGCATACTGATTTCATTTTTACGTATAATACGTGCGGGGCAAGTAAAATATATCTTCTTGACCGCCATCAGCGCATCATCTTTCCCTGCCATTTTCAGAAATTTAAAGGTTTCGTGTACCGCCGCCAAATCAAACGCCTCGCTTTCGCTTCGCGAACACCCACGAATTGCCTGATAAACACCAAATGTATTCAAATTATGTCGGTATAGACCCAAACGGGAATATTTTTTAAAAATATTTATTATTTCGTCGCGCTCGGTTTTGTTTTTCATAATCCTCCTGAATGTAAAATATTGGATATGATATATTATAGAACAAATGTTCTGAGATGTCAATGGTTTTGCAAATTTATCCGACCTTTTTTTCCAATAATTTCAAAATGGTCATAAAACATTTACACATATCTGAATAAAAACTGTTGAATTTTTTATCCACTTATGTTATACTTATATCAATAAAAATTTTTAAAGGAGTTAAAAATATGAAAGAAGTAAAAATTAACCTTTCGACTATCGCTGATGTGCGTGATTTTGTAAACATCGTTGCCTCTTTTGACGGCGATATTGACCTTGCTTCAGGAAGATATATAGTAGACGGTAAATCCATTATGGGTATTTTCAGTCTTGACCTTCTCTCCCCGATAACAATGACCGTAAACGGCGGAAACGCAGAAGAGCTTTACGAAAAAATTGCAAGATTTATTATCAAATAATAAGTAGAGCAAAAATACAAAAGGCAACCGAATTGCAATCCTATAAGGAAACGTGCGCTTCGGTTGCTTTTTATTTTATTTATAACGATGATATAAACTCGGTTAATGACCTGCGGCATCCTGCCTCATCCACCAAGTAAGAAAGTCCGTGCTCGGCTTTTGGCACGATTATAAGCTTTTTATTTTGGGAAACGCTTGCTTCATAATTTTTTAACGTGTTTTCGAAAGGAACGAAGGTGTCGGCTTCTCCGTGTATAAATAAAATCGGAATGTCTATAACCTTTACCGCATCAAGCGTTGAAACGTCAGAAAATCCAAACTGCGCGCGACGTCGCGCAATTAAATCTGCGACATCAAGGAACGGAAAGCGAGGCACTCGCATATCGTGCTTCATAACGTGGGCAAATTCATCGCGAGGCGTTACATATCCGCAATCTGCTATAATTCCTATTACATTTGACGGAATTTCGGGAAGCGCCGCCGCAAGCAGTACGGTAGTGCATCCCATCGAAATACCGCCAAGCAGGATTTCGCAGTCCTTATCCTTTGAAACCAAATATTTACACCAATCGCAAATATCTTGTCTTTCCTTAACCCCGAAGGTAATATACTTTCCTTCGCTCTCGCCGTGCGAACGTTGGTCAACAATCAAAAAGTTTAGTCCCAGCGAACGATACAGCTCAAAAACGCAAGCAAAATTATGTTCTCCAAAGCTTTTATATCCATGCACGAGCACAATGGTGCGCTTGCTTTCGCCGTTTTGGTAAAATTTCGCGTGTAATTTTAATCGGTCAAAGCTTTGTATATAAACGTCTTCATAGGAAAGAGTTTCCAGATAAGCGCGCCCCTCCGATACGCGAGCATCAATATTATACATACCGTCATCTCTCAAACGCAGATAAGATTCATCACGGGTCTTTTTTTCATCGGAATCGCGAACAAACGACATATTAAAAAAGTAAATTGTAATCAAGTAAATTGCCAAAAGCACTATGAGCAAAATGCCAAGCACCCATAAAATCCACATAAATGTCACCTCATATAATATTATATAATCTTTTGACACAAAATTCAAGTGGGAAGCCACCAAAAGTGCGCTTCCCACAAATATTATTTATGAATTTATTATACGGCTGCCCAAGCTCTTTCAAGCAAGTCCATAGTATGTTCGACCGTATATTCGGGTGTCTTGCCCGGGAACGGAGTCATTTCCATAATAAGCGGCTTTCTGTTGTCCTTCGATAAGAAGCCAACCTCCAAAAGTGTGCGAAGAATCAAAACGAGCTTATCATATCCGATTTCGCCGCCCTCCAATTCCATCGGAGGATGCTTGTCACCGTAGAGCGGATGAGTAGTATCCTGCAAAACACAGTTCCCGAGGTGAACACGTTTGATGCGGTGACCGCAACGTCTTATCGAGGATTCGAAATCCTCAAACATAAGCGGAAGGTGCGCCATATCCAATTCGATTCCGATATTATCGTATTCCTTCGATATCTCGTCGATAAGTGCAACGCAGTCGTCAATCGGCCCGTAGAGAAATTTCTTATCTATCGTTCTGTCAAACGGCTCCAAAAGAGCTGTAATATTGTGCGGAGCAAGCTCTGCGCAGAACCAACGGCAAAACTCCTTGAATGACTCTTGAGCTGCAGGTCTGTTTTCGGGAATATCTGCTCCCGAAACGAAAACAAATCCGGTTGAGCCGATAGCAGCAGCCATATCGATTTGGTCCTTAATAACCAATTTTGTAAGTTCCTTTTCTTGAATATCAAGAGTGGAAAGCGAAATTTTTCTGCAAGGGAAAAGATGAAGCGCATAGCTTACGTCTTTGCCGCAATTTTTAACTATGGGAATGAGCTTCTCGCGGCGGCTTTCACCATAGGGAATACAACAGTCGAGAGCTTCGATATCGGTTCTCTTTACGAATTCTGCAAGAGTTTCGGTATGAAAGTCAGCGTCAAACGTACAATGCGGATAAAGCAAATGGTGAACAAGACCAAGCTTTGCATAATTTCTTATGTTCTCTGTCATAGTAACTTTTGAACCTCCAATTTGTTTTTCCAATATTCTGCCCAGCACTCAAGCGCGGTATTGCGCACAATTACGGGCTCGCCAAACATCTTGCGATATAATTTCGCATATTGTGTATCGAAAAATTCGAACTCAAATTTAACAGGTCCGTCGCCGCACTTGTAAGGAAGTGCCTTTGTACCGTTTTCAGCAAGGTCCTTTGCAGCATTGTATATCCATTTATAGGTTTCGGTAACGGGATAGCAAAGACCGCCAAACTCACTCAACGATTCTTTAACCGTAACACCGACGGTTCCGGGAACAAGCTCTTTTGCTTCGCGTATACCCTCGGAATCTCCGGTAACAATTGCCAACGGAACGTCAAACTGACCTGCTATAGCTGCCTCGACACCGATTTCACCAACCGGAACGCCGTTGATTCTGATCGCCTTAATATCCGGCTCGTAGCTATGGTTGAGAAGCGCGTCAAACGTATCTCTCATAGAATGGAATCCCAAAAGGATCAAGCCGTCAAAGCTCTCGTCAAGACCGCCTGCCCAGTTATCTCTGTACGGGGGCTTGCCGCAATATGAGAATACTTTTTCTCCGACAGCATCGAGGTCGATATTTCTTCCGTAAAAATGCTCGTCGTAAATATGTATTTCATCTGCGCCGCCATCTCTAAGACCGTTGATCAGCGCCATAAGGTCGGACATAAACCACTTCTGCCCTATCGGATATTCCGGTTGTGAAGGGTCGGCTTGCTCATAGCTTACAACACCGCTTACTCCTTCGATATCGCTGCGAATCATAAATTTTTTCAATTTGAGTTCCCCACTTTCATTAATAAATTTTTGAACAGTATATTTTATGATATTATTTTACCACATTCTGCAAAAGAGGTAAAGTACAAATTTTGCGAAAAAATAATCGTATTTTACTCTCTTTTAATGTTTCGGCCGTTTTTTGCAAAAATAACGTTTAATTTAAATAAACTTCTTTTCCGCTATATTATCCAACCGGCGATTTTGCTTTGCATATGTATTAGGTGTTTGC
This sequence comes from Eubacteriales bacterium, assembly GCA_045586995.1. Classification (GTDB taxonomy): domain Bacteria; phylum Bacillota; class Clostridia; order Oscillospirales; family CAG-272; genus JAZNBI01. The sequence continues at coordinate 4,054 of JAZNBI010000010.1, read as the reverse complement.
CCCTTGTATCTTTTGAACATACGGATAAAATATGATGTATTCAAATAACCGAGCTCGGCACTTGTTTCCGAAACCGAACGCCCCTCCTCGAGGAGCTTGCAGGAATAACCGATCTTAATATAGTTAAGATACTCGTGGTATGTCATCCCTGTAGTTTCTTTAAACCAATGGCAAAAATAGTGCTCGCTATATCCGACAAACTTAGCTGCAGAGCGCGTCGATATCTTTTTACTTCCCCGGTACGACTCTGTCCACTCGATAAGCTTCTTCAAGATGACGTCACTATTCGCCTTTACGTTAACCTGATCGTTGCTGTCGGACGCTTTAAGATTTTCGCGAATATACCCAAACATCTCAATAATTGCGGTCAAGCGCTTGAGCGCGTCGGAATCATATTGAATAAATTTATCGATGATCTCAAATGCGGGTTCGACGTTATCCATCTCGAACGGGCAGGCGTTTATACTGCACTTCTCGCTGTTTAAAATAGCTTCAATATTGATTTGCTCCGTAAGAAACTCGGGAGATATTTTCAAAACGTACATAACTCCGTCGCTTTTCTTAACGTAAGTACTGTGCATATAGTTGGGAGAAATATAGAAAAGCTTTTTCCCGCTCAAATCATATTGACTGTTATTGATTTTTATATGTCCGCTCAATCCGTCGCAAATAAGTATTTCGATGGAATTTGCATAGTGCGGCAATGTAATTTCGTCGTTTGCAAATTTTTTGACAACTAAAATATAAGGATAATCACCCGTATATTCAATATTTTCAACAAATGCGGTCGGTGCAAGACGATTTCCGTTAACTATTCGGTTCAAAACTACACCCCCTTAAAAAAATGATGCAACCGCAAAATTGTATCATTCGTATTATAAACAAAGGTATCGTTCTAATGAAAATATTATACTATACAATTGCTGCCTTGTCAATAAAGCAAGAAAATTTTATATGTTAAAAATCGCAAAAAATGAACATTTTAGCTTTTTAAAACTATAATTTTTTAACTCAAAAAAGGATATTCATTTTTTCAAAAAACATATTGACAATATGAATGAAATCTGTTATAATACAATTTGTTATGCGGCATCGCCAAGCGGTAAGGCACCAGACTCTGACTCTGGCATTACCTAGGTTCGAATCCTAGTGCCGCAGCCATCAAATGGCTATAAAAAAGATATAGCCACGAAAAGCCTTGATTTTTCAAGGCTTTTTTGTTTTTCTGCCCTTGGATCATATGGTGACGAGAAAAAAAGATATTAAACACATACAGGATTTGAACTCTGCGTAACCGAATAGCAGCCAACTAAGGTACATAGAAACAGAAATTCGATGCCTTTTCTATTTGAAAATAATTGAAAAATTTCAAATTGTTTTGGCAAAGCTCTTGCTTTTTTCAAAAGATATGCTATAATAGAAAAACTAAATTGCAATCTACTTTTGAAACAACTTGAGTAGGAGGTACACAATGGCAATACCGTTGAAGAGACCCAGACAAGACATTGTGAGGTCGAAGGTTTTGCACGTGGCTGCAAAATTATTTTTAGAAAAAGGATACACAAACAGCTCGCTCAAAGAAATCGCAACCGGTGCAGGTGTAGCTTACGGCTCAATGACCTTTGCCTTCGGAACAAAAGAAGGAATCCTCTCCGAGCTTGTGGGCTTCGTGCTGGACTGTCAGTTTGAGTTTGCCGAGGAGTTGGTAAAAAGCAAGACGGATGATAAGATACTTTTCTACGCAGCCGAAACAACCTTGCAGCTTTATATGGCAGAGTCAAGCAAGCATATCAGAGAGCTATACTCTCTCGCATATTCGCAAAGTGCGTCCTCGGACATAATCTATAACAAGATAACGCTGAAGCTCGCTGAAATTTTCAAGGAGCAGTATCCCGACTTTACGCAGGGAGAGTTCTACGAAAAGGAGCTTGCCTCGGCAGGCATTATGCGAAACTATATGACAAGGCCTTGCGGTATGTACTTTACAATGGACAGAAAGGTCAGAGCTTTCCTTGAAAACACCTTCCTTCTCTACGAGATACCAAGGGAAAGGATCGAGGAAGCAATCAAGTTCGTATCGCAATTTGACTTTAAGACGATAGCGCAGCAAGTCATTGATAATATGCTTGCATATCTTGAAAGCAAAACTTAAGCTAAAGGAGGCTGATTAATAATGAAAAAAATATTTCATACTCTACTTACTATCTGTTGCTTGGCGTTATTCCTTACATTATCCTTAACCGCTTGTGTTGGCAATTCCGTAGATTCCGAGGATAAAATCCCCGGCAAGACTATTGGAGTGGGGCAGTTATACGAAGAGATTGTACAGGGCGTGGGTATTACAGCCGTATTATCGGACGAAACGGTAGTCAAGCTTGAATCACTCAATCTCCACCAAAGCGGCGAACACAGCATTTGCGTTTTGCGTGGCTTGAAGGAAGGCACTGCGGTCATTACCTTCCTTGAATCTGATGGAACTACGGTGCTCGAACAATACAAATACACCGTTAAGGAAGAAGATACTGTACGCATCGGCGACGGAGCACTCGTCAGTAACATCACGGTAGATAATACTACGGCAGAGGTATATCGGGACGATACCCTTGTTACTTATACCGTAACGACCTCCTCCGATGTGGATAGGCTTGAATTTGTTCAGCTGACGCATACTTATCAAATGTTTTTTTTCGATGAGCTGATAAATGAAGAAGCACAAGCGAATAGGGATCTCGTTATTTTCGAGCTTGACAAGCTGATCATAGACGACGCTTCACTTACGGAAGTACCGATAAAAAACGAGACACTCGGAACACTCTACTCCGCCACGAAAAACGTAAGCGGTGATACCGCTACATGGACGGTAAAGTGGGATCTTGGAGATACGGCGGTCAGATTTATCCGAATCAAGGCTTTTGACACGGAAACGAATACGGAGCAAACGAATTACGTCAAGCTGAATTTTACCTACCCTGTGATAAGCAACGATGAAGAAGGTTTTACCAAGGCGGTAGAGCTTTTCGTAAAAAACAATTTAACAGCCCCCTTGCTTTTTAAACTGAATGACGGCGCCATTGAATTTAGTAATGACTATCATACGATCTTCATAGGTAGAGGAACAAATTTTTTGAATCGCTTTAATAACACTGCGATATATGGCGGTAATTCAGTAGAATATCTTACTACATATACGTCGGTAATGTCATATAGCGTTCATGATTTTATAAGCAAAGAGAATGGTTATACAGAGAACTTCGGAGACAAAAACGTGCTTTGTGATTTCGGATATCATTACGGCTACACGCTTGGCTTCTACTATCCCGTCACCGACGAGCTTCGCGCCGTCATCGCATATCAGAACGGCTATGAGATCGACGAGGAACTGTTCCCCTATGCTCACAGTATCCTTGAAAAAGCAAGCGCCGTTCTTGACGAGATCATCACGGACGGAATGACCGATTTTGAAAAGGAAAAAGCAATATACACGTGGATGTATGAGCAGGGCTTGAAAGAATTGACGCCCATCCCCGAGGGTGTAGATGAATACAATGCAATTAAGACAGCATACGGCTTGCTGAACAACTACGGCGGCGACTGTATGGGCTGGAGCGGTACCTTCTACACACTTTGCAATATGGCAGGGCTTGATTGCGTTACCGCGGACGTAAAAGCGGAAGCGGGCGGCGCAGCAGATGACTACTATGCCGACCACCGTATCAATATGATAAGGCTTGACGGCGAGTATTACTTTGTCGAAGCCTTCTGGTCATGGCAAAAGATAGACCCCTCGGACGGAACCTACAGATATATGAATATGACCACCGAAAAGGCAGCTACGGAATACACTTGGCTAACGGAAGAAAATGGCGGTCCCTTTGTGTGCGATTACGAGAACTATCTTGTAGATGAACAAACGGGCGAGCTGCTGAATAAATGAGAAGTGATAAATTGCAGCGAAGCAAACAAAAACCTTGATTGTAATCATATACACGGCTTTGCCGTGATTTGGTACGAGAGTTCAAATCCCGTAAGCACTCACCCGAAAATATCTTTTTTA
>JAZNBI010000009.1:0-20406 GCA_045586995.1 Eubacteriales bacterium | reverse complement strand
ACCTTGTAAGCGGGAATTTCTACGTCAAAGCCGAGATATTCTCTGCCCGAAATATCGACAGCCGCGAGAACAAGCGACTCATCCATAGGAAGAATTATGTCCCCATAGCGCGTGATTCCGACCTTCTCGCCGAGAGCCTCAAGAAAGGCGTCGCCAAGACAGATTGCAATATCCTCTGCCGTGTGATGATAATCTACCTGCACGTCTCCCTTGCAGCTCACCGACAAATCGTATCCCGAGTGAGCAGTGAAAAGAGTTAACATGTGGTCAAGGAAGCCGCACCCCGTGTCAATTTTAAAGATGCCCCTTCCGTCAAGCGAAAGCTTAACACGCACGTCGGTTTCTGCCGTTTTTCTCTTTATTTCGGATACTCTCATTGTCTTTTCTCCTTAATTATTTCTTCTACCGTACGAACAAGCGTTTTCATATCGTCAAGCGTTCCTATCGTAATACGGTTGAAATTTTCTATCCTTTTTTTAGTGAAATGGCGCACGAGTATTCCTCTTTCCTTAAGCTTCAGGTAAAGCTCCTCGCCGCCTATATCGGGGCTTTCTGCAAACACGAAATTCGCGGTGCTCGGAAGCACTCTGAACCCAAGCTCGGAAAGTGCCTTCGCGGTATACTCCCTGTTTTCCATAACCGTTTTTGCATTAGCCATATAGTAGTCGTTATCGCGTATTGCGGCAAGTCCTGCCGCGCCCGTCATTCTGTTCACGTTATAGGGATTTGTAGAATACTTTATGGTTTTGAGGTCATCAATCAGTGCCTTGTTTCCTATGCCGAAGCCAAGACGCGCTCCTGCAAGACTGCGGGACTTTGAGAAAGTACCGGTAACCAAAAGATTGTCGTATTTTTTGGTAAGACCTACCGCACTCTCGCCGCCGAAATCCACGTACGCTTCATCTATTATAACTACGCGCGAGGGGTCGGACGCTACAATCCTTTCGATTTCGGAAAGAGTTAGAGCTATTCCCGTCGGGGCGTTGGGGTTTGCGATAACTACGTTTTCCGGTATTCCTATATAATCCTCAGGGTCGACGGTGAAGTTCTCCTTAAGCGGAATTTCTTTGCACGGTATGGCATTAAGCGCCGCAAAAACGGGATAAAAGCCATAGGTTATATCGGGAAAGGCAATTCCTTTATTTTCGTCGCAAAACGCCATGAATGCGAAATTGAGTATCTCATCGGAGCCGTTGGTCATGAGTATCTCGTCATACTCCACCGAGAAAAGCTCAGCCGCAGCACATGTAAGCTCGGTTGATTCCGGGTCGGAGTAAAGATTAAGCCTGCCCGCCTCGTATTTTGCAGCCTCAATCACAGACTGCGACGGAGCAAACGGCGACTCGTTTGTGTTAAGCTTGATATACCTCATGTCCTTGGGCTGCTCTCCCGGAGTGTACGCCTCAAGTGCCGAATATTTACTGCTGAAAAATCTGCTCATAGCCGTTATTTGGTCTCCTCTGTACGGATAACAGCGCTCCTTGCGTGAGCGTCAAGACCTTCTTTGTTCGCAAAATAAGCGACCTTTTTCGCAACCTTCGCAAGCGCGTCCTTGGTATAATATGTAAACTGCGAGGTTTTTACAAAATCCTCGACACCGAGAGGAGAAGAAAATCTCGCCGTGCCGCTGGTAGGGAGCGTGTGGTTAGGTCCTGCAAAATAGTCACCGAGAGCCTCAGGACAATTTCTGCCCATGAATATCGAGCCTGCGTGCTTCACGCGGTCAAGATAATCAAAAGGATTGTCAACACAAAGCTCAAGATGCTCGGGTGCTATCTCGTTCGCAATGTCTATTGCAAGCATAAGATTTCCCTCGGCAACGATTATTTTTCCGTTGTTATCTATGGACGCCCTCGCGATTTGCGCACGCGGAAGCAGGGGTATCTGTCTTTCAAGCTCGGAGCTTACTGCCTCGGCAAACGCATAAGAGTCGGTAACAAGCACCGCACTTGCCATCTTGTCATGCTCTGCCTGCGAAAGCAAATCCGCCGCAACGTGAGCCGCATTTGACTTCGAATCTGCTACGACAAGAATCTCCGAAGGTCCTGCAATCATGTCTATGGACACCTTTCCGAAAACCTGCTTCTTCGCCTCGGCGACAAATGCGTTTCCGGGACCGACAATCTTGTCTACCGCAGGAACGCTTTCCGTTCCGTAAGCCAAAGCGGCAACAGCCTGTGCACCGCCGACCTTGAAAATTCTGTCAACTCCGGCAATCTTAGCCGCGGCAAGTATCACGGGATTAACCTTTCCGTCAGCCCTCGGCGGTGTAACCATCACTATCTGGCTACAGCCTGCAATTTTTGCGGGAACGGAGTCCATCAGCACCGTAGAGGGGTAAGCCGCAGTACCGCCCGGCACGTAAAGACCGACCTTTTCAATCGGCATGACCTTCTGACCGGTAACTACACCGTCCTTTTCATTGATAATGAAGCTGTTTCTCTTTTGACGCGAGTGAAAAGCGCGTATATTCTCTGCCGCTTCCTTGATGATCTCAATAAATTCAGGCTCAACGGAGTTAAACGCCTCGTCGATTTCAGCCTCTGTAACCTCAAGGGCGGAAAGCTTTGCCTTATCAAATCTCTCGGCATACTCAAAAAGCGCCGCGTCTCCGTTCTTCCTTACGTTGTATATTATGTCGGTAACTATCCCCTCAACGTCGGGGGCTATATTGTCTCTTGCGAAGATTTCCTCGTTTTTTACTTCGCCGTACTTGTAAATCTTTATCATCTTTTCGTCCTTCTAACGGTACTCTCAGGGAATTCTCTCTGCAAGCGCCTTGCTTATTTGTTCTATCTCTTTGGTTTTAAATTTATAGCTTGCCTTATTTGCGATTAGTCTTGCGCTGATCGGCACGATGGTCTCAACGACCTCAAGATCGTTTTCCTTAAGCGTCGTACCCGTCTCAACAATGTCCACGATTACGTCGGAAAGTCCAAGTATCGGAGCGATTTCTATCGAGCCGTTGAGCTTTATTATGTCAATCTCACGGCATTTTGACGCATAGTGCTTTTTTGCTATCTCGGTGAACTTAGTCGCAACCTTAAGCGTCTTTCTTCTGTCGTCGTAAAAATCCTTCCTTGCGGCAACCGCCATACGGCATTTACCTATGTTAAGGTCAAGAAGCTCGTACACGTCGGGCGAATATTCAAGAAGAATATCCTTTCCCGCAACACCGATATCCGCAGCTCCTCTTTCAACGTATATAGAAACGTCCGAGGGCTTTACCCAGAAATATCTGACGCCGACCTCTTTGTTTTCGAATATAAGCTTTCTCGTTCCCTCTTCCTTGATTTCGGGACACTCATAGCCGCTCGCCTCAAACATAGCGTAGACCTTCTCGCCAAGACGCCCTTTAGGAAGTGCAATATTAACCGTTTTCATTCCTCACGCCTCCATTTTTTCAAGAGTCCTGTAACGCATTCCGTCCGGAACAGACTTTTGCGCCGAAACGGAATGACCCGCCTTCATAAGCTCATTAACGCGGCTAAAGACCCTGCCCGTGTCGATTTTTTCGTCATAAATGAGCAAAACGTCAACGTCGAAGCCATCAAGCTCATCACCCAACCCCTCGAGAAGGTCAAGGTAAATGGCAAAGCCGAGTGCAGACGAATCCTTACCCATCTTTTTCATCATGGAATCATATCTTCCGCCGGAAAGCACACCCTCGGAAATGCCGGAAATAAAGCCGCGGAAAACTATGCCGTTATAATAATTCATATCGTTCATAACGGAAGCATCAAAGAAGATTCTGTCAGCAAATTCCTCGTCTGCAAGCAAGCGCGCTATCATGGAAATCTCCTCTACCGCCGCGCGTCCGTCGTCTGTCCCAACAAGCTCCAAAAGGCTTTTTGCCGCCGCCGCAAGGGGGATTCTCATAGAGAGCAGCTTGAGAATTCTCAGCGACAGCTCCTCTTTAACTCCGAGATTCCTCAAAAGCACCTCTGCCTGATGGGCATTTTTTTCTGAAATATAGCCTATAAGCTCTCTTCGCGCATCGCCGTTTATTTCCGCCTCGTCAAGAAGCGCGCCAATCAATCCCATGTGTGACAGGTCAAGGACGAAATCGCCGTCAATTACCGCCAGGCTCTGTGCGGCAAGAGCTATCGTTTCGCATACATCGTAGCCGTCAACGTCTCCGATGCACTCAAGTCCCATCTGCATAATTTCCTTGAATTTATGCGTGCTTCCCGACGGTCTGTATACGTGCTCGCTGTAAAAGACCTTCTCCTTTACACCGCCTTGTGGCTTTGCATTTTTTATAATCGAAAGCGTCACGTCGGGTTTGAGGGCAAGAAGCGAGCCGTCCGTATCCGTGAAGCTGATTATATTGCCGCCCATGAGGAAATCCTTATTTTTCATGTAGAGGTCGTATTCTTCAAATTTACTCATTTTAAAAGGAACAAATCCTCTTTTTGAATACATTCCGCGAAGCTCGTTTATGATTCTCTCCTCTGCGGTGAGCATGCTCTTATTCTTCATCAGACTTATCCTCTCCTATTCTTTCAAGCACCATTTCATAGCCCCCTTCGCCGTAGCCGAGGCACTTATTGACTCTTGATACCGTGGCGGTGCTCATTCCCGTCTCGCGGCAAACAACGGCGTAATTTTCACCTTTTTTAAGCATAGCCGCCGCCTTTAGTCTCTGAGCTATGTCCTGAAGCTCCTTCACCGTACATATATCCTGAAAGAATTTATAGCACTCGTCGGTGTCCTTAAGGGAAAGCACCGCGCGAAAGAGCGTGTCTATTTCCTTTGTTTGTAGCTTTTTCATAAAAGTCTCCGTTCATTTCTTTACACTTTAGCACTTTATCGCTTTAGTGTGCTAAAATTATACTATGTTTTTCGTATTTTGTCAATACTTTTTTGAAGTTTTCTTCTTTTTTTCGTGTTAAAATTAAAAGAATCTTGACAAAAGCAGAAAATAATGCTAAAATATTAACCGTTTTAATTAAAAAAACGAGGTTGTTATGGATTTTGATGTTTTGTTGTCCAAGCTTATTTTAAACGTAGCCATCATGTTCGTTATGATGGTTCCGGGTATAATTCTGAAAAAGCTTAACATGATTCCCGATGGATTCGGAAAAGGAATTTCGAATCTTATACTTTATATCGCGCAGCCTGCGCTGATACTTTACGCTTACCTTGATTGTAATGACAGGGACATTCTCGTCGACTCGCTTGTAATACTTCTTATTTCGATAGTGGCACACGCTATATTTGCATTAATTGCAATTCCTGTTTTTTCGAAAGCACCCGACGGAAAAAAGAGACTTCTTCGTCTGGCAACGATTTTTGCAAACGCGGCATTCATGGGCGTTCCTCTTGTCAGTGCAATTTACGCGGGGACTCCTTATGCGGGTCGTGCAACCATTTACGCTTCTATTTACAATTTTACGTTCAACATTTTCCTCTGGTCGCTCGGCGTGTTCATTTGTACAAACAAGCGCGATGACAACAGCGACGGAATTCTCGATCCGCATATAATCGAGAAAAAGAAGGACGCCTCTTTCATGAGAGCCATCTATCACCCCGTTACCGTTGCGGCATTCATCGGAATTATCGCTGTCGTGTTCAATTTGAAGAACGTCGCTCCTACGATTTTCGGTAGCACATCGCTTCTGAACAAATCACTCGATGCGCTCCGCGGTCTCGTTGCCCCGCTTTCTATGCTCGTAATAGGAATTCGTCTTGCGGATATCAATTTCAAAGGATTTTTCAACGACACATACATGTATATTTGCTTAGGACTCCGTCATATAGCTCTTCCCGCTGCCGTAATCGGTGTCATGGTACTTTTAAAGCTTGTCGGACTGCCTATCGGAGACGAGGTTTTCATCGTCACAGCGATCCTTGCCTCAACACCTTCTGCGTCAAGCTCAACGATGTTTGCGGAAAAGTTCGACTGCGATGCGGCTTACGTCAGCCGGGTGGTTGCCACCTCCACCATCCTTTCAATAGGAACCATGCCTCTGATGCTTCTTATTGCTTCAGCCGTTATTTAATTTTCAAAATCAATGCGAGAAACTTCACACGAGGTGAGGTTTCTCGCTATTTTACTCGGTTTTAATTCTTTTTCATTTCAGCTATCCAATCAAGCTCGCTCTTTTTCTGCCCATATAACGGCTCAATGTGGTCATCTTCCGTAATGTAACGCCAGCTTGGGTGCCAGCCTACCTTATGGCCTATCGACTCAACGTAAAGCTCTACCTTATCGCACTTTCCGAACACAGACTCGCCCATTGAGGTAACCGTATCGGGAATATAAACCTGCTCAAGGTCGTAGCAGCTATAGAACACATAGTGTCCAAGCTCGTGAACGCTGTTGGGTATAACGACCTTTTTTATCCCTCTTTGTCCAAAGAACGCACCGATATAAATTCCGTATCTCTGGTCGAGCTCGGGCAGGAATATTTCACTTGCCGGGTTATCGGGGTCGGTTCCTATATATTCAAGAAGATAATGGTCAGAGCCGTTCTTGTAGAAAAGGAATCCGTCCTTTTCATATATGCTCGTTTCATAAAAACGCTCGCCGTTATCTTTAAGTTGGAAAGCCTTGTCCTCTGTGTAAATTGCACCGGGCTCTCCGTAATAATATCCTCCGCCGGGATTATATTCAATGCTGTAATAATACCTGACGTCGCCCTTTACGTAAGCACCTATATAGCCGTTCTGCGCAAGAGAATAAGAATCAAGCTGTATCTGAAGCATTGAGTAATTGTGTATCTCAACAAGCTTGTAGCAATAAAGGAACGCGTCCTTTCCTATCGGAAGATTTCCGTCCTTATCCTTTTCGTAATTAAATCCGCTCGGCAAAGTAACGCTGACGATACGGGTTGCGTTTTTAAACGCTCGCGGCGCAATGTATTTTACGTTAGCCGGAATCTCAAGACGGAGAACAAGCTTGCCGTTCGTATATACCTTCTGTCCCATATAAATAGGATTCGAGTAGTCGTCGCCTATGAAATTAACTCCGCACCAGTTTGCAATATCGGCAATCTCTACCTTGTCAAGCGATTCGCACCCGTTAAACGCCGAAGCGCCAAACTGCTTGAGATTTCCACCCGTGAAGCTGACCGAGGAAAGCCCTGCACACCCGTCGAATGCGCAAGAACCTATGGTGCTGAGATTTTTAGGAAAGACTACTTCTTTAAGACTCAAGCAATCCTTAAACGCAAGCCTTCCGATGTCCTCAAGCTCGCCGTCCTTGTCCATCTTAATCTCGCTGAGATTCGTACATCTGTAAAAAACAGAATCGCCTATACGAACCACAGTCTTTGGTATCTCTATGCTTTTAAGAGATTTACAACGGGAAAATGCCTTGTCCATGATGACTCCGACGTTATTTCCCACGTCAATATCGGTGAGCGAATCGCAACCGTAAAGAACACTGTTGGATATAACCCGTATATTTTTGGGGAAGCTGATGCTTTTAAGGGAATCGCACTCATAAAAAACAGCATTTCCGATAGATTCTACACCGCTCTCTGTCCAATCTATACGCTCAAGATCCTTGCAGTTCTTGAATGCGGCATAATTAACCTTTTTCACGGAAACGGGAATACTTACGCTCTTAAATCCACGGCACCCCTCAAATCCGGCTTGAGAAATAGCAACGACCGGTTTTCCCTCGTAGCTTGCGGGAATTACCAACGCTTCGTCATATACGGCTTTGTCCGCTGATATATAATATCCACCGTCCTCTTCGTTCCATGTATACACGAATTTCCCGTCCGAGTGAGATTTACTTATTAAATTACAAGATGAAAAACCGAGCATTGCTACCACAATAACGGTAAGCGTCGCTACAACGGCAAACACTGTACTTTTAATTTTCATATCTTTTTCCTTTTAAATTATTTATATCATTTAATAATTATAACACTTAAAAATACGTTTGTCAAGCCCCTCATCCAATGAAACGCGCCTCGCGTTCGAATTTTTCGATAAAGGCCACTTCGAGGAGTTTTTACGCACAAAAAAATGGTTAGACCCCCATGCGTGTAAAATTTCAGACGCTCGCACGAATAAATCAACCTGTTTTTTAACACAATAATGTAAATTATACTTTACATAGGAAGGACAAAAAAATGATTTTAACCAAAGACAAAGACTTTTACAAATCTCTCATCCTCTTAGCCGTTCCCATCGCTCTTCAGAACCTTGTCACCTTCCTTGTAGGACTTCTCGACAACGTGATGGTCGGAAGACTTGGCGACGTGGCTATTTCCGGTGTTTACATGGGAAATCAGATACAAACGCTATTGCAAATCTTCTCAGGCGGTATAGAGGGAGCAATACTTGTTCTCGCGGCACAATACTGGGGAAAGCGCGATACGGAAAGTATAAAGAAAATAGTCACCGTTGGCTTACGCTTTACTCTCGTATTTGGAACTCTCATCTCGGCTGTTTGTGTGTCTGTGCCTAACACAGTCATCTCTCTTTTCACCGATGACGTACAAATCATTTCTTCCGGAGCAGAATATTTGCGTACGGTTGCCTTTTCTTACGTGTTTTTCTGTATAACCCAGGCACTTATCGCCTCGATGAGAGCAGTCGAAACACCGAGGATCGGGCTCTACGTTTCTATCGTTTCTTTAATTATAAATGCAGTTCTCAACTACGCTTTGATTTTCGGAAAGCTCGGCGCGCCGGAGCTTGGAATTCGCGGAGCAGCAATCGCAACCCTCGTGTCCAGAATAGCCGAGTGCGCGATAATCGTCATATACGTTTTTGTTATTGATAAAAAGCTCAATTACAAGCCCCGAGATATTCTTCTTACGGACAAAACCCTTTTACGCGATTTTATCCGCTACGGCACTCCAATAATTGCAGGTCAGCTTGTATGGGCAACCAACATGCTTTCCAATTCCGCAATAATGGGCAGACAAAGCGCCGAAGGAGTTGTTGCCGCGCTATCCGTTGCAAATACTCTTCACAATCTTGCTTACGTAGTAATGAACGGAATGTCGGGAGCAGTCGGAATAATCACGGGAAAAACCATCGGGCGCGGCGAAGAAGAAAAGATGCGCGAATACGCAAAAACCACGCAAATCATTTTTATCACCCTCGGGCTTCTGACGGGCGGCGCGCTACGCCTTTTACGTGACCCGTATATCTCAATTTACAACGTCTCTCCCGCCGCGGCAGAGCAAGCAAGGCAGTTGATAAACGTAATCAGTATTACGATAATCGGTACGTGCTATCAGGCGGCATGTCTTTTCGGACTTGTCAAAAGCGGCGGTGACATCTCGTTCGTTTTCAAAAACGACTGCATTTTCGTTTTTCTTGTAGTGTTACCGTCTGCAATTATCGCAACAGCACTTTCCGCTCCGCCTTGGGTTGTGTTTGCTTGCCTGAAATGTGACCAGATACTCAAATGCTTCGTCGCTGTAATAAAGATAAACCGTTTTAAATGGATGAAAAATCTTACACACGAAAATCAAAAGCCGGCATAAAATCATTATAATGCGTCTTAAAAAGCAATAAAATCCTATCAAAATCATAACCACCACTTGGGGTGGTGGTTTATATACCCCAAAGACTGCAATCAAAATTTTTCGAACAAACAGCAGAACGGCGAGGGGCTTCGTGACGTGTAAGCGAGGGAAAGCCCTCAATGCACCCTCATCCGTCTTTGCCTTGCGGCAAATCCACCTTCCCCACAAAGGGGGAAGGCTTCAGAGTAGCTCCAAAAGAAAAAGAGCCGCAAGGGACACCTACCATAAAGCAGGTAGGTGTCCCTTGGCATTTTTGTTGATTGGTTTGGATGCGAGTATGAATTGTAGTAAAATAAAAATCTAATTTTGGAGGATACTACAATGAAAAAGAACTTTGAATCCCTTTACGAAAACCTCGGAGGAACTTACCGCGAGGAAAACGGACACCTTATTCCCGATATTGCACTTCCCGAACAGACCGACCATCAAATCGGCAAATACGGGCGGATGCACCTTTATTACATCAAGAACCACCGTCGCGGAAGATACACCACCCTGCTGACCGAAGGCAAGTTAAACACTCGGTTGCACGAGATAGACCTTGAAGCAAATGAAATGCTTGATAGCATCATCCCCCGCCTCTCTGCCGAAAGAGGTATTGACGAGGATTTGAAGGCTCACGATATGCTCCGTTGGGTTGCTGAGATGAACAACATCAAGGCAAGCGCGGAAGAAATCGTTTTGCGGGAGGTGGTGTTGGTATGAAGTCGATCATCAACGAACTTTGGCACGGAAATATTATTCCACAAGAAGATAGCCGAACCAACTCCAAGGAAATGAAAGAACTTCTCGGCTATATGTCGCGTCACCACGAGGACTTGGAGAAAAGCTTTTCCGACGAGCAGAAAGAAACATTTGAAAAGTTCCACGATTGTTGGAGCGAGTATATGAGCTTGGCAGAAGCTGCTATCTTTGAGTATGCTTTCAAACTTGGGATGCAGATTGCTATTGAAACATTAACTGAATAATCTTTAGCGGTGCTATTTGCGTTTTGTGGATAGCACCGCTTTTTATCCATATATATCCTACAAAATCCGACAAATATATTGAAAATCTTTCAAAAGCGTGATATAATAAAAATACATAACTTTTGTTTTTAGGAGAGTTAGATATGATTATGAATAATGAAATGCCTGACCGTTGGTACTCCACCAAAGAAATCTGCGCCTATTTGGGCATTAGTCGCGACACGATGCTTGTTTGGATCGCAACAAAAAATATGCCCGCACATAAGGTCGGACGCAATTGGAAATTCAAGGTTAGCGAAGTTGACGAATGGATCAAGAGTGGACAAGCGGCGGAATAAGAATGATGAAATATATAGAAAAACTAAAGAAATACGGCAAAAAGACAATTTCCAAGATGGATATGGAGACTGTTTTTGCAACATCTTCGGACGAGGAACTATTCGGAATAATATCGGTTCTTTCTGAACAGCAAATCTTATCCCCGATAAAAAGTTCAAAAACGAACGGAAATCGGTTGTATCCAATTTATTTGAAATATAAGGTATCATTTCCGCAAGATACCTATGAAGCTGAATTGAAAGAGATAAGTGCGCTCCATCCCCTACTTCAGAGTAATGGCTATTTGCAGTCAAAGCCGGAAGAATATAAGAAATATTGTTTCCTATTTCAAAGACTCGACCGTTATTTGTTTTCTCGAAGTGCAAATGAGATTTCTATTTCTCGCAAGGAACGCTCGTTTGAAATATTCGATGAAGAAAAAGCACTTGACGATAAAACTTTTTGTGCTTTACTTGAACGTATCGGGATCACGGCAGACACGCTTGCTTTTTATGATACCCCTGAATATTGCTTCAATGACTATATTCCCGACAGAAAAGCTCAAATGACGCTTTTGATTTGTGAAAACAAGGATATTTGGTTTAACATTCGCCGTATGATGTTTGAAAACAATGCAACGAACATCTTTGATGCCCATATTGATGGGGTTGTTTACGGTTGTGGTAATAAAGTTAGCGGAATAAGCGCATTGACTTCATACACAGAGTTTATCGGTTCAGAGGTAAAATATCTCTATTGGGGAGATATTGATCGCGCAGGACTGAACATTTATTTGAGTGCCGTTCGTGCGAACCCCGATATTGATATCAAGCTATTCGTTCCGGCTTATGAGGAAATGCTGCGCTTGGCACAGATAAGGAATATTCCCGATAGCGATGATGAACGCAATCGCATTGAAGATTACTCACAGATCTTTGATTTGGTCGATCAAAATTTAAGAAAGCTATTTGAGCAAAGCATTCAAAATAACAAACGAATTCCTCAAGAAATCATAACCTATGCATTCTTGAAGGAGAATATGAGGTAAACATATGGCTTTACGTTCAGAGCTTTCAGAACTGCTTGCAGGCTTTGAAAAGCGAATGAAATTTATAAATATCGTGCGATGCTTGTTGGATTACAAATATCCCGATCATATTCGCGAAATGATCCCGGACAAAAGGATTCTCGATAATATGATTGTTGCAGTGCTTGTATTCATAAAGGATCGAACACTGGGAACCGAGCAGACCTGTACGATTGCAGATGTGGAACGGTTTTTAGAGGATTTTTCGGTTGTGCTTCCTGCCGATTATCATACAAATCCTAAAATTCTTGCCCGCTACATTATCGTTGACGTTTTGCAAAACGGTGGTGTAATGGCTGAGTTCACAACATTTTATAGTGCGAGCGAAAGCTTTGAGCCGATGTCTATTCGCTTGATAAACGAGGAAAAAGGAAGTTATCATTTGACGGATGACGCATTTGATTTTCTATTTCGGTCAAAAGAGATTGAATCCGAGCTTGACTATTCTGTAACTCGCTTTAGAATGAAGGAATATATGCGGCGCGATAATTACGAAGACGCACTTGATGCAAGCCGCGAGCTTGTAAGCCGTATTCGTAATATGAAGGTCAGTATGGATGACTTTTTGCTTCGCTGCCGAGAGGATATTTCAAAAATTACTGTCGATCAATATGAAACAGTGGTTGGTCGTATTCGTTCTTTGCTTGAAGATGAGTACAAAGAGCTTACCGAGATACAAGCGGCTGCCAAGGAACGTGCCAAAAATCTTGAAGAAGCTCTTCAAAACGGGGTTGGAACAGAGGACACACAGAAGCATAGAAGTGCGCTTAAGGAGATTATAGAGAACATTTCTCTCACGATCGATGAGCAGCGTACCTTGATCAACAAAAAGGCGTCTCTTTCGGAATCCTATCAAGCATTGATTCGAGATAACTTTGTTGTAAATCGTTTTGAACGATTAAACTTTGAAAGAGATATTCTTTCACCTTTGCGCAAAATGGATACTTCGCTTGGAGACGCGGCAAAATTTTTCTTGTTTATGCTAACAAAACCGGAATTTGATAAGAAATTCAGCGTTGAGAATTTCTATGCTCCACAAGGCAAAATCAACGAAAATGAAGTCGAGGAAGGGCTTGATATTACGGGTGAAGAAACCGATTACGAAAAGCAGGTTGAGATAAGGAATACAAGATTTCGGAATATCAGTTGTGATCTGTTTCGCTTTATGGAACATAAAGATCATTTCAAAATCAGTGATTTCATAGATTCCTTGCGCGTATCGGAGCTGAAAGAATATAGCACCGAAAACGCTTTGCCGAGTGTAATGCTATCCTTGTTTGCGATGCAGGAGCTTAATATTGAGGAATGGAAGAATGGAGAACGTTTTACCGTTATTCCGAATGGAGAGTTTGAGCTTGCTTGGTGTCTTGAAGAGATTCCCGAGGAGTATCTGCAAATCAAGCAAATCAGATTTACAAAAATAAATAGCAATTTCAGTTTTTCTGCCGAACAAGATGGATATGAGCGAAAAATTGATATGACAGATTTTGAAGTGGAGGTAGTGCGATGAATCGTAAAACAGTAGAAGTGTTTCACGCATTGATGAAAAACGGTTGGATTGACCGTCGTGAAGATCATATAATATGGTCTTATGCCGATGACGTGGAAATTCAAGAGGAATTAGAAGAATTCAAATCGGTTATGGGCATTGACCTGTTTCGTGCCGGTGATCGCTTATATATGATTCCCACGCAGGATAACGATCTTTTCTTGAAGAACAACGTAGATTATCGTCGCGATATCAAAGCGGATAATACAGTAAGAACCCGAGATTTGTATTTGATGAACTACCTCTCCATCTATTTGATCTATCTTTTCTTTAACGGCGAAGGCAGTGATCCTCTTTGCAGAGAGTTCATCTCAAAAGAAGATTTTGTGGCTCTTTTTACGGATCATTGTAAGGGTGTTGAAAAGACGTCTCTTGAAGGAGATGATAAGGAACAAGATTACAGTGACAATTTCCGTCAACTCGCATCGGCATGGCTCAGTAAACTTGATGGCGAGCTTTCCTCTCAAAAGTTCGATAACAAGTATGGTATCGTCAATCGTATTCTGAATAAGTACAAGACAGATGAGCTATTTGATGTAGGCGAAGATGATTTGATTCGTCCTACCCGAAAGATGAAGGATCTAATGCCGTACTTTTTGAGGAAAGACCGCATTATTGAAATTCAAAATTGGATCAAGGAGGAAGAAAGCAATGCCGCAAATCAGTAAAGTCAGAATCGTTAATTTCAATTATAACGATGGCAAACGCTTGATTGCAGACGAGTTGTACGATTTTGCGAGCAAAGAAAAGGATGACGCCCTCAATGTTCTGATTAATTTGGCAAACGGAGGAGGCAAATCCGTTCTTGTTCAATTAATGATGCAGCCGATTATCCCCAAAGCAAAGGTTGCAGGAAGAAAAATTGAGAGCTTCTTCAACAAAGCAAGCGACCATTGTTTTGTTCTTCTTGAATGGATAAAGGATAATAGTGCAGAAAAGTTGCTTACCGGTATCGCTATGTCAGCAAGCGAATCCTCGACAACAGAAGATGATTCGTCGCGTGGTATGGCAGTAAAATACTATACTTTTTACTCCAATTATACTTCCTATTCGAGTCCATACGACATTGCAAATATGCCGCTTTCCAAAAAAGAAAACGGTAGATTTGTTGCTGCCGAATTCGATGCCGTCAGAATTCTTGCAAAAAAAAGCAACGGTGTTTTGAATTATTACGTTGCCGATGATAATCCCAAATGGCAAAAGAAGCTTGCGGAATACGGACTCATTCAAAGTGAGTGGCGAATGATGGAAAAGCTGAATTCCGAAGAAGGAGGACTCAGCAAGTTCTTCGGTGATTTCAAAACATCAGACCACTTAGTTGATAGACTTTTGATTCCCACGATTGAAAGTAAACTGAACCAAACGCATAGCAAAGAGGATAACTCTTTAGCTACAATGTTGCTTTCGTATGCAAATCAATACGCTTCAAAACAAGAGGTCATACGCGAAAAAGAAATATACGAAGCATTTTCCAAAGAACTCACAGCATTATTGCCCCAAGCAGAAAGCCTTTGGAATGCAAACGATGCTTTAGAAAAATGTATTCGAGAGCTTTTTGGTTTCTCGGATGCTCTTTCCGCAAAGCTTGATGAATGTAAGTCTTTGCAAGAAAAATACGCTTCGGATATAGACGAGCTTGATAGAAAATCGGCGAGAATTGAACACGAACGAGCATCCTTAATGTTTTATAAAGCCAAAGAAGCGTTTGACTTGGCTTTGAAAGCATATGACGAAGCGACATCGGAAGAGCATCGCGTATCGCTTCAGCGCGAAAATACAACTCATAAGAAGTTGGTGCTTGAATGTGCGGAATACTATCAGAAATTGTTGCGAATAGATGGTGAATTAACGGCTATCCGTAGCGAAATTTCTCGACGTGAAAGCGGTGGCGAAAACGGACAGGAGCTTGCAAAGCTTAAATATTCTGTTTACATACAGATAAGCGACTTGTTATCAAAATGTATGCCGGAATCGGAATCGTTGGAAAGGCAGCACGATTCTTTGGCGCTTCAAAAGGCTGAATTGGAGAAGCAATTACAAACCGCCAAAAAGAATTTTGAAAAAGCCAAAGACGAGTATACCCGTGCCGATGAAAGGCTTCGCGGTGCCGAAAGTGAAACCGACCGTGTAGTATCAAAATATGGTATCGAAATCAGCAGAAGGCTTGACGGTGCATATGCAATCGAAGAGGTTGAGGTTGTTCAATCGGCAAAATCAAACGAGAAGAACAAATTAGCGGATGCTATTGATCAAGCGGACAAAGAACTTGCAAACATCGAAGCTGAAATATCGTCTATTCCGCAGAAAAAAGCGGATCTTTCGCTGAGCCGTTCCGAAGCTGAACAAAGGTGTAAATCTCTTAAAGAAGCACTCGAAGTTTACTATGCAAAAGAAGCGCAGATAAAGGAGATATGCTCGGAATACAATTTGAATTTTGCTATGCGGTTTACGAAGCATATGCAAGAATTTCTTCTTTCTGAGCAACGTGCAAATCAAGCAAGACAAGCCGAGGTTCTTCGTAAAATCGCTATAGCGGAAGAAGAAATTAAATCGGCCAAAAGAGGTTCTCTGCACATTCCCTACGCGGTGATTGAATATCTGAATTCCACGGGTGTCAGATACTCTACCTGCGAAAAATATTTAACCGAGCAGGTCGCGGAAGGAAAGCTTTCAAACGAAGAGTGCCTTGATATTTTGCGAAACTATCCTGCGGCGGCATTCGGTATTTTAATGGATCCAAGCGAGAAGGAGCGATTCTTTGACTACGGTAGAGAAAAATGGCTTCCCGCTATGATTCCTCTATACACATACGAGCAAATGGTTCAAATTTTGAGCAATGCCAAAAAATTTGACGGTGCAATCGCCTTCTACTCTGAGGAGTATTTCAGAAATATCGATCAGTTTATAGAAGATCTTGAAAGCAATCAGCAAGCACTCTTTAAAGAGCGTGATCTTATCGACGCTATTGACATAAAGATAAAGTCGCAGCTTGATGTTGCAAGCGCCTTCACTTATGATGAGCATTATGAGAATGAGCAAAAGGATTCTATAGCGCGTTTGGAAAAGAGTATTTCGGAAATTGATGTTAAAATTCAGTCTCTTGCAACAAGAGAAACCGAATTGACAGCCATCAAAGAAGAAATAAAACGCAGGCTTACAGAACTATCGAATTCTATGCAAATAGTCAACCGTATTTTAGAAGGCATAGAAACCGTTTTGCAAAGGATTTCCGAAGAACGCTCTTTAGCTGAAACTTTACATAACAAAAAGCTTGATTGGGAAGATGCGGAGCAAAGTTATAAAGATGTTCAAGCTCAGCTCAATGACATAACCACGAGTCTTGATGCTATCGATGAAAAGCTTAATGAACTGAAAAAGCACATTTCCGAATTGAGTGGAGTAAAAGATCAGGTCGGTGAATGTGTAGAAGCTGAATTGGTAGACGGAGATTGGCGTGAGCTTTATTCGAAATATCAATATTTGCAATCTGCTTTGAATCAAGAATTGTCAACGTTAAAATCTCAATTAGAAGATAAAACTTCTCGCAAAAAGGATTACGAAAGTGAAATTGCAAGGCGCGAGCTTTCGTTAGAAGAGTACAAAGAAGTTGCGTTCTCAGAAGAACAACTGCAAAGTGTTCGAAAAGAGGAAAAATTATTAATCTCCAAACGCGAGGAAGCTATACAGAGCACCAAACAAGCTGGAGCACAAAGAGGTAAAGCAGAAGGCACGTTGGAGTCTGCAAAACAATCTCTTGTGAGATTCGGAGAACCGCTTGACAAGTCCGAAGTAGGTAGTGATTTTGATGCTCGCTTGAGCCGAGTTCGTGAAGAAAGAAAAGCACTATTCACCCAAAAGGATAAATGTGGAAAGCTCGAAAACAGAATCAATACCATCTTTGGCAGATTAGCGGATAGGCTAAAGAAACATACCCGCCCGGAAACCATCGTAAAAGTTCAGCTTGAAGATTCGTTTGCCGAACAATTTGAGCGTATGACAAAGGAATACGAAGCCGCGAAAGCGAATCTTTCCAATGTTCACGCTCAAGTTTCCGAAGCTCTCAACTCTATGAAAGGTCAATTTGCAGGCAGTACCTGCGGTGTTTCCGATGCGATACTTGGTATGTCAGCGCTCCTTTCTAATGAAATGCGCGGGGATCGTTATTATACCTTAATAGAGCATATTAACGGAGATATTCAAAATACCGATAGAGCGATTGCTCAAATTATGACCGATCTCAAAGAGTTTGAAAATAACCATAACGATCTGATTCGTCAGTGCGTATTGCAAGGAAGCCGTATATATGAAGGACTTTTGCAAATGGCATCAAGCTCTCGCGTAACCGTATATGACGGTAAGGACAAGAAGCAAATGATCCGCTTTGACATTCCTGCGGAAGTTGATCCTGTCGTTGCATCTGCTGCTATTACGGATGAGATTGATAAAGGCACAAAAGAGCTTGTGGCAAGAATGTCCGATGAAGCCGTCACCGAGGTTGACATCAAAAAGATGGCGGAAAAAATTGTCGGCAGCAGGAACTTGTTGCGCAAATATATCGGTAAAGAAACAATTCGTGTGGATGCATATAAGATCGATCAAAATCCTCAAAACGCAGGTTATCGTTCTTGGGAACAGACGCAAATTAACAACTCTGGTGCGGAAAAGTTTGTTGTCTACTTCGCGGTCATTTTGTCTTTGATGAATTATACGCGCGGAGATTTTGGAAGTATCCGCGACAAGGATTTACAAAGTGCTTTGATTCTCGATAACCCCTTTGGAGCAACGTCCTCTAAGCACATTCTTGTCCCGATGTTTGCAATAGCTAAGCATTTCAGAGTACAGATGATATGTCTTTCTGACATCAATAAGTCTGACGTTATTAACTGCTTCGATATTGTCATTAAGGCGATTGTTAAAAAGCGTCCGATGTCTAACAATGAGTTTTTGACACACGAAGGAAACGAATCCATTGAACACGGATTCTATCGTTCGGAGCAACTGTCGCTACTGTAACAACTATAATAACAGAATATGCCGCTATCAAAGCGTGATTGATACGCCGCGATAGCGGTTTTACTTTTCAATTTTCATTACTCGTTAGACGGCTTCGAAAAATATTTTCAAGAAATTTCACAAAATCTATTGACGAATTCGCTTGCTTGTGGTATAATATAATACTCGTTTTTGATATTGGCATACTTTCCCATTATTAGTATTGCCATCAAAGTTGATACATATACAACTGAATAAGATATATTTTGCGTGAATACTTGCGGTGGAGAACGAACCTCGTGCCGCTTGGAAAACAAGACAGAACGCTCGGCTCATCTGCCGATGATTAGTAATCTATTTCACAAGAAATCCGACGCCATCAGCCACGTAATGCGGCATTGAATGCGCTTGCATTCTCTTATCGAAACGAGCTTATAGACTCGTACTTATACATAGGCGCGGGACATTTTTTAGCGAACGTGCGCCGTTCGCTTTTTGGTGTTTCCCGTGATCCGTGTGTGTAAGTACGGGTCTTTTTTGTTTTCTCCCCGCACTTCGTGCCATCTTGGCACGAGGTTGGCGCGATTAAATTCCAAATGTTCCACTAAAGAAAATATAAACATTTTGTAAATTCCGCAAAAACGGTTGCTATTTTTGCGAAAAAAGTAAGCAACGAATAGTGAGGGAGTCTTTACTCCGCGTGGACAAAATGACCACACGGGCAGTATAGTCGAATATGTGAAAACTGCCCCCATAAATACATAACCGCCGACGAAAGAAAGGAGGTCGCGGAGGCGGTAGCAACGGATACACTTGTCCGTTGCGGAGGGAAACATTCGAGCCAAATGTGAGAATGTTGTCTACTTCAATACGGCAAATAAGGAACAAGCTGCGGATGTGCTTGTGACGAAATGAGCCGTAAGGTTGCAAGGATGCAGAGGCAATAGAGTTGGGATTGCTTCTGCTCCGACGCAGCCTTTTAGGGAGTCCAGAGGGAACGGATGGCACACTCCTTGCATCGCAAGGTATAGTGTGTTACACCGTATAAACGCAGAGTAAATTTGCCAAGGCAAATTTGCTCCGCTTCGGTGAAGGTCTGCCGCCCCGCTTAATGGCGGCAGGGCTTCGACGAAAGCACAAGGTGTGACAGCGCCGCCGCGTTTGTGCGGTGTACCCGCGTCCCTCGCCACTCCACACGCATCCATCAAAATTATGACTGACAGGAGGAAACGCTTATAGCAGTACACGCAATTTTAAGATTTAAGAAACACAAAGGCGGCACGATACTCAGTGCGCAGAAACACAATGAAAGAGAGAAAGAAGCATACAAGTCCAACCCCGATATTGACCTTGAAAGGAGCAAGGATAATATCCATCTGAAATCACCCGCACAGAAAAGCTATCGCAAGATAGTGAAGGAGCGCATAGCCGAGAGTGAATGTAAGACGGTCATCAAGAAGAATCGTGTGCTTCTTGTGGAAACGCTCATTACCGGCTCACCCGATCTGCTCCAACCGATGAGCCAAGATGAAATGCTCGCCTATATGAAACGCGCCTACGATTTTATGGCGGAACGAGTGGGAGAGCAAAACATCGTATCTGCCGTTATCCACCTCGATGAGAAAACACCTCATATGCACCTCTGCTTCGTGCCCCGATCTAAGGACAACCGATTGACCGCTAAAGAGATCGTCGGCAACCAAGCGCGACTGTCGGAATTTTGGCAGGACGGCTTCTACGAGCATATGCACGAAAAGTATGAGGTCATTGACCGCGGGGAGTCAACCAAGATCAGCCACCGCAAGCACATTCCCGTATGGCTCTACAAAAAAGCCGAGCATCTTGACAAGATGTATTCAGAGGTCGAAACCATACTCTCCAATATTGGTATGTTTAACGCCAAGGGCAAGTCCGAAGAAGCTCTGGCGGTTTTGCGAGAGTGGGCAAAGGAGGGCGAATACTTCTCGTCAAAGGTCAAGGAAACCACCAAGC
>JAZNBI010000008.1:0-3389 GCA_045586995.1 Eubacteriales bacterium | reverse complement strand
GGCATCTTTTTTGTCAACTCACCTCAACAAAAAACGCACTTTTGTCTACCGACAAAGGTGCGTTTTTTGAATGATGTTTGCCTTCGGCAAATGATGTTGACTGCGCCAATAACGCAGCCCCTTTTTGCAACCATTATATAGGACGCATAATACGGTCAATTTCTTCGGGCTGATTTCCAACAAGGACCTCAAATTCTTCCGCAGTAGCAATCGGATCGTAGGTTTTATAATGAACGGTGATAACATCTCCTACCGCAATCGACGATTTTTGTTTATTGTTCTCTGCACGTTCTATCGAAAGCACAACGCAAGACACGGGCCAAAGGATATCATTCAATCCTTTTCCTACTACAAAGGAATTTTCATATACCGTTAGCGGCACTTCAATAATATGCGGCGTTTTCCCTCTATGCATCGCATGTTCTTTGATTTCCACAACGGTGTCGGTAAAATCTTTTATTCCCGATAGCTCTGCTATGAGAAAAGCAGCGGTGGTAGAAATGATTATAGGTAGGATATTATTCGCTCCGCTTAAAGCCTCTATTGCAAAAACACAAGCAGTTATCGGGATTCTCGAGGTAGCACCGAGAAAGGAGATCATTCCAAGGATAACGAACATAATGTAATGCTCATTATCAATCACACCCATCCAAATAAACACCTCTGAGCAAAGAGAACCGACAATAGCACCAAATGCAAGCGTCGGAAGAAATATTCCGCCGGTTACACCTGCAGTATTTGCAATCATCATCAATACTAATCTGACGAGGAAAACAATGATAAGAATATACCATACTATCTGACGTTCAAAGACGTTTTCAAGAAGAGAATGTCCTGTTCCTAAAATCTCGAAAACAAAAAATCCAATCAATGCCACACATACAAAAATGATGGGAACCTTTATTTTTACCGTTATATCCGCAAGTTCAACTCGGATAAGCTTGTCAATTTTGTGATATGCTTTAGAAAATAATATTGAACATCCTCCTCCAAGCAGTCCTATTACAAGCGGAATAAAAAACAGTGCCACGGGAATTGGCTTAAGCTCATCAATATTGAATAATACGAAAGATTTAAAACCGAGATGGGTAAGTATTTGCGAGGATATCTGACTTGATATTACGGATATTGATGCTACAGAAAACAGCAGCGGAGAAAATCGTTTGTGGAGCTCCTCCATAGAGAAAACAATCGAAGTAATGGGGGCTCCGGTTACGAGAGAAAATCCGGCGGAAGCACCGCCTGTCATAATATATCGACGCCAACCTATATGCTTTTTTCTGCCGAAAAGTTGAATTACTCCATCTCCCACACCCGTCCCCATCTGAACGCAAGGTCCCTCCGTTCCAAGAGGAATACCGCACAAAAATGATAGCAATGCGGAAAACGGAAGCAATAAAATGCTTGTAAGCCACTTAAAGCTGACAACACCTTGGATTGCCGCTACCGATGTAGGAATCCCTCCGCCACGGCAGCTTTTGGATACACTCAAAATAATGCTTGATAAAAAACCGATAATAGCCGCCCCGAGTATCAGACAAGGGAGCAATTTAGGGTTGGCTTGGACAGCGTGGTAAATTTTAACCGATATATGTATTATCCGCTCGGCAGACCATTGAAATGCAGTGATCAACAGCGTCGATAGTATACCGGTGATAATCGAAAACGTAAGACACGGCAACAGTAAATTTCTTATGTAATGTGAAGAATGATTTCTCATAAACTCTCTCCGACGGTAACTTTTAATGACTTTAAACGTTATTATATCACATACCGCTGCTTTTTTCAAGAATTATATTAACCTTTAGACGAATTCCCACTCTCGCCCTTATTTTTGACCGTCTTATGATTTAAAAGTGTCTACCAAATGAAAAAATCAAAGCTTTTATGAATTTCTCCTTAAAGTCATTGACATATTTACAAAAACGGTCTACAATTAAACTGTTATTTTGAGAATCATTTTTCCGGGGGGCTTATGAATCGTTTTTTTGAAAAGCTCGTGCGCAGCATACAGATTTTTATGTACGGCAGACACGGTCAGGATACCCTATCACATCACTTGATGTGGGCCGGCTTTGCCGTTTGGGCAGTATCGTTATTCATATGGCGTTTTCCATTGGCTGTCGTTTATACTCTTTTGTGGACATACTCGATTTTCCGCACGCTGTCGAGAAATCATATAAAACGCGAAAAAGAATTAAGAGCTTATATGAAGCTTATAAAAAAGCCCAAGGATTTTTTCAAGCTTCAAAAAAATAAATATCGCGACCGTAAAACACATCGTTATTTCAAATGCAAATGCGGGGCTGTACTGAGAGTGCCCAAGGGGAAGGGAGAGATAATTATTCATTGCCCCAAATGCAAAAACAGCTTTGAAAAGAAAACATAAACCTTATAAAATTACAATTGACAAATCACGGCAAAAAATGCTATAATTATTGAGTTGTACTTTTACAGTAGCAAACGCAAAAAATCAAAAATGAATCGGGATGTAAAATGACAAATTCAGATAAGCACTATGAAAAAATGACAAAAACTCCGGTATCGCGGCTTATTGTTATGCTTGGAATACCGACGACTATCTCAATGCTCATAACCGGAATATACAACATGGCGGATACATATTTTGTCGGAGAGCTGGGGAAAAGCCCGCAAGCGGCTACGGGAATACTGTTTACGCTTCAGGCAATAATACAAGCCATAGCTTTTATGCTCGGGCACGGCTCGGGGTCTTATGTTTCCAAGGCGCTTGCTGACAAGGATGTCAAAAAGGCAACCGAATATGTTTCTACTGCTTTTTTTACAGGTGCTGTAACAGGAACCGCGCTTACGGTTCTCGGACTTATATTTTTAACCCCTCTTATGAATATTTTAGGCAGCACCGAAACGATTTTGCCTTATGCCAAGGACTATGGCTTCTGGGTCCTTATCGCCTGCCCGTTTTTGATATGCTCTTTAGTACTTAACAACAATTTACGGTATGAGGGCAAAGCGTTTTATTCGATGATAGGCCTCTGCTCGGGCGGAATTTTAAATATTTTCGGAGATTACCTGCTCGTAAAGGTTATGGACTTAGGAGTAGCGGGCGCGGGTATTGCTACCGCCGTTTCTCAGATGATCAGCTTTTTCATACTTCTGTTTTTGTATCTGCGTATGGCGCAAAGCACGGTTTCCGTAAAAGCCGTCAGCAAGGATTTCAAAATATATTTTTCGATTATGAAGGTCGGCTTCCCTTCACTGATAAGACAGGGACTTTCTTCCGTTTCAAACGGCTTGGTAAACAACCTGACAAAGCCGTTCGGAGATGCGGCAATTGCGGCAATAAGCGTTGTAAACCGTTTTTCTATGTTGGTTATGTGCGTCGGTCTTGGAATCGGTCAGGGCTTTCA
>JAZNBI010000007.1:0-2232 GCA_045586995.1 Eubacteriales bacterium | reverse complement strand
TTCGTTTTTTTCATAAGCCCTTCCTCCTTATTCTTGAATTCGATTTCTTATTTCATATGTTTATAAATCAATCGTGGACGATTTCTCTTATTTTGCTTGCATAATCCTCACTATGATTTATGGAAAACTCACCGTGATACCATTTGGGCAGTACGTGCAACAAGCTCTGCGGCAATGCTCTATGAATATCTTCAGCAGATTTTATCATCGAACTGTTTTCTTTTCCACCAACAAATATATGAACCTTTGCGGTGCAGTTCTTTATCGATTCCTTTAGAGAATACAAAGAGTTGGCTTGCATAAAAGCAATCATATCTTTTTTTGATATGGCAGAAGTATCTTTGAAATAACTCTCAAACAAATCGGGTTTAATTTTAAGTGATTTGAATTGAAGTTTGGAAAACCATTTGTGCTTTATCAAGCCATAACAGCTACCAAATGTCGGCTTGATCATAGAATATGTTAGTTTTGACGGTCTGACGAGCGCACTTTCAATTATGGCATATTTACAAATATCATTCCGCTCGGATAGAACCTCCAACAAAATTTGTCCTCCCAAGGATAAACCACCGATCAGTAAAACAGAGCCTCCGCAACGCGTGTCAATATATTCTATAATCTCCTTAGCATTATCCTTTATTGTGGTAAAAGGTTTATCACTCTCGGCGTGACCGTCCAGTATTGGCAAAATGATATGATATTCATTTTGAAGCGACTTTGCTACGTCCTCATAATTCCACCACGATAATCCACCACCGTGCAAAAGCACGATTTTTTCATGGTTTTCTTTCCCGTATTCAACGAAGCGCAATCATTTCACCTTACTCACATAGCAAGCTGTACGTAACTTACAAAAACAGGATGTTCTGCCAAGCTGCCGTACATTGTTTTCAATTATTATATCACAAGTAAAAATGCTTGCTTGCAAGGGCATTTTTACGACTTGATTCAATTATGCAGCCGCACAAGGTGCGGTAGTGCGTAGCACAAAGGCTTGCATCGCAAGACTTTCTGCATACATTATATCATAAATTTATGAAAAAATCTACCGTTTGCCTTCAAACAGTTCGTTATATAGCTCGTCCTTGTCTTGATATAGGGTAATATGTGCGTCTCCGTGCTGCTTTTCATATGTACGGATATGCTCTAAAAGCTCCTCATCAGACATATTTGTGGTGAGCATAAGACAGGACGGTGCTTTTTCCTTCTCCTCTTGTTCAATTCTTTTCCTATTCTCGTCAAGGAATTTATCAAGCCGTTTCATCACAAAAAAACCGAAAACCATCACTCCGAGAACTGCAACTATCAATATAATATCCCGAACTATCATTATGCCACCTCCTTATTGATTTTGATTTTGCGTTTATATGCGGAAGCACTTTTGCAGTGCCTTATACTCTCCGACAACCATTAAGGTCTTGTCCTCGGTCAGCACCGTATCCGGCGTAATAGAAACAGAAAATTTGCCGTTCTTTTTAATTCCCATAATGTTGATCTTGTATTTTCTGCGGATATCAAGCTGTCCTACCGTCATACCGATCCATTCCTTCGGTACAGTGACTTCAAATATTGCGTGTTCGCCGTCAAGCTCAATATAATCAAGGATATGGTCTGCGCTGTACCGTATTCCCATCCAAGAAGCAAGCTGCTTTTCGGGATATACGATCTCATCCGCGCCGTTGCGGAGAAGGAACTTTGCCTGACCGTCGCGCTCTGCACGGGAGACCACCTTTTTCGCTCCAAGCTCCTTTAGCAAGGACGTCGTTTCAAGCGAGCTTTGGAAATCGCCGCCGATGGTCACAATACACACGTCGTAATTATCCACACCGAGCGTGCAAAGGAACTCCTCGTTTGTACTGTCCCCAATCTGTGCGCTCGTTACGAGCGGCATCACGTCGTTGATTCTGTCCTCGTTCTGGTCGATTGCCATCACATCGTGTCCAAGCTCATTGAATTTTCTTGCGATATGCTTTCCAAAATTGCCAACTCCTACGAGCAGAATTGATTTATGTTTCATAGTGTTTTCTCCTTATCCTACCGTTACCTTATCTATCGGTAGCTTCGATATATTTTTCTTTGTACCGCCAAAGGTGGCGTAAATCAAGGTAAGTCCTCCGACACGTCCAAAGAACATCAGAACAATTAAAATGATTCGTGATACAGTACCAAGTGACGGAGTTATGCCAAGTGAAAGACCGACCGTACCGATTGCCGAGGCCGTTTCATAAAGGC
>JAZNBI010000006.1:0-8290 GCA_045586995.1 Eubacteriales bacterium | reverse complement strand
CGAAGTAGGAGTTAATCTTAATCAAGGTTATAACGGTGACCTCACTTCTCGTCAGGCAGGCTCAATCGGTGGCCAGATGGTCAAGAAGATGATTGAGAAATACGAAAACGACATTAAATCCAAATAATTAACCTTTAAAGTATTTGACCTTTTCGCTTAATATGAAGTAAGAAAAAAGGTCGGGGCTGTTTGCAATTTTGCAAACAGCCCTTTTCAAATAAATTTCTTGCATTTTTTTTAGATTTATAACAAATAATGTTATAAAAAGGAAGTGAGAAAATATGATAAAAATTTTACATTGTATAAGTGACATGAATATCGGAGGCGCGGGCAAGCTACTTATATCGCAAATTAAGTATATAGACCGAAAAAAATTTGACATAGCGGTTGCGCTTCCAAAGGGAAGTATGCTTTTTGAAATGCTTTCGACCTTGGGGTGTAAAATTTTTTTTATTAAAAATTCAGCCGATTCATCATTCGATATTAAAAGTATAGGAGAATTTATAGATATAATAAAGGATTATAGTCCTGATATTGTGCACACGCACGCATTTCTTTCGGCACGTATAGCTGCGTACTGTATGCGAGTTCCTTCAAGAATATATACGCGTCATTGCTGTTTTGAAATTCCGAATATAATTAAGCGTACTCCTTTAAAAATAATATGCGGCGTGGCGAATTCGATTCTTTCAACAAAAATTATAGCGGTAGCAGAAGCGGCGAGGGAAAATTTGCAGGAAATGGGAGTGCCAAATCATAAAATCAAGGTTATAATCAATGGAGTTGAGCGAATATCAATGATTGATGAAGCGAAAAAATCTGCAACAAAACAAAAATACGGAATAGAGAAGGATGAAAAGGTGATTTCGATTTTTGCTCGTTTAGAGGATTACAAGGGGCACGACACCCTTCTTGATGCCGCAAAAATATGCGAAGAACGCGGTCATCCCTTTAAATTTATGATTGTGGGTACGGGAAAGAACGAAAATGCTTTAAAAACAAGGTCAAGCTTACTCGGGTTGTCCTCAAGAGTTATTTTCTGCGGATTCGTTAACGACGTGTCCGAGCTTTTTTCTATTACCGATATTAACGTCAATTGTTCATACGGAACAGAAACCTCCTGCCTTGCGCTTTCGGAGGGAATGAGTATAGGAATACCGGCAGTGGCAACCGATTTCGGAGGAAATACATTTATGGTTAAAAACGGGGAAAATGGGATATGCGTGCCGACAAAAAACGCATCTGCCATAGCGGATGCGTTTGAAAATATACTTTTGAATGAAGCAAAATATCGCCAAATGAGCCGCAATGCATTGGAAAGATACGAAAAGTATTTTACTTTAAATGCTATGACAGAACAAATGGAAAAACTATATATTCAAGAATACAGTCGCAATTTGAAAATATATAACGAGTGAAAGTGCATCAACGATAGTGGTGATAAAGGGACTTGCCATCACAGCGGGGTCAAATCCGATTTTTTTAGCGACGATGGGCAGAGTAGAACCAATAACCTTTGCTATAATGACAGAAATCAGTAAAGTCGCACAAACAACGAGAGCAACGAGCAATCCGGGACGGTCAAAAATCAAAAGCTTTACAAAGGTAGCGGCGGCAAGTGTTATTCCGCAAAGCAACGAAACTCGAAATTCCTTCCAAATAACTCTTAAAATATTCTTGATTTCGATTTCTCCGAGTGAAAGACCGCGTATAATTGTAACCGACGCCTGCCCTCCGGCATTTCCGCCTGTATCCATAAGCATCGGAATAAATGCGGTTAAAACCATATAAGCGCCCAATGCGTCGGAATAACGCTGAATAATACTTCCTGTAAACGTTGCCGACACCATAAGCAAAAGAAGCCAAGGAACACGGTTTTTAAATATTTCAAAAATGCCGGTTTTCATATAAGGTCTGTCGGCAGGTGTAATAGCTGCCATTTTTTCAATATCCTCGGTAGCTTCTTCTTCGATGACGTCAATAGCATCGTCTACGGTTACGATGCCGACCAGTCTGTTTTCGGTATCAACGATAGGCAACGCCAAAAGGTCATATTTGGATATCGTTGCGGCAATCTCCTCTTTGTCATCGAGAGTGTGGCCGAAAATAAAATCGCTTGTCATAATATTTTCAACCAAATCATCTCCGGAAGCAAATAGCATATCCTTTAAGGAAATAATGCCTTGAAGCTTACGTGCAGAGTCTGTAACATAGGCAACGTATACGGTTTCCTTGTCAATACCTATTTTTCGAATTCTTTCTATTGCGCTTGAAATAGTCATATTCTTTTTAACGTCAACAAATTCGGCGGTCATTATGCCGCCTGCGGAATTCTCGGGATAGCTTAAAAATTTGTTTATTATGGCGCGTGTTTCGGGACGCGCGGAGCGCAGAATTTTTTTTACTGTTCCTGCGGGCAATTCCTCCAACATATCCACGGCATCATCCACAAACAGATCTTCGATTATCATCGAGGTTTCTCGCTCGGTTGCAACCGTTATGATCCTCTCTTGTGCTTCATAAGAAAGCTCGGCAAAAACATCGGCTGCCGAATCCTTTTTTAAAATTCGGAATGCCGTAATAAGCTTGTCATCTTCAAGAGTTTCGAGAAAATCAGCGGTGTCTACAGCGTTAACGGAATCTACGAGCTTCATAAACTCATAAAATCGTCGATTGTCAAGCAAATCAAAAAGCTTTTTGTTCATTTCATCCGACATAATATCCACCTCATTTCTCTGATTTAAAGACATATTAAATACTATTAAAAGTTAAACCATAAATATTATTTGCCTTTTATAATTTTCGATAACAAAACCATCCTTTGTTTTTATAAAAAGTGTTCAACTTTTATTTTACTGTATCATTTTATGCATGTCAACATATCTTTTAAAATTTATCTCAATAAAAATAAAAAAAACAGTTGATTTTTTTATTATATCGTGTTATAATATTAAACGTTATATAGATTGTGCGCCGGAATGATGGAATTGGCAGACGTGCTGGACTCAAAATCCAGTGGTAGCGATACCGTGCGGGTTCGACCCCCGCTTCCGGCACCAATTTTATATTGGCATGTTTTTATAGTGCCGATAGATTTCTTGAACGTGAATAATTTAGTATTGTGAAAAAAGCACGCGTTCGCGTGCTTTTTTCACAATTAATAATAATTTTCGAGGGGATTTATGGAAAAGAAAAAAAGTTCAAATAAAAAGCTTGTAGCACGTTTTCTCCCTTATTACAAAAAATATATCCCGATTCTTGTGTTTGACCTTTTTTGCGCGGCATTGACAACTCTTTGCGAGATCGTTTTGCCGCTTATTGTAAGGTATATAACCGATATGGCAATGAACGACCTTGCTTCGCTTACGGTCAGAATTGTACTTATAATCGGCGGAATATATCTCGTATTGCGGCTTATCAATACCGCTGCGAGCTATTATATGGCTACATACGGTCATATTATGGGTACAAAAATCGAAACCGATATGCGACACGACTTGTTTTCGCATCTTCAAAAAATGTCATTCAATTATTTCGATAACACCAAGATCGGTCAAATTATGTCAAGAATCACTTCGGACCTTTTTGACGTTACCGAGTTTGCTCACCACGGGCCCGAGGAATTGTTTATAGCGGGCATTGAAATTATAGTTCCGTTTATTATTTTGATGACGTATAGCGTTCCGCTTACGCTTATTGTTTTTGCCGTACTTCCTCCAATGCTTATTGTCGCATATTACTTTAACCGTAAAATGAGAGCTGCTTTCCGTAAGCAACGCTCTCAAATAGGCGAGCTTAACGCGCGAGTCGAGGACAGTCTTTTGGGTGTCCGCGTTGTAAAAAGCTTTGCCAATGAGGATATAGAACAAAGAAAGTTCGATGAGGGTAATAAAACATTCTTCGGTATAAAGCGGCTTGCATATAAAATTATGGGTACGTTTTCCGCATCAAATAAGCTTTTTGACGGTATTTTGTATATAACCGTTATGGTATCGGTGCGCTCTTTCTTATTGATGGGAAAATAAAGATTGCTGATTATACGGCTTATTTACTTTATATTGCGACCTTTATGAAATCTGTTTGGAGAATTATAGAATTTACCGAGCAGTTTCAAAGGGGGATCACGGGTATAGAGCGCTTTTGCGAGGTTATGGATATAGAGCCGGATATTGTTGATTCGCCTATGGCTGAAGATATAGGAAATGTTAAAGGACTTGTTAAGTTTAAAAATGTTTCTTTCTCTTATGAGGGAACAGGCGAAAAGGTTCTTTCAAATATAAATTTGACCATAAATCCCGGGGAGCATATTGCTATTGTAGGTCCTTCGGGAAGCGGAAAAACCACGATATGCAACCTCATTCCTCGCTTTTACGAGGTTTCGGACGGAAGTATTACCATTGATAACAAGAATATTAAAAATCTTACGCTCCGCTCCTTACGGTCTGCTATCGGTATCGTGCAACAAGATGTCTATCTTTTTTCGGGAACCGTTATGGATAATATTTTATACGGCAGACCGGATGCCTCGCGCGAGGAGGTAGAGATCGCGGCACGCCTTGCGGGCGCTGATGAATTTATAGAAAGGTTGCCAGAAAAATATGATACTTATGTCGGAGAGCGCGGAGTAAAGCTTTCGGGCGGTCAAAAGCAACGCATTTCGATTGCTCGCGTTTTTTTGAAAAACCCTTCAATACTTATTCTTGATGAGGCAACCAGCGCTTTGGATAACGAAAGCGAGCGCCTTGTTCAACAGTCGCTTGTTCGTTTGTCGGAGGGGCGTACCACGCTTACCATTGCACACCGTCTTACTACGATAATAAACGCAACCAAAATCATCGTTTTAACCGAAAACGGCATAGAGGAGCAGGGAACTCACACAGAGCTTATCGAGAAAAACGGTAAATATGCCGAGCTTTACAAGCTCTACACACTGTAATCCGAGATTTATAGAAAACTTTTAGAAATACAGGGAGATATGGAGATTTTATGCTCGAAAAGGAAACAAGCTCAAAGCGAAAACTGCATATTTTAGCGGAACTTTTTTTGACATTTGCGAAAATCGGACTTTTTACGTTCGGCGGCGGATATGCAATGATATCGATTATTGACCGTATTTGCGTTGAACAGAACAAGTGGCTTTCATCAGAGGAATTGATGGATATTACGGCTATTGCCGAGTCAACTCCAGGACCTATTGCTATTAATTGCTCGACTTATACCGGTTATAAAATGGGCGGCTTTTGGGGAGCTGTTGCGGCAACGTTGGGTGTAGTTACACCGTCTTTTATAATTATTTTTCTGATTTCGCAATTTTTCGAATCTTTTTTGGAGATCAATATCATTGCAAATGCTTTTAAGGGCATACGCGTAGCTGTCGGTCTGCTGATCATTAAAGCGGGAATAAAGCTTATACGAAAAATGCTCAAATCATCCGAAGCGAAGCTTATACAAATTTGTTTTGTAGCCGTATTTTTTGCTTTTGTGCTTGCAATGAATTTTATAGGCGTTCATATTTCAACTGTTTATCTTATAATTGTCAGCGGCTTGGCGGGAGCTTTGATATTTCCGTTGGCAAAGCAAAAAAACAAGGGAAAGGATGAAATAAAATGATTTATCTCAAGCTTTTTCTTGAATTTTTAAAAATCGGACTTTTTTCGTTTGGCGGCGCATACGGAGCTATTCCGCTTATTCAGGAAGCGGTTCTGAAAAACGGGTGGATGAGCGAAGAAATGTTCGCAAATCTTTTGGCTATCAGTGAGTCGACCCCGGGACCTATTATGGTAAATACCTCGACGTATATCGGAAGTATGCAAGGTGGAGTTCTCGGCGGAATGATTGCTACCTTCTCGGTCGTTCTTCCTGCCTTCTTTATTATGCTTGCGGTTGCCGTATTGATGAAAAATTTAGTTAAAAATAAATACTTCAAAGCAGTTCAAAACGGAGTTCAGCCCTGTATTATGGGATTGATTTTGGCGACAGGCGTTTATTTTACCTATAACGCGTGCGCAGGTCTTGGAGAAACACCTGAATTTGACCTTATTGCAATAGCTATTTTGATAATACTTATTGCGATAACAACTCTTTATAAACGGCTGAGAAAGAAAGAATTTTCACCGATACTCTTAATTATAGTATCTGCAGTGTGCGGAGGACTTATCTACGGCTTCTTTTCTTAAAAATAATTATGTAAATATTACGTTTAACGCGTTTTTGTACAAAGAGGAGAAAAATGATAAAAATTTTATTTGTCTGTCACGGCAATATTTGCCGTTCGCCTATGGCGGAGTTCATTTTTAAGGATTTGTTGAAAAAGCGAGGTCTTGAGAATGAATTTTATGTGGAGTCCTGTGCTACAAGTAATGAGGAAATATACAACGGTATCGGAAATCCCATTTATCCACCTGCCCGCGCCGAGCTTGAAAAGCATAAAATTTCGTGCGGGAATAAACGCGCAAGGCGTTTGTGCGCGGGTGATTATGAAAGATACGATATGATAATAGCCATGGATAAATACAACATTCGCAATATAAATTCTATTATTCCCGATGATAAAGATAAAAAGGTGCATCTGTTGATGGATTTTACCGCGCGGCCGGGAGATGTTGCAGACCCTTGGTACAGCGACAGATTCGATATTGCTTTCGATGATATATACGAGGGATGCTTGGGATTGTTGGATTTTTTGGAGAAAAATAATCGGTTTAAGTATAATTAATGTAATTATAAATGTATTGGTACTTGAAATTCATAAAAAAATCTGCTATAATGACTTGAAAAGCATTAAATTTGTGAGTTATAAAGACGATGTGCTAAGGCAGCTGGGCACAGAGGGAAATTAATTATAAAATAGTTTATTAATAAGGAAAATTGCTA
Source organism: Eubacteriales bacterium (assembly GCA_045586995.1). GTDB lineage: Bacteria > Bacillota > Clostridia > Oscillospirales > CAG-272 > JAZNBI01. Next base: position 1,417 of record JAZNBI010000006.1, on the reverse strand, counting down.
TATGAAGGTTGTTTTACAAAATGTAACGAAGATCTTTCCGTCAACAAATAAAAAAAGCAGTAAAGACGTTGTGGCGGTAAATGATTTTTCCTTTGACATTCCGGACGGCAAGCTTGTCGGCTTGCTCGGACCTTCGGGATGCGGTAAAAGCACAATGCTGTATATGATCTGCGGATTGCAAAAGCCGACGAGCGGAAAAATATTTTTCGGAGAGGATGACGTCACGGAAATTTCTCCCGAAAATCGCGGCGTCGGTTTGGTTTTCCAAAACTATGCGCTGTACCCTCATCTTACGGTTAAACAAAATATTTTGTTCCCGTTGCAAAATCTCAAGGGAGCGGAAAAGCTGACAAAAGAAGAAATGCTCCAAAGAGCGCACAAAGTAGCAAAGCTGGTTCAAATCGATGAGCTTATGAATCGCAAGCCGAGCGAGCTTTCGGGCGGTCAGCAGCAGCGAGTTGCTATTGCTCGCGCGCTTGTTAAAATGCCCCGCGTGCTTTTGCTTGACGAGCCGCTTTCGAATCTGGACGCGCGCTTGAGATTGCAGACGAGAGAGGAAATCAGGAGAATTCAAAAAGAAACTCAAATAACCACGGTATTTGTAACGCACGACCAGGAAGAAGCAATGAGTATTTCTGATATAATCGTAGTTATGAATCAGGGCGTCGTTCAGCAGATAGGAAAGCCGCAAGAGGTATACGACGATCCCAAAAACCTTTTCGTTGCAAAATTTCTCGGCACACCCCCGATCAACGTGTTTAACGGCAAAGTCACCGACGGCAAGCTTTATCTTGGCGACGATGCAGTGCTTGACATTGCGGGAATTGACGATCAGGATGTTTTTGTCGGAATTCGCCCCGAGGGCTTTGTACTTTGCGATGACGGCCCGATGAAATGTCGGCTGATCAATGTTGAGGTAATGGGACGCGACGTGAGTGTTGTTTCCACTCACCCGTCGTCGATAAAATCTACGATTCGTTCAATAATCAATGCTGACAGTAACGTGGATATGAGCTCGGAGTTCGTGAATTATTCGCTCAAGCCCAACAAGGTCTTTTTGTTTAGCAAAGAAAGTGAAGAAAGAATGTTTTTTGATATAAATCGTTAAACTGAACTAGTAATAAAAGAAGCGGCAGTATGATTAAAATTGAAATGGTTTCATAAATGTTTGTTGGATTATGTCAGACGGTGAGATTTTTCTCGCTGTCTGACTTTTGTATTCTCGCAAAAAACAAGAAGCACCCTCGATTGAGGATGCTTCCTGCTTTTTGGCGGAGAGGGCGGGATTCGAACCCGCGTGCGATTGCTCGCAAACTGATTTCGAGTCAGCCCCGTTATGACCACTTCGATATCTCTCCGTATTAAATTGTGTGATTGTGTGTTGTAGAAGGTCGTCCCTTACGGGACGAAGATTTCG
>JAZNBI010000005.1:0-5903 GCA_045586995.1 Eubacteriales bacterium | reverse complement strand
TCCCCCACCAGAAAAAAGCACACATTTGTCTACCAAGACAATGTGTGCTTTTTTCAACGAAATTTGCCCTTGCGGGCAAGTGAAATAGCTTCGCTGTGAAATATTTGCTCTGCAAATGTGAAATATTCGCTGACGCGAATGTGGGCAAATTTCATTTCACATCGAACGAAGTGAGATATTTCACAATTCACGGAGTGAATTATTTCACATTCGGCGTAAGCCGAATATTTCACTTGAAAAGCTAACGAGTTTATGATATAATAGCGGCAGAAAGGCGGTGTTATGATGGCAGATTCGAAACTCCGTGACCTATCCACAGATTTTGCGGTTAAAGTCATTAAAATGTGCGACGAAATAAATGGTCACTATTCTCTTGTCAATCAGTTAGAGCGTTCCTCTACCTCCATCGGTGCAAATATTCACGAAGCGAATTATGCTCATAGCAAAGCCGACTTTGTTGCCAAATTTCAGATTGCCTTGAAAGAGTGCTATGAAACGGAATATTGGCTTGAATTGTTTGTAAAATCCGAATTACTTGACCGCGAGATTGCAAAAGAACTTTATAATCAGTGTGGAACTATTCGTAGAATGTTGATTGCCTCGATTAACACTGCAAAGGAGAACATGAAATGAAAAAACTTGATAAAAATCAAAAAATCGGTATAATTGCGTTAGCAATATTTGTGGTTTTTCTAATTGGCTTTTCTGCGCTCAGCAGTCTTGTTCAAAGTGGATCCATCCCCGATTTTGCTGCCAATCAACGCGTTCAAGGACTATTGGCTTTCGTAATGTTTAGTCCCCTTTGTATTGCTATGTTTTTTTGTGGAAAGCATTTCAAATCCCAAAATAGTAAAATAGGCAGTATTTTACTATTTGTTTCTGTAGCATTATTTATATTCGGTATCATTCAAGCGCTATTGTCCTTGTTGGGCGCATACGGATCATAAAATTAGACACCTTATTTTCGTTTTTACCTATGTTTAGACACCTTTTTACCCGTTTAAGGCAGAAAAAAGCACACATTTGTCTACCAAGACAATGTGTGCTTTTTTCAACGAAATTTGCCCTTGCGGGCAAGTGAAATAGCTTCGCTGTGAAATATTCGCTGACGCGAATGTGGGCAAATTTCATTTCACATTGCGACTGCAAGGAGCAATATTTCACAATGTGCGATAGCGCGTTATTTCACATTCGGCAGAGGCCGAATATTTCACTTGAAAAACATACGGTTCTATGATATAATCTTATCAATAGATTTGAATTTATCGGTCAATTTTCACTCTATCATAGGTTTACTTCTCCTCACTAAACCAATGGTATGTGTTTTTTCTTCTCCTAATTGTCTATACTGAAAGCGAAAGGAGGCATCCTATGAATCAAATAAAGATCGGAAGATTCGTTGCCGAGTGCAGAAAAAAGGCAAACTTAACACAAATGCAGTTGGCAGAAAAACTGGGTATCACCGATAAAGCAATATCCAAATGGGAAAGGGGTATAACAATGCCCGATTCTTCGATAATGCTTGAACTCTGTGATATTCTTTGCATCAGTGTAAATGAATTATTAAGTGGGGAGAAAATCAATATGGAAAATAACAATCAGAAAAACGAACAGCTTTTGCTTGATATGGCAAAAGAATTAGAGAAGAAGAACAAAACGATTTGGACTTCTATGTGGGCAATTATGATCGTGAGTATGACGGCACTATTTGCAGGTATCTTTATTGCTGCATTTTTGATTCCCGAAGGAGTGTGGCAGCTTGTCACCATTCTCGGTATTTGCGTTGTGTTTTTAATACCGTGCTTCTATGCGTTAAAGCTTGAAGTCAGTGTAGGTGCTTACAAGTGTAAAAATTGCGGTCACGAAATTGTACCTACCTATTCAGAGGCATTGAGCGCAATGCACATGGGAACAACACGTTACTTAAAGTGTCCTAAATGCAACAAACGCACTTGGTGCAAAAAAGTGTTGAAGAAGTAAATTCAATTCGCCGAACTGAAATTATCAAAAAATTAACTTACCATCATATTGCTTTTTTCAAAAATTTAATGAAAGCATATACGGAAGAAGATTTTAGTATATCTACTGTCACTCTATCTTAAAAAAAACAAAGTCTATCTCAAGCAAGAGATAGACTTTGTCAGTAATCGGAGTTTTTGATTTTCAAAAGCTCTTTTTTGTGTTTTATTATACTTATTCGGCTACGAATATATAGGGGGCAATCTCCTGACCGCCGTCTATGAAATATACCTCGAGGGATGGATATTTTTCGACAATGCGTGCGCTTATGCTATTGCGTTCCTCTTCTACGGAATCCTTACCGAAGAATACAGTAAGCATATACTTTTCCTGCTCCTCCATAAGCTTTGCGACAAGGCCGAGAACCGAGAGCTCTCTGTCCGCATCCGAAACTACGATATCCTTACCGATGATTCCTATGGTATCACCGTTATTGATATGTATACCGTTAAGGTCGGCATCGCGGATCGAGGGAGAAACGTATCCCGTTGTTATTCGCTCAATTGCCTCGAGCATTCCGTTTATGATCTGCTCGGGACTGTCACTTTCAAAGTCCATTGTGGAAACGGCAACGTATCCTGCGCCGATATTCTTTGCGGGAATGACGTGTATTTTTGCTTTTTCGTATATCTCGGCGGATTGCTCTGCCGCGAGAATGATGTTTCCGTTGTTGGGAAGAACGAAGATATGCTCGGCGTGTATTTTATCAAACGCTTCAAGGAATTCACCTGTTGAGGGGTTATTTGTCTGCCCGCCCTCGACTATCTGGTCAACGCCGAATTCTCGGAAAACCTCAGATATCCCGTTTCCGTTACTTACGGCGACTATACCGTATTTCTTGCGCTCACCAAGGGTGGTTTTTTCTTCGGGGGCAGTGTCAGCTTTTTGCTCATTTTCAAGCTTATTTTCAGAGTGCTGAACCGACATATTCTCTATCTTAATAGTCAAGAATTCGCCGTATTTTCTGGCGTGTGCAAGCACGCGCTCGGGGCATTTTGTATGAACGTGCACCTTTACTATGCTATCGGTTTTGAAGGCGACTATAGAGTCACCGATCTCGGCAAGATAGTTTTTTATGATATCAACGTCAAATTTATCGATATTCACCTTGAATGACTGAAGCTGAAGAAGAAATTCGGTGCAATATCCGAAGGTCATCTCGCTGTCGGGGCCAAAGCTTCCGCTGCCAATAGACGGCGCGGCCGACTGCATCGGTGTTTTGCCTGTATCGGCAACCTCCTCGCCGTTAAGAACTCGGTTGATACCATCCATAATATAGAACAGTCCCGCTCCGCCGCTGTCCACGACGCCCGCATCCTTAAGAACCTTGAGTATTTCGGGGGTGCGGTTAAGCGACTCGTGCATTTCCTTTACAAGGTCGGCAAAAAGCGATCTTATGGTGCTTTTCGGACTCATATTTGCAACCGCATATTCAACCGCCTCTCTTGCTACGGTAAGTATAGTACCCTCGGTAGGTGTCATAACCGAGGAATACGCCTGCTCAACGCCCATCTCAAGTGCGCGCGCCATAGCCGCAGGGTCTGCTTTTGATTCGCTTTGGAGTCCCTTTGACATACCGGCGAAAAATTGAGAAAGGATAACGCCAGAGTTTCCTCTTGCGCCGATGAGCATACCGTGTGAAAATACCTTCATAACATCGGCAAGGTCATCGGTATCAAGATTTTCGATTGCGGCAATACCGCTCTCGATAGTCATACGCATATTATCGCCTGTATCACCGTCGGGAACGGGGAAAACGTTAAGCTTATTTACCTCCTCAGCATTGGATCTCAGCTCTGAGGTGCCGCCGCGAAGCATTTTGGCAAACAGAAGTCCGCCGAGATATTTTATACCTCCGTATTTTTTCTTTTCCTGGGGCGGTGCTTTTTTCGAATTTGCGGGTTTTGTAATCTTTATTGTTTTGATAGTATTCTTTTTCTGCACCGGCTTCATATGGATGCTTGGCATTGCGGGCTTCTTTGCAGAGGTCTTTGCATGAGTTGTATGATGCTTTATTGATGTTGGTTCACGCTTTTCGGTGGTGTTCTTATAATTAGACATAGTTTACTCCTTACGATTATCTTTCTTTGCCGACGAAGAAGAGTGCGAGAGTTCCGGGACCGGAGTGCGCGCCAATAACTGTTCCGACATCGGTTATGATCTCGGTTTTTACGCCGTGCTTCTGCTCGATAATCCCTGCAAGTTCACGTGCATCCTGCTCGCAGAATGCGTGAGAAATATATACTTTTCCCTCGCCTGCAGTTTGTGCAAGCTCGGTATACTTATCAGCAAGCGCAACAATAGATGCTCTTCTGCCTCTCGCTTTGGTTACGTTTATGAGATGTCCGTCATTATCAACGTGCAGAACCGGCTTTATACCAAGCATATTTCCAACAAGCGCTGTGGCTGCGCTGACTCTGCCGCCACGTTTAAGATAAACAAGGTCATTTACCGTAAACCAATGGCAAATATTGAGTTTGATTCCTTCGATATATTCAGCAACATCCTCAATAGATGCTCCGGAGTCCTTTTTATCAACGGCAAGCTTTAAAAGAAGACCCAGCCCTGCGGAAGCGCAAAGACTATCTACAACAATAACCTTTCTTTCGGGATATTTTTTTGCAAGCTCGGTTGCCGCAATGCGAGCGGAGTTAAAGGTCGTGCTGAGCCCCGAGGAAAAGCCGATATAAAGAATGTCCTGTCCCTCGGTAAGTATCTTCTCAAAGCTTTCAACAAAGGTTTGAGAGTTTATTGCTGCCGTCTTGGCAACGCGCCCATTGATCATATTCTGATAGAATTCCTCTATCGACATATCATCATTCTTATACTCAACGTCGGAATCGGTGAATCTGAAGGTGAGTGACTCGGAGGGAATACCCCAAGCCGCAAGCACATCCTGCTTAAGATCGCAGGCGGAGTCGGTATATATAACGAAATTACTCATAATTTAAATAATCCTTTCTATACATTCTATCTTGACAAGTGAAAAAATATTCTGCTGCCGTTTTTTGGTCTAATCAACCATATCACGCATATTCGATGCAATAAGCCCAAGCGTTTCATAAAGTATATTTCGGTTTTCATCGGTAATGCCGCTTCCCACCCGATCTATAAGCACATGGGCTCGCTCTTGCAAAGCATTAGCCGCCTTTATACCGTCTTCGGTCAGCATTATCTGTGCACGGTAGTTATTTTTTGTCCCTCCCTTTTTGACTATTAAGCCCTTCTTCTCAAAGCTTCCTATTGCGCGGGATACATCGGCTTTGTTTTTAAAGCAAAGCTCGGAAAGCTCTGACTCGGTTATGCCTTCATCATAGCGGTACAGGACAAAAAGATATATGGCGTGCGGACCTTTAAGACCATAGCGCTCCATTTCATCAGCTGTTATTTTATTCAGATACCTATGGAGCTCAGATATCGCAAAAGAAAATTTTTCAAAACGGTCTATCATACTATCTCCGTATTGTATTTTTTCACATATGATAGTATTATACACCATAGATGTTGAAAAATCAACATCTTACGGAAAATTTATTTGATATTTTTTAAAGTTGTGTGTTTTTTGTTAAACTTTGGAGTGGTGCGGAACGTTTGTAGAGGTCATAGCGCGGGCGGAGTATATATTTAGATAGACGGTGCAAATCGGCATACTGCTCTGCCAAACTATCAATTCCATTTGCACCTCCGCTGATAATAGTGTCAATATCCGCAGAAATATACGGTGATAAGTCAAACTCTGTGATGCTTCGCGAACCAACGATCAGTAATTTCATTGAATAAAACCTGCTTTTCAATATATACCTATATAAGTATATACCAAATCAGAGAAGTTGTCAATTAGGTATATATTCGATAAAATGTATATTAATGGAGGGTGTTTATGG
>JAZNBI010000004.1:0-15708 GCA_045586995.1 Eubacteriales bacterium | reverse complement strand
CCGTGCGGAGGTACTCCGTATTTAAATGCCTCAAGTAAGAATCCGAATTTTTCATTCGCTTCGTCCTGCGAGAGCCCGAGTACCGAAAACATCTTGGATTGAAGCTCACCGTCGTGAATACGTATAGAGCCGCCACCAAGCTCGGAACCGTTTAAAACGATGTCATATGCTTTTGCGCGAACTCTGCCGGGGTCGGAGTCGAGATATTGAATATCCTCGTCCATAGGCATAGTGAAGGGATGATGCATAGCGTAGAAGCGTCCGTCTTCTTCGCTGTATTCAAGCAATGGGAATTCGGTCACCCACAAGAATCTAAAGTCATCTTTTTTAAGCAGACCAAGACGTTTTGCACATTCGCAACGCAACGCGCCCAGAGAGTCGAAAACTACCTTGTTTTTGTCGGCAACTATCATAATAAGGTCACCGGGGCAAGCATCGACGGCTTTTTTGATGTTTTCATTTTCTTCGTCGGTCAGGAATTTGGAATATGATGAAGAAATCTCTCCGCTTTCTGCCCATTTGAGCCAAGCAAGACCTTTGGCTCTGTAGGTTTTAACAAATTCGACGAGCTTGTCGATCTCCTTGCGGGAGAATTTTGCTCCGCCCTTGACGTTTATAGCACGAACGCTTCCGCCTGCCGAAATCGTGTCTGCAAAGACCTTGAACGCAGTGTTTGAGAGCAACTGAGAAAGGTCTGTCAATTCGAATCCGAATCGAATGTCGGGCTTATCCGAACCGAAACGGTTCATAGCTTCTTTCCAAGGCATACGGATGAACTTTTCCTTTAATTCCTTGCCGAAATATTCCTTGAAAAGATATTTTATAAAGCCCTCGTGCATATTCATAACGTCATCTTCGGTAACGAAGGACATTTCTGTGTCGATCTGCGTAAATTCGGGCTGACGGTCAGCGCGAAGGTCTTCGTCACGGAAGCAACGGGCGATCTGGAAATATTTATCAAATCCCGAAACCATAAGAAGCTGCTTGTAAAGCTGAGGAGATTGGGGAAGGGCATAGAATTTTCCGTTGTGCACACGGCTCGGAACCAAATAATCTCTTGCTCCTTCGGGAGTCGGCTTTACAAGTACGGGGGTTTCAATATCGATAAAGCCGTTTTCGGCGTAATAATCTCTGGCTATTTTCACCATCTTTGAGCGTTCTATAATATTTCTCATCATATCGGGGCGGCGAAGGTCGAGATAGCGGTGCTTAAAACGCAGCTCGGGGCGTACGTCGCTGCTTTCGACTATCTCAAACGGCGGAGTTGACGCCTTTGAAAGAATTTTCATCTCCTCAACGGCGATCTCGATTTCTCCGGTAGAGCGTGTAGCGTTTACAGCACCCTCTCCTCTGTGTCTGACAACACCCTTGGCGCACAGAACATATTCGGCACGAACACCGAAGGCAAGGTCGAAAAGCGCTCTGTCGGTTTTATCGTCGAATGCGAGCTGAACGATTCCCGTTCTGTCGCGAAGATCTATAAATATCAAAGACCCGAGGTCGCGCTGTCTTTGCGACCAACCGGTAACGCAAACCTTTTTACCGATATCCGCAGAGGATAATTCAGCGCAATAGCAGCTTCTCATATCATTTTTTGTAAATAATTCAGCCATATATAACTCCTTCTTTCAGCACAAGACGTTTCCCTCTGAATCAAAAAGGGGAAGCTTTTCAAGATATTTAATGTCGGTGCGCTCCTGCGCGTCACCCTCGGCGAGAATTGCCATGCGTCCGCATATGATCCCGCCTGCTTTTTCAACCAGCTTTTCAACCGCTGTCAGCGATTCGCCCGTTGATATTACGTCATCAACTATAAGAATTTTTTTGCCCTTCATCTTTTCGGCATCTGCGGTATCCAAGTAAAGCTTTTGAACCTTTGAGGTCGTAATGGACTGTACCGCAACCTCCATAATTCCCGTCATATAAAGCTTTGGACCTTTGCGGGCAAGAAAGTATGTAGAATCGCCGTTTTGGCGCGCCATTTCGTGAATGAGCGGAATACCCTTGGCTTCTGCCGTTATTAAATAGTCATACTCGGGAGCTATTTTGAGAAGCTCTGCCGCGCAGGCGACGGTAAGCTCAGGGTCACCGAAAATTACAAAAGCACCTATAGATAACTTGTCGTTCAAAGGACAGATCGGTAAAGCGCGGTTTAATCCCGCAATTTTCATATTGTAATATTTCATATGTTGAAACCTCCGAAAAAGATCAACTTATATTATACACCTATATTTTGAAAATGTCAAACCTTTATTGCGATTATTTGCTTTTGACTAAGAATAACAGTAAAAGCAACAAACAGATATACACACTGAACAAAAATATAAAATAACTAAAAAAACCGATTGACTTTAATGTGTATTGTGTGGTATAATATGTATGTAATTTTTTGCCGGTTGATTTGTTTTCGGCTTGAATTTTGCTGATTTTCGAACCTTGTGTGAACGACGGAAGCATTTGCGCGAATTAACGCAGCGAAGCATAGGGAATATTTGTCGACCGTCTGGGCAGTTCACTCATACCTGAGCTGCCGATTTTTGTTTTTGGAGGTATTTTTATGAAGAAAGTAGCCATTGTTATGGGTAGTGCATCCGACCTTCCGATAGTTCGCAAAGCTACGGATATTCTTGACGAATACGGAGTTTCATACGAAGTACACGTATATTCTGCGCACAGAACACCTGCCGAAGCTCAAGCATTCGCTTCTTCGGCTCAAGCAAACGGATTCGGAGTTATTATCGCCGCTGCGGGAAAAGCAGCTCATCTTGCAGGCGTACTTGCCGCAAATACCACACTTCCGGTTATAGGTATACCGGTTAAATCAAATAATCTCGACGGCATTGATGCCCTTTTGTCGACCGTTCAGATGCCTACCGGAATACCGGTTGCAACTGTAGCTATAGACGGAGCAGCCAATGCCGCATTGTTGTCTTTGCAGATCTTGGCAATTTCCGAGCCGTCGCTCGCGAAAAAGCTTGCCGAATCAAGAGAGAATATGAGAAAATCTGTTTTGGAAAAAGATGCGGAGGTTTCCGCGCAATTCAATAAATAATATTAGGAGAAAACGGTTATGGAAAACAAAAAGCTTATTTATCGCGGAAAAACAAAGGATGTATTTGCGCTTGACAACGGCAAATATTTACTTAAATTCAAAGATGATGTTACCGGTGAAAACGGTGTTTTCGATCCGGGTGCAAACACGGTTGGTTTGAGCATCGAGGGCGTCGGAAATATAAATTTAAGAATGTCTACATACTATTTCGAAAAAATGAACGCTGCAGGCATCAAAACGCACTTTGTAAGCTCTGACCTTGAAAATACTACTATGACGGTTCTTCCCGCAACTCCCTTCGGAAAGGGACTTGAGGTTATTTGCCGAAACAAAGCTGTCGGAAGCTTTTTCCGCAGATACAGTGACTATGTCGAAGAAGGCGCAGACCTTGATTCTTATGTTGAAATGACCTTTAAAAACGACGAAAAGGGCGATCCGCTCGTTACTCGCGACGGACTTATTGCTCTCGGAGTTATGAGCGGTGAACAGTACGACGCGGTTAAAGAAATGACTCGTAAAATAACAAAAATAGTTGCCGACGACCTTCTTGAGAAGGGACTCGTTCTTTACGATATAAAGTTTGAGTTCGGTTATAACGATAACGAAGTCATTCTTATTGACGAGGTTGCATCGGGAAATATGAGAGTTTATAAGGACGGACAATATATCGAGCCGATGGCACTTTCCGAAATGTTTTTTGCTTAAGCAAAGGATAGGAATACATATATAAAGCATTAAACGGAGGAAATTATTTTGGGTGGCTTTTTTGGAATCGTTTCAAAGAAGGACTGTATTATGGATACGTTTTTCGGAGTGGACTATCACTCGCATCTTGGCACGAAAAGAGGCGGTATGGCGTCGTATTCTGCTGAAAACGGCTTTAAAAGATATATTCATAATATAGAAAATTCTCCCTTTAGAACAAAATTTGAAAATGATATCACCGTTATGCAAGGAAATGCTTGTATCGGTGCAATAAGCGATACCGACCCGCAGCCGATCCTTATATATTCAAAGCACGGGGTATATGCAATTTGTACTATCGGTATCATTAATAATATGCAAGAGCTTACTTCGGAATTTGTGAGCCGCGGAAAAGGACATTTCACTTCAATGGAAAGCGGCAGGGTGAATTCGAATGAGCTCGTTGCTGCATTGATCGACGAAAAGGATAACTTCAAGGACGGTATTTTATACGCTAACGAACGAATAAACGGCTCTTTGTCTGTACTCATTCTGACAGATAAAGGTGAAATAATTACTGCAAGGGACAAATTTGGACGTCTTCCTGTGCTTATAGGAAAGAATAAAAACGGCTTTAGCGTGTCGTTTGAGTCCTTTGCATATCAAAAAACCGGTTATAAGGACGAATATGAGCTCGGCCCCGGTGAGGTGGTAAAATTAACCCCCGATGGCTATGAAAGCTTGTCGCCCGCGCAAAAGGAAATGCGTATTTGCGCTTTTTTGTGGACCTATTACGGATATCCGAATTCCTGCTATGAAGGTATTAACGTTGAGGTTATGCGTACACGTAACGGTCATATTATGGCGCGTAACGAAAAAGAAAACGGAATATTACCGGACGTTGATTATATTTGCGGAGTTCCTGATTCCGGCGTGCCGCACGCTATCGGATATTCAAACGAAAGCGGCATACCGTTTGCACGTCCTTTTATAAAGTATACGCCAACTTGGCCCAGAAGCTTTATGCCCGCCAAGCAGTCGCTCAGAAATCAGATAGCAAAAATGAAGCTTATTCCGGTCAACGAGCTTATTAAGGGTAAAAAATTGCTTTTTGTTGATGACAGTATCGTAAGGGGTACACAACTGCGCGAAACTGCGGAATTTTTGCTTGATAACGGAGCAAAAGAGGTTCATATGCGTTCGGCGTGTCCTCCCATTATGTTCAGTTGTAAGTATTTGAATTTTTCGAGAAGTACATCGGAAATGGATTTGATTGCACGGAATACTATTTCCGAGCTTGAGGGGCTTGAAGGCGAAAAGCATCTTGATGAATATATAAATCCCAATACCGAGCGCGGGAAGTGTATGCGAAGTGCGATTTGCAAAAAGTTGAATTTGACCTCGCTTCAATATCAAACGATAGAGGGTATAATTCAGTCGATAGGAATAGACCCGTGTAAGGTGTGCACATATTGCTGGACGGGTAAGGAATAAGATCCTTTTATATCTTTCAGTACAAATAAAGAAAGGTTATGGTTATAGAAAATGCTTAATTCAAAATCAGACAGTTATGCAGCGGCGGGCGTTGATATTACCGCCGGATATAAAGCGGTTGAACTTATGAAAAAACATATTGCGAGGACAATGACCTCAAACGTCGCCTCAGATATCGGCGGTTTCGGCGGTTGCTTTGGTCTGCCAGGCGGTATGGAGGAACCCGTTTTGGTAAGCGGTACCGACGGTTGCGGAACAAAGGTTAAGCTTGCAATACTTATGGACAAGCACGATACGATCGGTATTGATGCTGTTGCTATGTGCGTTAACGATATAATCTGTGTTGGCGCAAAGCCGCTTTTCTTCCTTGATTATATTGCCTGCGGTAAGAATATACCCGAAAAAATTGCAGAAATCGTAGGTGGTGTTGCAGAGGGCTGTGTTCAGTCGGGAGCGGCACTTATCGGCGGCGAAACCGCAGAGCATCCCGGTATGATGCCGGTAGAGGACTACGATATTGCCGGCTTTGCCGTTGGTATTGTTGACAAAAAGAAGATTCTCGATAATACAACTATGGAAGAAGAAGATGTTATCATCGCCCTTCCTTCTTCGGGTATACATTCAAACGGATTTTCTCTTGTTCGCAAGGTTTTCGACGTTGAAAACTGCGACCTTAATAAAACCTATGAGGAGCTGGGCGGCAAATCTATCGGCGAGGTTCTCTTAACCCCCACAAGAATCTATGTTAAGCCGGTTTTGGCACTTCTTGATAATGTTAGAGTTCGTGCCATTTCACATATTACGGGCGGCGGCTTCTATGAGAATATTCCGAGAAGTATTCCCGATGGCTTCGGCGCAGAGATCGAGAAGAAGTGCGTAAAAGTTCTCCCCATCTTCGAGCTTTTGCAGAAGACAGGCAATATCCCCGAAAGAGATATGTATAATACATACAATATGGGTGTTGGCATGAGCATAGTTGTGGCAAAGGATGACGCCGAAAAAGCAATCGAAATTCTTAAAGCCAACGGCGAAGATGCATATGTTATCGGTAAGATAGTAAAATCCGATAACAAGATCAGCATTATATAAGGTAACAAGAATGAAGAATATTTCAGTTTTGGTTTCGGGCGGCGGCACAAACCTTCAAGCTCTTATCGATGCACAAAACAACGGAATTATAAAATCGGGTAAAATCGGTCTTGTTATTTCCAACAATCCCGACGCCTTTGCTTTGACTCGTGCAGAAAGAGCAGGTGTCAAGACCGCAATCTGCAGCAAAAAAGAGCTGGGTGCTGATTTTGAAGATACCCTAATAAGGGTATTGGAAGAAAACAATACCGATATTATCGTTCTTGCGGGCTTTATGTGCATTTTAAGCGAGAGGTTCACCTCCCATTTTGCCAACAGAATAATAAATGTTCATCCGTCTCTCATTCCGTCTTTTTGCGGCAAGGGATTTTACGGACTTCACGTCCACGAAGCCGCTTTGGAATATGGAGTTAAGGTGACGGGCGCTACCGTGCATTTTGTAAATGAAATCCCCGACGGCGGAAAAATCATTATGCAAAAGGCGGTTGAGATTTTGGAGGGTGATACCCCCGAAATTCTCCAGAAGAGGGTAATGCAGGAGGCAGAGTGGAAGATACTGCCCGCAGCCCTTGAAAAAGTTTGTTCAGAAATTTAATTAATTATATTTAGGTGGATGTTATGGCTTTATTTGATTTAAAAACACTCTTAGAAGAAAATTCTTATCCCGGCAGAGGTATTGTTATCGGCAAATCTAAAGACGGCAAGAGCGCAATGATTGCCTATTTTATAATGGGCAGAAGCGAAAACAGCCGCAACCGTGTGTTTGAAAGCTTTGAAGGCGGTATGAGAACGAAGGCGTTCGATGAGTCCAAGCTCTCCGACCCCTCTCTCATTATCTATAATCCTTATTTATCGGCAAAGGGCGGTAATATCGATATTATCACCAACGGCGACCAGACAAACACGATCTATGACTTTATAAACGGCGGTAAGGATTTTGAAGATGCCCTTATGACACGTGAATTTGAGCCCGATTCTCCCAACTTCACCCCCCGTATTTCGGGTATCCTTTATTACAGTTTCCCAAGAAATGCCTTTACATATAAGCTTTCAATCCTCAAGAGCGCAAACGGCAGACCCGAAGCGTGCAACAGATATTTCTATAACTATGTTCCCGAAAACGGCATAGGTCATTTTATCCACACCTATAAATGCGACGGCAACCCCATTCCTTCCTTCTACGGCGAGCCGGAGGAGGTTGAACTCCCCAACACCGCAGAGGAATTGGCAGAAACCGTTTGGAACAGCTTGAATGAAGATAATAAGGTTTCTCTTTACATTCGTCAGATTCCTCTTGACGGCGGAAAAACCACCGATATTATTATAAACAAGAATAAGTAATTGAAGGAGAATAGAAATGAAAGAATTCGAACTTAAGTATGGTTGTAACCCCAACCAAAAGCCCTCCAAAATTTATATGCACGACGGCACCGAGCTGCCCATAGAAATTTTGTGCGGCAGACCCGGCTTTATAAATTTTCTTGATGCCTTCAATTCCTGGCAGCTTGTTAAAGAATTAAAGGCGGCGTTAGGTCTTCCTGCCGTTACCTCCTTTAAGCACGTTAGTCCCACATCTGCAGCAGTGGGTATTCCGCTTTCCGATAAGCTTAAGAAGGCGTGCTTTGTTGATGATATCGAGGGTCTTGACGATTCTCCTCTCGCTTGTGCTTATGCTCGTGCTCGAGGTACCGACAGAATGTGCTCCTTCGGTGACTGGGTAGCCCTCTCCGATGTATGCGATGTAACCACCGCAAAGATGATCAAGCGTGAGGTGTCCGACGGCGTTATTGCTCCCGGTTACGACCCCGCAGCCCTTGAAATTCTCAAAACAAAGAGAAACGGAAACTATAATATCGTTAAAATTGACCCTGATTTTGTTCCTGCCGAGATCGAGCGCAAGCAGGTTTACGGCATTACCTTCGAGCAGGGCAGAAACAATTTTGAAATCAACCGCGAGCTCCTTTCCAATATCGTTACCGCAAATAAGGATATGCCCGAGAGCGCAGCTCGTGACCTTATAATTGCTCTCATCACCCTTAAATACACCCAATCGAATTCCGTTTGCTATGCAGTCGACGGTCAGGCGATCGGTGTGGGCGCGGGTCAGCAGTCCAGAATTCACTGCACCCGTCTTGCGGGTACCAAGGCAGATACATGGTTCCTGCGTCAGCATGATAAGGTTTTAAATCTTCCCTTTAAGGATACAATCGGCAGACCCGACAGAGATAATGTTATCGACGGCTATATTAACCGCAACGAAGAGGATGTTTGCGCCGACGGTAATTGGCAGAAGTACTTTACTTCTCAGCCCGAACCATTAACCGACGCAGAAATCAAGGAATACCTTGCTTCTATCGACGGTGTAGCATTGGGCTCCGACGCATTCTTCCCCTTTAGCGATAACATCGAAAGAGCAAAGCGCAGCGGCGTTAAGTATATCGCGGAGCCGGGGGGCTCAATTCGTGACGATGCCGTTATCGAATGTTGCGACAAATACGGTATGGTTATGGCATTTACGGGAATGCGTCTTTTCCACCATTAATTTCTTCATGCTTTGTTCAAGGAGATCAATATGAAAATTATGGTCATAGGTGGCGGCGGACGTGAGCACGCCATAATCAAAAAATTGAAAAAAAATCCCCGCGTGACAGAGATCTACGCTTTGCCGGGAAACGGGGGAATTGCCAAGGATGCTGTCTGTGTTGATATAGGTGCAAAGGATATTGAAAAAATAGTTGCCTTTGCCAAGGAAAATCAAATAGATTTCGCGGTGGTCGCTCCCGATGATCCGCTCGTCCTCGGCGCGGTAGATGCGCTTAACGCCGTAGGCGTTCCTTGTTTTGGCCCTAATGCAAATGCCGCCATAATAGAGGGAAGCAAGGCGTTTTCCAAAGAGCTTATGAAAAAATATTCGATTCCCACTGCGGAGTATCGTGTGTTTTCCGATATGAGCAAGGCACTCGAATATATTGAAAATTGTAAAATTCCTGTGGTTATTAAAGCCGACGGCTTGGCACTCGGCAAGGGCGTTATTATCGCTCAAACCAAGCAAGAGGCAGAGGACGCCGTTATCTCTATGATGGAGGATAAGGTGTTCGGCGAAAGCGGAAGCAAGGTGGTAATTGAAGAGTTCCTCTCAGGACCCGAGGTTTCGGTTCTTGCGTTTTGCGACGGTAAAACAATTGTGCCGATGGTGTCCTCCATGGACCACAAACGCGCTCTTGACGGTGATAAAGGACTTAATACAGGCGGTATGGGTACGATTGCCCCCAATCCCTTTTACACCGATGAAATTGCAAAAGAATGTATGGAAAAGATTTTTTTGCCAACGGTAAATGCAATGCTTTCAGAAGGCAGACCGTTTAAAGGATGCCTTTATTTCGGGCTTATGCTGACCGAAAACGGGCCTAAGGTGATTGAATATAATTGCCGCTTCGGCGACCCCGAAACTCAGGTGGTTCTTCCGTTGTTGGAGAGTGACCTGCTCGATATTATGCTGGCGGTTTCAAACGGAACGCTGGCCGATGCCGAGGTGAAATTCAGTAAGGGGGCAGCGTGCTGCGTGATCGTTGCATCCAAAGGATATCCCGAGCATTACGAAAAGGGATTTGAGATAACGCTTCCCGAAGAAAGCGACGGCTCTGAAATTTTCGTGGCCGGCGCAAAGCTTGCAGACGGTAAGCTTGTAAGCTCGGGTGGACGCGTTCTCGGCGTAACGGCATGCGCTAATACTCTTGAGGCCGCGATTGAAAAGGCATATTCCGAGGTCGAAAAGGTAAAATTCGATAACGCTTTTTACCGCAAGGACATTGGCGCTCGCGCTATGTCGGCAAAAGGTCTGTAAAATTTATACGGGAGAAATATAATGGTATATAGAATATATGTTGAAAAAAAGAAAGGATTGGCTAACGAGGCCTCTGCGCTTTGTCATGATGCTCAATCCTTGCTTGGGATAGCTTCTCTTACCGACGTCAGAATAATAAATCGTTATGACGTTGAGAATATAGAACCCGAGCTCTTTGAGTTGTCAAAAACTACGGTATTTTCCGAGCCGCAGCTTGATACGGTTTCGGGCACTTTAGATGCCGAGGGCGTTTGTAAAGAAAATATTTTTGCTGTGGAATATCTCCCCGGGCAGTTTGATCAAAGAGCAGATTCCGCGGCACAGTGCATACAGATCATCTCGCGCGGAGAACGCCCGACAGTCAGAACCGCAAAGGTTTACGTGCTTTACGGTGCACTTAACGAATCCGAAATCGCGGCAATCAAAAAGTATGTTATAAATCCCGTCGAGGCAAGAGAAGCGGGACTTGAGGAAAAGCAAACGCTTCGCGCGGACTATGCTATTCCCACCGAGGTTGAAACGCTTGATGGATTTATTTCGCTTGACGATGACGGACTTGCAAGATTTATTTCGGAAAGAGGTCTTGCAATGGATATCGATGATATCCGCTTCTGCCGCGACTATTTCAGAGGAGAGGGACGCGAGCCCACAATCACCGAAATAAAGATGATAGATACATATTGGTCGGATCATTGCCGTCACACTACATTTTTAACTACCATAGATGACGTTAAATTTGAAGATGAGATGATAGAGCGTGCATATCGCGAATATGTTGATACCCGCGCAGGACTCGGAAGAACCAAACCGATAAATCTTATGGATATCGCGACTATCGCGGCAAAATATCTCAAAAAGGCAGGCAAGCTTGAAAAGCTTGACGAATCCGAGGAGATCAATGCCTGCACCGTTAAAATGGATATAGAGGTGGACGGTAAAAGCGAAAAATGGCTTTTGCTTTTCAAAAACGAAACACATAACCACCCGACCGAAATAGAGCCGTTCGGAGGCGCGGCAACCTGTATAGGCGGAGCAATTCGCGACCCGTTGTCAGGACGTGCTTACGTATACGCGGCAATGCGTGTTACGGGCGCTGCCGACCCGCTTAAAGAGGTTTCCAAGACTATCAAGGGTAAATTGCCGCAACGTAAGCTTGTTACAACGGCGGCTGCAGGATATAGCTCATACGGCAATCAGATAGGTCTTGCCACAGGTCAGGTCGATGAGATATATCATGAAGGATATGCGGCAAAGCGCATGGAAATAGGAGCGGTAATTGCCGCGGCTCCCGAAGCAAACGTAAGACGCGAAACTCCTATTGACGGAGATATCGTCATTCTTCTCGGAGGAAGAACGGGACGCGACGGTTGCGGAGGTGCGACCGGTTCGTCAAAATCGCACAATATACAGTCGCTTGAAAGTTGCGGAGCCGAGGTTCAGAAGGGAAATGCGCCTGAGGAACGCAAGCTTCAACGACTTTTCCGTAACAGCGAGGCATCCCGCCTTATTAAAAGATGTAACGACTTTGGCGCGGGCGGTGTTTCGGTTGCAGTGGGAGAGCTTGCAGACGGTCTTGACATTAATCTTAATGCAGTTCCCAAAAAGTATGAAGGGCTCGACGGAACAGAGCTCGCTATAAGCGAATCTCAGGAGCGTATGGCAGTAGTTGTTGCCAAAGAGGACGCAGAACGTTTTTGCGCTCTTGCGTATTCCGAAAATCTTGAAGCAACGGTCGTTGCAACCGTCAAGGCAGAGCCGCGTTTGGTTATGCGTTGGAACGGCAAGAATATCGTCGATATTTCCCGTGAATTTCTTAATTCCAACGGAGCTGAAAAGCATATTGAGATAGACGTACCAAAGTGCCAAAAATACGAACGCAACATACCCGCAAGCTTTAAAGACGGTATAAGAGAGCTCGCTTCCGACCTTAACGTCTGCTCAAAGCGCGGACTTTCGGAGCGTTTCGACTCTACCATAGGCGCGGGCACCGTGCTTATGCCTTTTGGAGGTAAAAATCAGATAACGCCTATACAGGCAATGGTAAATAAAGTTTCGGTGGAAAAGGGATATACGGACGATTGCTCCTTTATGTCTTGGGGCTTTAATCCGTTCATATCCGAAAAAAGTCCATATCACGGCGCATATCTTGCAGTGGTTGAGTCGGTTTCAAAGCTGATTGCCACGGGCGCGGATTTTAATGACGTATATTTGACCTTCCAGGAATATTTTGAAAAGCCGTTAAAGGATTCAAGACGTTGGGCAAAGCCGTTTTCGGCGCTTCTCGGAGCATTTATGGCTCAAAAAGATCTTGGTATTGCTGCCATCGGCGGTAAGGATTCTATGAGCGGAAGCTTTGAAAAAATGGACGTTCCTCCGACGTTGGTTTCCTTTGCGGTAACAACGGGTAAAACTCATAATGTAATTTCACCCGAATTTAAGGGCGCAGGTCATAAGGTGGTTTTGATCAGTACCGAATATGATGAAAATCAGCTTCCGAAGATTTCCTCACTGAAGGCAAACTTCGACAAGGTTACAGAGCTTATGCGTTCGGGCAAGGTTCTTGCGGCGTATACTCCCACCTACGGCGGTATTGCTGAGGCAATTATGAAAATGAGCTTTGGTAATGATATCGGCTTTAAGTTCGATCCGAGCATTACAAACAGCGATATTTTCGGATATGCATACGGTTCTTTTATACTTGAAATAGATGGTGACGCAGAAGCAGGCACACTTATCGGAACAACGACCGATGATATGCAGATAACCTTCGGAGCCGAAAAAATAGCCGTAGGCGAATTGTTAAATATTTATGAGAACAAGTTAGAGCCGGTATTCAGCTGTAATATTCCGTCAAAGAATTCTGAGATCCCGACCTTCTCTTACGAGGGCAGATCTAACTTAACGTCAAAAATTAAAATAGCAAAGCCGAAGGTGCTTATCCCCGTTTTCCCGGGAACAAACTGCGAATATGATTCCGCAAAGGCGATAAGAGATGCCGGAGCTGAGCCGGAGATCATAGTGATTAACAATTTGACGTCAAAGGGAATTTCGGATTCTATCGAATATTTCGCTAAAAAATTAAAGGAATCGCAGATAGTATTTATTCCGGGAGGATTTTCGGGCGGTGACGAGCCGGACGGTTCGGGTAAGTTTATAACCGCATTTTTCAGAAACAATGCTATAAAAGAGCAAATTACCGAATTGCTCGAGAACCGCGACGGTCTTGTCGGAGGAATATGCAACGGATTCCAGGCGTTGATAAAGCTCGGACTTGTTCCTTACGGTAAAATTATCGATACCGACGAGAACTGTCCTACTCTTACATATAATACGATCGCACGACATCAATCGCGCATCGTTCGTACAAGAGTGGCTTCAAACAAATCTCCGTGGCTTTCCGAAACGAAGGTCGGAGATATATTCACCGTTCCGATTTCTCACGGCGAGGGAAGATTTTTTGCTGATGACGCTACGGTTGCGCGTTTGGCTGAAAACGGTCAGATTATAACTCAATATGTCGATATGGACGGCAATCCCACTGATGACGTGAGATTTAATCCGAACGATTCGGCATATGCTATTGAGGGTATTTGCTCACCCGACGGACGCGTTTTCGGAAAAATGGGTCACTCCGAGCGTATCGGTAAAGGACTTTACCAAAATGTCGACGGTAATTACGATATGGGTATTTTTAAGTCGGCAGTGAAATATTTCGAATAAATTAATACTAAAGGGCGTGCGTATCTATAATTAACAATAGATTTTCACGCCTTTTTTAACTGAAAAGGTGTATGATGGAAAAATTCAGAGGGCTTTTTTGCGCCTTGCTTACGCCGTTTACCAAGGATAACAAAATAAATGAAAACGCGTTGTGCAATATGGTTGAAAGCGCGCTTAACTCGGGTGTTTGCGGATTTTTGGTGGGCGGAAGCGTCAGCGAGTATTTTTTGTTGGATGACGCAGAGAGAGCCATGCTTTACGATATAGTAGCGTCGGCAGCAAAGGGAAGGGCAACGCTTGTTGCGCACATAAGCTCTACACAATCGGATACGGCTGTAAAATACGGTAAATATGCTCTGTCAAAAGGATATGACGCGCTTTGCACAGCTCCGTTTTGCCGCAAGTCGGAGCTTACGGGTATAAAGAGTTATTATAAAAATATTGCAAAAATCGGTCTGCCCACAATAATATATAATTTTTCAAGCGATTCAAATATACATATGAGTATAGACACAATGTTCGGTCTTTTGGAGAATGAAGAATTTATAGGAGTGCGAACGGGACTTTATTCGAGTGACTCTGTGACACTTTTTCGTTCCTTGTTTCCTGAAAAACTCATATATAACAGCTTTGACGTTATGTATACCTCGGATATGATAAACCGAGCCGACGGCGGAATATCCACATCATATAATTATATGGCGGATAAATTTGCTAAAATAAATCGGCTTGTCCAAATAGGAGATTGCTTTGGAGCAAATGCGATACAGGATGAAATAAACCGTATCGTTTATTACGTGAGTGTTTTCGGCAAGGTCGCAGCCGAAAGAGATATTATCTCCATGCGAGGCATCGACATCGGCAATATAAGACGTCCGTATCTTGCGCCTGACACGTGGCAGAGGATCGGAACGCGAAATTGTATTATGCCGTTAATAAACAAGTTTGATTTTAAATTTGTATAAAAATATTAAAATGAGGACTGATTAATTGGTTTTTAATCAATGAGCGAAATATAAAAACAACAAGCAGACATGTTCTGTGTCGGCTTGTTGTTGCCTGAAAGCTTAATGTCAATAATAGTTTATTTTTGTTATATTGCATAAAACCCTTGAAAAACGAAAAAAAATATGTTATACTCATAAAGCCCATCTTTTAAGAAAGGAGATCAATATGGCCGACAAAAAAAGTGCTTCTAAGATTATAGCTCAAAACAAAAAAGCATATCATGACTATTTTGTTGATGAAAAATATGAGGCAGGTATTGCTCTTTTCGGAACAGAGGTCAAGAGCATACGAAATGGTGCAGTTAACTTAAAGGATTCTTATTGCAGTGTAAAGAATGGCGAATTGTTTGCGCTCGGAATTCATATCAGCCCATATGAAAAGGGAAATATATTCAACCGCGAGCCGTTGCGAGAAAAAAAGCTTCTTATGCATCGCCGCGAAATATTAAAGCTTGCCGGATTAGTTAATCAAAAGGGTTATACGTTAGTTCCGCTGTCGTTGTATTTTTCGGGCTCTCACGTAAAGGTTGAGATAGGGCTTTGCCGAGGCAAAAAAATGTACGATAAGCGTGATGCCGATGCAAAAAGGGAAGCGGAACGTGAGATCGAGCGTCGTATGGGTAAGTATAATAGAACCGAATAAAATTTATAGGGGGGCGTAAAGGTTTCGACGGGGGTTTTGAGGTATGATAAGCGGGTAGAGCCGAGCAACTCTTTAAACGGCTTAAACTTAAAATTAAACGCTAACGAAAAAGTAGCAATGGCCGCGTAAGCGGTGCCGCTGCCCGAGGGCAGCCCGTTTGTCCGAGAAGTATCGC
>JAZNBI010000003.1:0-5036 GCA_045586995.1 Eubacteriales bacterium | reverse complement strand
GTCCAAGCGGTGAGCGTGTAGCCGACCTTTTCAAAGGCAGGGCGCGTAGGATGCACGCCGGAAGGAAGAACAACGGTTTCCTTGCAAACGCCGTCCATAAAGAACTTGAAGGTTACCTCGTGGTTGTTTGCGCCTACCGTAAACGTGCCGTAATAGTTTCTGTCACCGAGCTTCTCCTTGATGAAATCGGTGGAAACCGTGGGGGCGTGTACGAGATGACCTTCCTCGTTGTACCACTGTGCAGGAGCTGCGCTGCCGAAGAAGTTGTACCCGTTTTCCTCGGTGGGCTGTTCGTTTCTCGGTATGTCCTCGCCGTATATTTCATCAAGCACAAGGCAGCCCACGGTGTTTATATATGGGATGGCGTGCGTGTCATATAACCACGAGCCGCTATCATTTTGTATTTCGGAAATTTTTACGCCACAGGCGTTGTCACGTATTGAGCAAAACAGCAAATTAAGTTCAAACTGCTCATAAAATTCGGGATCATATGTAACATAGGTTGCGTAAATCGCACCATAGGCGCTGTCGGCATAATTGTCTGCGATTTCGGTATTGCTGATAGTAATATCTTTCGCGCCGTCAATGTAAATTGCACCGCCGATGCCGTTACAGCTTCCCACGCCAAGATATTTATTTTTATGCGCTTCTTCCAACACGGAGACTGCTCTGTTTTCCGTAATCAAGCAGTCCTCGATGTCAGCGGTAATGGTTTGCAAAGCGATTGCACCGCCATAAGAAGCGGAGTTTTTCGTCAAAACGCAGTTTTTCATAGAAAGCTCGCCATCCCACGCAAGGATAGCACCGCCCTCAAGAGTATCGTCGTAGAGAATAAAGTTGCCGCCCATTTCGGGAACGTAGCCAAAATCAAAGAAGCGGTCGCCGCCGTAAAAGTGGTTAGCGATGTTGTCCTTGAATTCGCAGTTATTAAATTCGGATTTGCAATCGTGAAGAGCAACCGCGCCGCCGCCCGTGGCTTGGTCGTTGAAGCCCGAACGGTTATCCGTGAAAGTGCAATCAACGGCAGAGAGTTGGATATTGCTCTTTGCTCGGAGATAAATCGCACCGCCGGAATTGAGCGCCGAATTGCTCTCAAAGCTGCATCCGTCAAGCGTAAGGTTTAAGGCGCAATGCGAATTGTCGCCGTCGAGATACCATGCGTAGATTGCGCCACCCTCGACCGACATATAATTCTTGAATTCACAATCGGAGAAATTTGCATTGATATTACCGATACAATTAATTGCGCGTTGACACTTTATCGGCGTGCTTGAAATCAACGAGCCGTCGCCACTATAAGAAAGCTCCCAATCGGTATGCGTGATCTCATCGGCATTCAAGCCCTCGTCAAAGGTGATTCCGACAAAACGGAACTCCGACGTCTTGCCTGCAACATTTGTTCCGTTCAAGAGAAAGCTTGCACCCGTAAAGACGGCTTTTCCGTCCGTCTTGCCGTTTTTTATCGTTATGTTCTTTGTGATGGTAATTCTCTCTGCTTCGTTTACTGCACCTTCTCCCTGCAAATTAAAGTCGATATCTCCAACGAGAAGCGTGTCACCATCCTTTGCGGCGTTCAAGGCTTTTTCAAATTCGTTTCTCGTCGTAATCAGCTCTCCCTCACGGGTGCTTGCCGCCGCACCGACCACCGCGCTCGTCGCAAAAATCAAGCACAAAAGCAGTAAAAACGAAAAAATATGTATAAACTTATGTTTTATCCTCACCATAGTTTTCCTCCACGTCCGATAAATCTATACCGTTTTCCTTGCACCAAATTATGAGCTTGCCGATGGCTCTCGCCTGCGGCTTGCGATTTTCACGCTCCCAACGGCTGACGGTTGAATAGGAAACGCCCACCGCATCGGCAAATTCCTGTTGGCTTAGTAGCCTCTCGGCTCTTATGTATCTTACCTTCTGTGACAGAGTCATACGTTTTCCTCCATATTCATTCTTAATATGTCATATTATATCATAAAATCGCCTTTTCGTCAATAATTCTTGATGAATTTACGCGCGTTTTTTACTAAAAAAGCCTTGGAAACGCTAAGTTTTCAAGGCTTTTTCTTTGTTTACTGCTACGCAAATTTTAAGGGCTGACGATTGATTTCTGCCAGCCCTCTCTCTATATCATCATCCAGACAAATTGGAATTTGTTTATTGACTTACTTGCACTTTTGTGATATAGTATTTACAGAATATTTGTCACCGGAGGCAGAATACCGTAGTGTTCAATTGCCGGATTAGGTGTCGGGGTGAGCCTCGGTTAATGTGCATCAATAGCCGAGGCTTTATTTTTTTATTTTGGAGGTATTTTTATGAAAAACACAAAGGTTACTCTTATTCCGCTTACGGCAGATGACCGTGAGCAATTTATTCTTGACAATCAATGGGCGTTCAAGTATGGTGCAACCACGGAATTTGGAGAACGTGACAATCATCTTGACTTTGACGGTGAAATCATTTCCCGTAAAACTATTGAGCATTGTATCGACTCTGACGATAATGAAACTTATCGCATTGTAGTTGATGGAAGAAAAGTTGGCGGTGTTATTTTGAAAATAGACAAAGAAACTAACCACAATGAATTGGTAATTCTTTTTGTTAACCCCCAAGAACACACGAAAGGAATCGGTTACGGTGCTTGGCTTGAAGTAGAAGCGTTACATCCCGAAACCAAGGTTTGGGAAACCTGCACCCCATATTTTGAGAAGCGAAATATCCATTTTTACGTAAATAAGTGCGGTTTCCAGATAGACCAATTTTGGTGTGAGTATTTTCAGCCCGAACACGATATGTTCGAAGATGAAAAACACAATCCCGACGAGGGGCCTGATGAAATGTTCCGTTTTATTAAGATTATGAAAACAAAATAAAGATTTTATTTTGATGTTAATTTTACATATTTTTTCACGGCTTTGGCGAAGCATTTTCCAAGCTCTACAAGCCTTTCGGCGCAAACCTTATTGCTCTCTTCACCAAAATATGTGCTTTCCAGTGTGAAGGCAAGGTTGCACTCCTGCCTGTTGTTTACGATATAGCCAAAGCTCGTGCTTGGCTGATTCCACTTAGTGCAAGGAGGATAATCGTCCTTTTGAAAATACTTCATAGATTTTCCGCTAATTTTTGACTCGAAAATTGAGGAAAAAGCATCAAACTCCCCTTCCTTTTCCACCAGATTGCGCACTATAAATATTTTATCGTTCACTCCGCCCTTGTGCCATGGCGAATGAAAGTCAAAGCCGTAATGGCAGCCCTTTGCATCCATATGCTTGCAAATTGAACGCACCTCGGGATAAATCGGACTTTCAATATAATCTCTGTTGTGGTCGTGTGGGGTGCGCGCCTTGCCTTGGTCTCCGTCAACCACCCCGTCATAGTCAACAAAGGGTACAATAAGGATTTCTGCTTCCTCTATCGGGCTTTGTACAAGCTCTTTAATAACGCCCTCTAAAACATAGCTCCCCGTTGACTCGCAGGCGTGATGTCGTGCGGTGAAAATTATGCTTTTTTCTCCTTTTCCCATATGAAGGCAAGGGACACTTCTTCCCTTTCTGCTTTTGCAAAGCTCCTTTGCCTTTAGATTTAAACTCTGGCAAAGGGAATGAAAACGCTCAGGGTGATAAAGCATATGGTGGGCAAAATACACCCTGCTCTCGTCCTTGCCAAAGCTATATGTAAATGAATTTTCGGCGCAGGAGTCAAGCCAACTCCACTCCGCAAGGTCGTGGCTCACAGCAGGGCCCCAATAGCCAATACGCGTTTGTTGCATTTTAAAGGTCAGGGTGCGCCCCTGTGCGCCTTCAACACAAAACGCCCAATAGAACCAGTCTCCCTGTGTATCGCGGATTTCATTTTCCAACAAAACCGTATCTTCTAATATTTCCTTTACGCAGATGTTTCCGCCAATGAAATTTCCGTGGATATTTATCATTGTATCAGTCTCCGTTATCTCACTGTATTTTTTTAAATTACTTTCATATATCTTGTTCTCATATAATTCACCTACAAATTCTTATTTATCGGTGAGTTTATTGTATCATATTTTCAAAACCATTTCAACCATTTGAGCTTGTAAAGGCTGACAAAATTTTGTCAGCCTTTTGTTCACTCATTACTGCTTCATTTTTTCTTTTTGAGCTTGGCGATTTCTGCTTTCATTTGCACGATTAGCTCGGAGAGCTTTTGTTCGCACTCTTCTCTTGTTTTGGCATAAACATTTTTGGAGATTCTCTTTCCGTTTAGGCAGGGTGTGTATCTACCCTCGTAGAGGTGGTCGTTTATCATTGTGATACAGCCTGTTCCGTTCTTGCGGTGCTTCTTTGCACTTCGACCAAGCGTCTCTAATTCGAAAGACTAATAAAACAAGCCTGTTCTTCATCTATATGTGTTAAACGCAAATAATTCAACAATCCATTTATTGAGTACGGTTGATATGTTACTACTGAATGATAATTCGGTATGCTATCAACCCATCCATAATGCAAATAATCTATTTTCTTTGTTTTGTCTTTGCAGAGCCTATTTTTATAGAGTTCATTAAAATCGTCGGGATAATCTTGTTGATGATATTACCTTCAACTATTGAAATATATTTCTATTTATGTTATACTTTAATAGATCAAAAATTTCAATGTTTATTACATCTATTTGTTTTTTTGCCAATTTTATTTTAAAGGAACAACCAAATGAAAATAATAGATCTTACTCATACGATAAAAGAAAATATGCCTGTATATCCTGGAACAAAACCTCCGATCCTCGCCCCAGCCAGTAGTTATGAAAAGGACGGCTTCAAGGAAACACTTCTTAGTATGTTCAGCCATACGGGCACCCACATTGATCCACCTTCTCATATTTTTTCGGGCAAGGCTACGCTTGACAGTTTTCCTGCTTCTCAATTCGTTGGTAAAGCTCTGGTTGTTGATTGTCGTTCTCTTCTAGATGGAGAAGTAATAACTTTAGAGCTTATAAAGAAATACCGTGAAAAAACACATAAAGCTGATTTTCTACTTTTCAACACCGGTTGGGATAAGAAATGG
>JAZNBI010000002.1:0-2387 GCA_045586995.1 Eubacteriales bacterium | reverse complement strand
ATTGCGAAGATCCATCACCGTCTTGACGTAGCAGCTTTCTTGTTAGAGGAGCTTATTAAAGAAAACAAACTTATAGTTCCGAACGAAAAAACTCCTCTCTGTATTTGGGGTGTAAAAGCATAATATAAACACCGCCGAGAGTAACCATTTGGTCGCTCTCGGCGGTGTTTTGCTTTAGTTATAAATAATCTCATTCATCACGAGTTCTTCTGCATCGTGTTTGGCGTTGTTCATTTCCTGCGCCCACATGAGAGGGTCTGTGGCTTTGAGTTCTTCAGTGATTCCGCGCGCTTTTACTAACCGGGAGAGGGTGAGATCGATCTGCCGCTTTGCCTCCTGTTCGGTTTCGTAGAGGTGCTGATTGAGCGTGCACGAGGTGAGAAGCGTGGTATAGGTGCCGCGGCGGTGCTTTTTGAGATGGTCGAGGCGCATTCTGCCGTACTTGCCGATGGGGTGGTTGGTCTGCTCGGGGAGCGCCAAGTCGGGATACATAATGCCGTGTCTTTCGGAGTAAGTGAGTTCCACAATTCATCCTCCGTAATTCAATATTTTTTACATAGCCATTCTACCATATTTGTCCTCAAAAGACGAATGTGCGGAATGGCTTATTTCTTTTTACCTTGTCGCAGTTTGCGACAAAGTTGACGGGCGAAAAAAATTTTTTGAGGCTCAGGACAAATTTCGCATTTTCGTGTCGGATATAGAGTGAGGAGGAGAATTACAAAATCACTTGGCTGTTTTGACCAAGTGATTTTATCGGGCGAAATTCGCCCGATGATGTGGTCTGGTTGAAAATCAACCGCACTACTTTAGCAAAAGAAAGTGGTATGGGTCATTTTGACCCATACCACCCCATGTGGACACGATGTCCACGTGGTAAAAGGATGCCCCGCATGAAGCGGGGCGTATTAGTTATTTGTCTGTTGATACATGGATAAACTGAGATACCTCATACTTCTTTTTATTGAGTATATACATCGCAGCCAGCAACATATGCGCAACAATACCACAATGTCCGCTAATCATATATCCTTTGTATTCCGGTGGATTATCCTCACTAAATTCAATAATGCGATTCTCAATAAACAATAATAGCAGTTCATTCAAGCGAGTTATTTCAATATTGGCTTTTTCAATCAATATTTGCTTTGGTGTGGGTGTGTCACAGTGCAAAGCCAAGATCAGTTTTTGTCCTTCTTCACTACAAAGTGTCTGCATTACCTCTATAGTGCTTTGATCAAAAGAAGAAAGTTGATTTATAAGCGATGATTTAATTACACAAGCAATGCCTTGATCATCCCAAACTTTCGCTCCGAATGAGCCGTTAATTCTGAGATTTCCTTGCTTCTTACTTTGCTCTTGCCTATCACGATTGCCGACTTCAGCAAAATAGATTCCTTTCCACATTTCCCAAAGATCCTCGCCAAGCTCTTGGCGAAGATTATTTTTATAGCGGTCATAGTTTGCCATCGACCAAACAAATTCTGTCGCAAGCTGCTCAATTTTGCTTGATACGGCATCAAGATCACCACTTGATTCAGTTTCAAGAAGTACATCAGCAGATATTTTATAAACATCACTTATTGCCTTCAAATTAAAGCAATCGGGCAAACAATCTCCTGCCTCCCATTTTGAGATAGCCTGCGGAGAAACACCAACCTTTTCTGCAACATCTTCCTGCGTCATACCAAGCTTCTTTCTATGATTGCGAAGCTTTTCGCCAAATACTTTTTGATCTAACATATTCTATCCTCCAAGATTTTTTGAGATAGCTATCTTGTGAGTATATTATATCACATCGAAATACAACTTGCAATAGTAAGAATGTTGAGTTTGATATTTATAATTCTACCCAAGGTTGATTTTTTATTACATAGGCATTTGGAAGCCAACTAAATCAACAAAAAGGAAGTGATCCAATGGACACCAGTTAAGAGAAGTGGCGGACTTCGTCCGATGCTTTAACGAGCATAGCAAGTGTTATAACGCTTGCTGAGCCAATCCGAGAGATTGGCATTTTTTTTAGGGATGTATCCCTAATACCCATTTATTTAGGAAGGACAACCAAATGAGCAAAACAGAAAAAATGACCGAGCGCGTCACGGTCAAAATGGACGCGAACTTGAAAGCCAAGCTGCAGCGCGAAGCCGAGCGGTGCGGCGGAGATATGTCGGCGTATATCCGGTCCTTGATCGAAAACCGTCTTTCGCAGGCGGGGGGAATTTGCTACAACTGCATTGGTCGGCTTGGAAAGGCATTGGGTGCGGAGGACGTTGGCTATGAGCTTCACGCCTTCATACGCTCCAAGTACAAAGCGAAGGATGGTGAGAGCTGATGGCAACCACATCTCTATGGGCGGTGAGAGGGACAATCCGCGATGTGGTGGC
>JAZNBI010000001.1:0-42630 GCA_045586995.1 Eubacteriales bacterium | reverse complement strand
AAAGAATCAGAGCTTTCTAAATTGTTTATAATTAAGTTTTCCGAACCTCTCTTGGCATGCGTTTTCGGTTGGTTGCTTTTGGGAGAGGATATCTTTAAATGGCAATATCTTGCATCGTTTATATTGATCTCTGCCGGAATTATTATTGGAAATTTGAGTCAAATTAAAAATAATAAAAAAGAGGTATAATTATGATTGCAAATATTACGGATATCAAACGTTTCGCCGTGCACGACGGCGACGGCATCAGAACTACGGTGTTCTTTAAAGGCTGTCCTTTGAAGTGCGTTTGGTGTCACAATCCCGAAACGATAAGCGCAAAGCCGCAGCTTGCTTTTTACGAACATAAATGTACTCTTTGCGGAAAATGTACCGAGGTGTGTGAAAATCATACAATAGTAGACGGAAAGCATATTTTAAATCGCGATAAGTGCGTTTTATGTCAGAATTGCACTAAGGAATGTCCCGCTCAAGCACTTATAGTTTACGGTAAATCGGTATCCTGCGATGAAATTTGCAAGGTGTTATTGGAGGATAGGGATTTCTACGAAACCAGCGGAGGCGGAATTACGCTTTCGGGAGGAGAATGTCTTTTACAGCCCGATGCCTGCCGTGAAATTCTTTCTAAAATGAAGGCGGAGGGTATAAATACCGCTGTGGATACTTGCGGTGACGTTCCGTTTGAAAATATAGAAAAGGTAATAGAATATACCGATGTCTTTTTATATGATTTAAAGGCGGTTGATGAGGATGTACATAAAAAATGCACGGGCAGATCAAACCGACGCCTTCTGGAGAACCTTAAGAAAATAGATGCTTTAGGTAAGAAAATAGAAGTTAGAATACCGTTTGTCCCGAATTTTAATGATACCGAAATCGATAAAATTTTGGATACGGTATCTGAATTGAAAAATCTTGTAAGAGTGCGTGTGTTGGCATATCATGATTTTGCAAGATCAAAATATAGGGCGTTAGGCATTGATGATACGTTGCCTAAAGAGCTCCCAAAAGAGGATCACCTTGAAAAAATCAGAGAGAAATTTCGCGCTCGCGGAATTGAATGTATGAACTGATTTTTTATAGATTTATTATATTAATAGAAAACTGACC
Organism: Eubacteriales bacterium; assembly: GCA_045586995.1. Classification (GTDB taxonomy): domain Bacteria; phylum Bacillota; class Clostridia; order Oscillospirales; family CAG-272; genus JAZNBI01. The sequence goes on along the minus strand of JAZNBI010000001.1, from coordinate 41,520 downwards.
TTGCAAAATTGCTTTTGCAAGGTCAGTTCTTTATATATAAAAATCGCCCTGACGAGAAATCGTCAGGGCGATAAATTTATTATAAATCCAAATTATTTAGACTCCTTGATAGCTGCCTGCGCTGCTGCAAGACGAGCGATCGGAACTCTGAACGGTGAGCAGGATACATAAGTTAATCCAACGTTGTGGCAGAATTCGACGGAAGACGGATCGCCGCCGTGCTCTCCGCAGATACCGAGCTTAATGTCGGGGCGGGTTGCTTTTCCGAGCTCTGCTGCCATCTTAACAAGCTTACCAACACCTTTTTGGTCGAGTCTTGCAAACGGGTCGTCTTCATAAATCTTGTTTTCGTAGTATGCCGGCAAGAATTTACCTGCATCATCACGGCTAAAGCCGAATGTCATCTGTGTAAGGTCGTTTGTACCGAAGGAGAAGAATTCAGCTTCTGTTGCAATTTCGTCAGCGGTGAGAGCCGCACGCGGAATTTCAATCATTGTACCTACTTTATAGTGCATATCTACTCCGGATCTGCTTATTTCTTCGTCTGCAACGGTGGTTACGGTCTTCTTTACAGCTGCCAATTCCTTGAATTCACCAACGAGCGGAATCATAATTTCAGGAACTACCTTCCAATCAGAATGATTTTTCTGAACATTGATAGCTGCTCTGATAACGGCTCTTGTCTGCATTGCGGCAATTTCCGGATAGGTAACTGCAAGACGGCATCCTCTGTGTCCCATCATAGGGTTGAACTCGTGAAGAGAAGCAATAATTTCTTTGATCTGCTGTACGGACTTGCCTTGAGCTTTTGCCAATTCCTCAATGTCATCGTCGTCAGTCGGAACGAACTCGTGAAGCGGAGGATCCAAGAAACGAATTGTAACCGGACAACCCTCAAGAGCTTCATAAAGCGCTTCAAAGTCGCTCTGCTGCATGGGCAACAATTTTTCAAGAGCTTTTTCTCTGTCTTCAACTGTATCGGAACAAATCATTTCGCGAATTGCCTGAATTCTGTCGGGATCAAAGAACATATGCTCTGTACGACAAAGTCCGATTCCTTCTGCGCCGAAAGCACGGGCTTGCTTTGCATCCTTGGGAGTATCGGCGTTTGTGCGAACCTGAAGCTTTCTGTATTTATCAGCCCAAGCCATAATTCTGCCGAATTCGCCGCTTATAGTTGCGGGCGCTGTGGCAATGGCTTCACCGTAAATATTACCTGTAGAACCGTCAAGGGAGATAACGTCACCCTCTTTATATATTCTGCCTGCAAGCTCAAATTGCTTGTTCTCTTCGTCCATTTTTATAGCACCGCATCCTGAAACACAGCAAGTACCCATTCCGCGCGCAACAACTGCTGCGTGAGATGTCATACCGCCGCGAACGGTAAGAATACCTTGCGACCAGTGCATACCCTCAATATCCTCGGGAGAGGTTTCAAGACGAACCAAAACGACCTTTTCGCCTGCTTGGGCGGTTTTGATAGCATCTTCGGCGGTAAATACTATTTTACCGCAAGCCGCACCGGGAGATGCGGGCAATGCTGTTGCAACCGGCTTTGCTGCCTTAAGCGCCTTAGCATCAAACTGCGGGTGAAGAAGAGCATCAAGCTGTTTGGGGTCTATCATAAGAAGCGCTTCTTTTTCGGTGATCATACCCTCGTCAACGAGGTCGCAAGCGATTTTGAGCGCTGCGTGAGCGGTTCTTTTACCGTTACGTGTCTGCAGCATATAAAGATGTTTATCTTCAATGGTAAATTCCATATCCTGCATATCTCTGTAATGGTTTTCAAGAATATGACAAATATTTACGAATTGATCAAATACCTCGGGCATAACCTCCTGAAGCTTTGAAATAGGCATAGGCGTACGAACACCTGCAACAACGTCTTCTCCCTGAGCGTTCATAAGGAATTCACCCATAAGCTTCTTTTCGCCTGTTGCGGGGTCACGTGTAAATGCAACACCTGTTCCCGAGGTGTCACCCATATTACCGAATGCCATCATCTGAACGTTGACGGCTGTACCCCAGCTGTAAGGAATGTCATTTTGCATTCTGTAATAGTTTGCTCTCGGGTTGTCCCATGAACGGAAAACGGCCTTGATAGCGCCCATAAGCTGTTCCTTGGGATCATCGGGGAAGTCTTCGCCGATTTTTGCCTTATATTCTGCTTTAAATTGGTGAGCCAAGGTTGCAAGGTCCTCTGCGGTAAGATCTACGTCGAGAGTAATACCTTTCTGTGCCTTGAGCTTATCAATAAGCTCTTCAAAGTACTTTTTACCTACTTCCATAACTACGTCGGAGTACATCTGAATAAATCTTCTGTAACAGTCCCACGCCCAACGCGGATTACCGGATTTAGCGGCAATAACCTTAACTACATCCTCGTTAAGACCGAGATTAAGTATAGTATCCATCATTCCGGGCATTGAAGCACGAGCGCCGGAACGTACGGAAACGAGAAGAGGATTTTCGGAATCACCGAATTTTTTACCGGTGATCTGCTCCATCTTCTCGATATATTCCATTATCTGAGCTTGAATTTCAGGATTGATTTTTTTACCGTCTTCGTAATATTTTGTGCAAGCTTCGGTCGAAATTGTAAAACCTTGAGGAACGGGAAGACCTATATTAGTCATTTCTGCAAGGTTCGCGCCTTTACCTCCGAGGAGATTGCGCATCCCGGAATTACCCTCCGTAAACAAGTACACATATTTTTTTGCCATATAATTTCCTCCTTATAATGAAAAATACTGCCTTTTAAACAAATCAGCATGTCCATAGGCATAAGCAGCACCAAATATTATAACACAAATTTGTATGGATATCTATATTTTTCCAAAAATGTTACCAAAAAAATGTAAATTTTTTGTGAACAAAAAGCTTTTAAATAAAAATTGACATATTTATTCAAATAGTGTATAATATAATTCAAATCTAATTTTGAAGCCGAATGATATTTTTTGTGTGTAAGCTCGGGTTTTCGGAGGGGAGATTGACTTATATATGTCTAACATTTTTGATCTGTTTAAAAAAATAAGTACGGAAAGTAATACAACTTCGGTTTTGCCGATATCCTATTTGGTTGTCGGACTGGGAAATCCGGGTGACAAATATTTTTACACGCGTCACAATACGGGCTTTTTGGCGTTAGATTATATTTCACAAAAGCTCGGCGTAAAGATTAACCGCGCAAAGTTCAAAGCTCTTGTGGGCGATGCCGTAGTCGAAGGCAAGCGGGTTTTATTTATGAAGCCGCAAACCTCTATGAATCATTCGGGGGAAGCTGTTCGCGAGGCGGCAAAATTTTATAATATTTCTCCGGAAAATATAATTGTAATTTTTGATGACATTCTTTTTCCCGTCGGTCGGCTTCGTGTGCGTCGCAACGGCAGTGACGGTGGACATAACGGCATAAAAAATATTATTTTTCATCTTTCGTCCGATAAATTTCCTCGTATTAAAGTTGGCGCGGGGGAAAAGCCTCATCCGGAATATGACCTTGTAGATTGGGTAGTTTCCGAATTCAGCGAATCGGACAAAAAAATTCTTTTTGATACCTTTGAGATCGTTTATAACGGTCTTTTGAAAATAATTGGCGGCGATATAGATGCTGCTATGCGAATTTGTAATTCTTATGTAAAACAATAAATTTTCGCTGTAAGGAGCTAATTTGGATGAATTTTCTTGCAGATTGCATACGTGCGGACAAGGAATACAATCAATTTACCGAGTCGGTTTTAAAGGAATATCATAAGCAGAAGTCACTTCCGATTTCGGTAAGCGGGCTTTGCGACGGTGCATCTGATGCTCTTGCTATTGCATTTGTTGAGGATTTAAAAAAATCGATTGGTAAAATGGCGATTATTGTTTGCCCCGAGGAAAAAGAGTGTGTTCGTATAAAGTCGGTGCTGAGTGAATTCGGTTTACGAGCCGCATTTTTTATGTCGCGCGATCTGACATTTTATAATATTACCGCATCCCATGAGTATGAGCACGAGAGAATCAAGGTGTTGGCGGGGGTCTTAAGCGGTGATTACGATGCTGTAATAACAACTCCCGACGCATTGCTCGGATATACTATCCCGCCTAAGCGATTGATCGAGAATATAAAATATATTGATTCGGATTCCAAGCTTGATATTTCCTCTTTTTCAAACGATCTTATTGATGCGGGATATCTTCGCGTTGATATGGTTGACGGAGCAGGTCAGTTTGCGGTACGCGGCGGAATTATTGATGTTTTTCCGCCCTCATCAAAATACAAAGAGATGGGGGAAGGTGAGGAGAAATACGGCTCATATCCTATCAGAATAGAGCTTTTTGGTGACGAAATAGACCGAATGGGCATTTTTGATGTGGAAAATCAGCGTATTATTTCAAATATAACGTCATTCACTCTGCTCCCCGCGCGCGAATTACTGCTTGACGAAGCTTCTGCCGAAAAGCTCTCCGAGATTATTTCATTACGCATAAAAAATGCAAAAAATGATAGGGCAGTAGAGGAGCTTCAAGCTGAATTGTCCTCGCTCTGCACGTCGTCGCGCGGCGACATAAACTTTATTGATAAATATATTTCGTTGATCTATCCCGAAAAGGTGAGTATGATCGACTATTTCGAGGATTATAAAACCGTTATAATCATACATTCGCTGAATTCGGTCAACGAGCGTCTTAAGGCGTTTCAATGGCATAACGACGAAACGGTTAAGGAGCTTCTTGAAAACGGCACGATTTTGTCGAAATATGCGGACTACTCCAAGCGTATTTCTGAATTTGAACTGTTTTGCTCTAAAAACGTTACCGTGTTTATTGACTCGATAGTGCAAGGACTTTCGGGTAAAAGACTGTCGGGAATGTTTTCGTTCAGAACAAAGCATCTTGTTTCCTATGCCGACAATCTTTCCTTGCTTAAGGAGGATATGTCATCCTATTGCACGGCGGGATACAGAGTGGTGGTTATTACAGAAAATGAAACCGCCGCTAAAAATCTTTCGGAGCGTTTGAAAGAATTCGGAATGAATGTTTTGCCGCTTCGAGCCGACAGTGATTTTTCTGTGTTGGATATACCGTCGGGCGCGGTTGCAATCAAGTGGAAGGAGTCGCTCAGAGGGTTTGAGCTTTCCGTGCCCAGAATCGTGGTTTTGTCGGCTAATCCCGAAAGCCGTTATGGAGATGCTGTGGCAAAGCGAATAAAGCGGCACTCGCGCAAAAACGGCGCTACCCGTACCATTATGTCCTATAATGAGCTTGAAGTCGGAGATTTGGTAGTTCATGAAAGCTATGGTATCGGACAGTATATGGGCATTGAAAATCTTACGGTTGACGGTGTTTGCCGAGATTATATAAATATAAGATATGCGGGCAGCGACCGATTGTTTTTACCTGTGGAAAAGCTTGATATGGTTTCAAAATATATCGGCGCACATTCGGACGACGGTCAAATAAAGCTTTCCAAGTTCGGTGGCGCTGAATGGGGAAAAGCAAAAGCCAGAGCAAAATCGGCAACTAAGGATATGGCGAAGGAGCTTATAAAGCTATACGCCGAACGGATGCGCCGAAAGGGACACGCATTTCCGCCCGACGATGATTTTCAACGCGATTTTGAGATTGCGTTTGAATATGACGACACCGAAGCGCAGCAAAACGCGGCAGAGGAGATCAAGAGCGATATGATAAAAAGCGTGCCAATGGATCGGCTTCTTTGCGGTGACGTTGGATTCGGGAAAACCGAGGTTGCTTTGCGCGCGGCGTATAAGGCGGTACTCGGCGGAAAGCAGGTTGCTGTTCTTGTGCCTACAACCATATTGGCTATGCAGCATTATCAAACGGTATTGAGCCGTATGAGAAGCTTTGCCGTTAATGTTGATATGATTTCGCGATTTAAAAGCGCAAAACAGATTGCGCAATCACTGAGAAAGCTGAAGCGCGGAGAAACCGATATAATAATCGGTACGCATCGTTTGCTTTCGAAGGATGTGGAATTTTCCGATCTCGGATTGCTTATTATCGACGAGGAACAGCGCTTTGGCGTTGCCCAAAAGGAACGCTTAAAACAAATCGGTGAAAATATTGATGTGCTTACCTTGACCGCCACGCCGATTCCGCGTACACTTAATATGGCTATGAGCGGTATAAGAGATATTTCGGTGCTTGACGAGGCACCTTCCGACCGTTTGCCTGTTCAGACATACGTTTTGGAATCCGATGAACTTATTTTAATCGAAGCTATCAGAAAAGAGCTTCGCAGAGGTGGACAGGTATTCTATATGCACAATATAATAGAAACCATATATTCGCTCGCATCCAAAATAAAAAATGAAATTCCTGAGGCGCGTATCGTTGTTGCTCACGGAAAAATGGAGAAGGAGGAGCTCGAGGATATTTGGAACTCTATGTTAAATGGAGAAGCCGATATACTTGTTTGTACCACTATAATCGAAACGGGAGTCGATATTCCGAATGCCAATACCCTGATTGTGGATAACGCGCATCGTCTTGGACTTTCTCAGCTTCATCAAATAAGAGGGCGCGTAGGACGCTCGTCACGAAGAGCATACGCATATTTTACCTATCCCAAAGATTTGGCTCTTTCCGAAATTGCGACAAAACGCCTTGAAGCCATTAAAGAATATGCCGAATTCGGCGCGGGCTTCCGTATTGCTTTGCGCGATCTCGAGCTTCGCGGCGCGGGAAATATTTTGGGTGCCGAACAACACGGGCACCTTGATGCAATTGGTTATGACCTTTATATAAAATTGCTTAACGAGGCAATTTTGGAGGAAAAGGGCATCGCTGAAGCTCCACGCAAGGAATGTAAAATAATTCTTAATTTCAATGCCTTTATTCCCGACAGCTACGTTTCGGTATCTGCGCAAAGAATGGCGCTTTATAAGCGAATCGCTATGATTGAAACCGAGGATGATCTTAATGATATTGAGGATGAAATGCTTGACCGATACGGCGATCTGCCACGTCCTGCGACGAATTTGCTGAAAATTGCGCTTATTCGCGCTTCGGCGTTGAAATGCGGAATACTTTCGGTAGAGCAAGAGGGAAACAATATAAAAATTTATCCCGAAAAATTTGACCTTGATATTTGGTCGGAGCTTTCCGATACTTGTGAAGACAGTATCAGGGTGGTTTCGGGCAGCAAGATATTTATAAATGTTAAAATTAAAAATAAGGAAGACAGCTTGCTTTCGATTTACAAAATATTTGAAAAATATCTTGAAATTATGAAGACAAATGCTAAAACTTAAACTTACAATATAAAAAGGAATCAATGCTTATGAAAAAAACAACGAAAAAGATAGTGGCGCTTGCACTTGCGGTGCTTATTGCGGTATCGGCACTCTGCGGCTGCTCGTCGAACGGAAAAACGCTGATGACTCTTGGGGATAAAACCATATCGGTGAATTTTTATGAGTTGTTGCTTTCGCGCTTCAAGGGCACGATGGCTTATTATGGATTTGACGTCAGTGACGATGATTTTTGGGATACCATAATAGACCTTGAAGATCAATCGACATACTGTGACTATTTTACCGAAAGTGTACTCGACAATGCAAAATCATATCTTTGCATACTATATTTATTCGATGAGCTTAAGCTTGAACTGCCGGAATCATATATTAATGACGTGGACTCGGAGCTTGCCGATATGGTAGAGTCGATAGGACAGGGCTCAAAGACGAAATTTAACAGCATAGTTGGCGAATACGGTGTAAATTATAATATTTTGCGCGAGGCATACATTCTTGAAGCTAAGTATTCTTATCTTCAGGAGTCGCTTTACGGTAAAGACGGCGCAAAAATTGCAGATAACGTCAAAGAGGAGTATTATAAGGAAAATTATTACAGATTCAAGCATATTTTCCTTTATACCTATAAGGCGATTTATGAAACCGACGAAAACGGCGATTATATTTATTTTAACTCCGACGGAACGATTTCATATAATAAAGAAAAAGGTGCTTTGAAATATGATGAAAACGGTCAAGCTATAAAGGACTCCAAGGGTAATGCGATATATTATACCGAGGATGGGAAAATTGCTTATGACAAGATAGCGGGTGAGCGCGCATACGTGTATGACGAGAACGGATATCCCAAAATCGAAGCATACACCGATGCGGAAGTCGAAGCGGTTCGTCAAATGTCGGAAACTATTATGTCGCGGCTTGACAATGGAGAGGATTTTGAAAAGCTTATGTCAAGCTATAACGAGGACCTTGGCGGAGATAAATATACAAACGGATATTATATTACCGCCGACGCGCAATTTGATTATGACTCTGAGGAAATAGTCAGAGCCGTTACCCAAGAAATGAGTGTCGGAGAGTACAGAAAATTCGAAACTACTTTTGAAAACAACGGCAAAGTGTACCCTTGCGGAATTCATATCGTCATGAAATACGAATTGGATGACGGCGCGTATAAAAACAGTGTCAACGAGGATTTCTTCGCTAATTTTAATTCAACGCTGTCCGATCAATTACTTATGAAGCGCATTGAACCGTATAAATCGGACATTGTCGTGGATGACGAGCTTGCTTCAACGGTGGATTTGAAAAAAGTTTCGGTGAATTATAATTATTAGTCTTGACAATTGTTTTAATGTAGTGTATAATGTGAGAGTAAAAACCGCATAAAATCAGGGGTGCTGATAATTAGGTCGGCTGAGATGGAGATTTCCAAACCCTTAACCTGATACGGATAATGCCGTCGTAGGGAGATTTGATATACCCAAATTTACCGTACGGAGATTTCGTGCGGTAAATTTTTTATTTCGAATAAATTCGAAGAAAGGGTAGGTTTTTTATGAAAAACGAAAAGACAAAACGAATCACACTAACAGCCATGATGCTCGCGCTATCGACCGTAATAGCTTTTATATGCGGTTTGATACCATTCCTGAATTTTCCGTTTGGCGGAGGATTTACAATAGGAAGTATGTTGCCGATAGTTATAATTGCTTATATCTACGGTACAAAATGGGGACTTTTTACCGGCTTTTGCTATGCGGTTATACAAATGCTTTTGGGATATTCAACCGTATCCGCGCTTTTTATTCCGGGAAGCGATTCTTATATGTTGTTTTCGCATGCGATTATTATTTGCTTGCTCGACTATATTGTCGCTTATACACTAATAGGTCTTGGAGGAGTTTTCCGCAATCGTATCAAGAGTAAGGGGCTTGCAATATGTCTGGGAAGTATCGTAGCGCTGTCGGCGCGCTATATCGTTCATATTATTTCCGGATTTATTTTTTACGGTGCATATGCTGAGTGGTTTTTTGGCGTTGATGAAATGGCCGCAATCGGCCCATTTATACTTTCGCATTTTTCGGGCGATATGCTTTCTTTGATATATTCGATTATATACAATGGATGCTATATGATTCCCGAAATCATTGTTACTGCCGTGCTGTCATTTTTGTGCGTGCGTATCCCTTATGTTGCAGTGCGCAATGATGCTTGACAAATTTAATGTAAAAGAGTATAATTTATCAGTAACCACATCGGACGGTCGCGCGATATGTTGCCGAAAGGTATTATCGTGAGGAAAGTCCGGGCTTCACAGGGCAGGATAACTGATAACGTCAGCCGGAGGCGACTCCCGGGAAAGTGCAACAGAAATAAACCGCCTGCTTTTGCAGGTAAGGATGGAAAGGCGAGGTAAGAGCTCACCCGCATACAGGTAACTGTGTGTCGCTGTAAACCCTATCCGAAGCAACACCGTATAAGGATCGTTTGCCCGACATATATCCTTGGGTGGCGTGGGATTTATTCCCAAAGCTCAATGGCGACATTGGGCGCAGATAGATGACCGTTCTCGACAGAACCCGGCTTACAGATGTGGTTACAATTAAATATTTGATATTATCGAGATCCCTATCGCAATTTGAAAAAAGTGCGATGGGGATTTTATTTCTATAATATTTTTGAAAAAAACGCACATAATATATATACAAATATTTTTTTGGAGGATTTGCAAATAATATGAATGCTACGGAAACCACAAACGAGCTTTTAACATTTGTATACAAAAATGTTAAAATGGGATCGGATTCAATATCATACTTAATGCCCAAAGTAAATGATATTGACCTTAAAAACACGATGAAAACACATCTCGAAGGATATGAGAAGTTTGCAACCCGAGCAAAGAGTATGCTTAATATTTCGGGAGAAGAGGCAAAAGAGGAGAATGTTCTTACCAAAGCGTCCGCAAAAATGGGAATGACTATGAATACTCTTGTCGATTCCAGTTCCTCGCATATTGCGGAAATGCTTATTCAGGGATCGACAATGGGAATAGTTGATATGACTAAAAAGGTCAGAGAGTTTGAAAACAAGCCGTGCTCAGAGGGCTCTTTGTCACTTGCAAAAGAGGTTATTTCATTTGAAGAGAATAAGCTCGAAGAGATGAAGAAGTTCCTTTAACGCAAAAGAAAAGGGACATACGATATGCAAATTGTAAATTTGCAGTATCGGTTGTCCCTTTATCAAAAGCAAGCTTATTTTTCCTCGTCCTCAGCGGCTGCTTCTCCAGCTTTTTCTTCGCCTTCGGATTGTTTTTTATCTCCTGTATCGGTGCTTTTATCTTCCTTTGATTTCAAAGCATCGATTTCCTTTTGAATTTCATCATATTGTTTTATAAGACGGTCTATTGCGCTTATTGCCTCGGCGCCCTCATCGTTTCTTTCTATTCCTTTGCGAAGCTGGTCGTATGTTAATCTTCCGAGCTTTTCGAATTCTTCGGCCTTTTTAACCTCAATAGAGTTTAATTTGATCTTGAGAGAAGCAATGTCGGCAAGACGCCCCGTTTCTTTTACCGCTTTATTGGCGGCTTTGCTTACCTTGGCACAAAAATTATCCCATTTAGACATTTCAAATACCTCCACTAATTTATATTATCATTATACAACTTATTTTTGATTTTGTAAATAGTTACATATAAAATGATTTATGCGTTTTCAAAATGAAAAGTGCTTTTGATTTTAAAGGGGGAAAGGAGATTATTATGAAAAATATTGATGAGAAATATAAGAGGTTTGCGGATGACGTAGCACCGCCTACGCCGATTTTTAAGAACTGCGTACTTGCATTTTTAACAGGCGGGCTGATATGCGCCATAGGACAGGGCTTGCAGACGTTGTATTTTCAATATGTCGTTCCAAGTAAAGAGGATGCGGGACTTTTGTGCTCGGTCACATTGATTTTTATAGCTGTTTTGCTGACGGGCATCGGTATTTTTGACGATATTGCAAAATTTGCCGGAGCGGGCACACTTGTTCCGATAACGGGCTTTGCCAATTCGGTTGCCTCTCCTGCTATCGACAGCCGTTCGGAGGGATTGGTTTTGGGCATAGGCGCAAAGATTTTTACGGTTGCAGGACCTGTTATACTTTACGGTACGCTTGCGGGTGTAATTTACGGCGTTATTTATTGGCTGTTCGGAATTATATAAAAAATGCCACCTATTGGGTGGCATTTAAATTATCTTTTTTTTTGCAGTCGAACGAATCGTTTTTTAAGAGCCGAGTGCCTTTTTTGCAGCTACAAGTATTTTTTCGCTGTCAGGTGACACCGTCATTATAACATATTTTCCGACAATATTTACCGAGGCGTTTTTCGTATATTCGTCATATTCGGTCTGCTTATAGTACTGATTCAGCATATCAAGACGTTTAAAGCACATTTTTGCCACGTCATTTGCATTGCTTCGGGAATAGCAGAGAAAAACCGCAAATTCGCAGGGATGTTCAAAGGTCGATATTCGTATGGCAAAGTCCTTTATGAGAGGGAATACGGTCGACATATCGGATTCGGAATAAAGCACGCTCTTCATTTCCGAGGATAAAAACGAGTCCTCTCCCTCTTTTGAGGAAGCGGTATATACAATGCCGTCGGGCAAATTTGCTTCCTTGTCACACATACTTTGCAGTACAAAAAGTGGTGACGTTTTGCTTGAATTGCACGAAAAAAGCATGGGCAGTGCCGCCAATATACAAAATGTGAAAATCAATTTTCTCATAGAACACCTCGAAAATTTTTATTAACACATTATATTTTAATATGGCGAAAAATATGATTTTTATATCAATGATGATGGTGGTGGTTATGATGGTGATGTGCGTTCGGTTCGGATATAGATATACAGTCCTTAGCGTTGCAGCTTTCTCCCGTGCGTTCACATTCTATCGTTGAGTGGACAACCCCGTACTCTTCAAGCTTATATTTTATTTTTTGCTTGATCTCGGCAGTGTCGCAATCGGTTATGATATGCATTGTTGCAGCGTTTTTAAAGCCATCCATGCTCCATATATGAAGATGATGAACATCAAAAATTCCGTCGATTGAGAGAATATTTGACTTTATTTCCGAAAGGGATATCCCATCAGGCGTTTTTTCAAGAAAAATATCGAGCACCGACTTTAGATTTTTCATTGCATTTACAATAATAAACACTGCAAGTAATATTGACAGCAAGGGATCTATAAAGCTCCAATTTGTAAGCTTCATTATAAACGCGCCCAAAAGCACAAACGCCCAGCCCAAAACATCCTCAAGCATATGAAGGTTTATCGCTTTTTCATTTATCGAATTCTTATCCGAAGTAAAATATGCGGCAATAAAATTGACCGCAAAGCCGACAACCGCAATAATAATCATACCGTCATAGTTGATTTTTTCGGGGGAGAGAAGCCGTTCAACAGCACTGATAAGTACAAGTGCGGAGCCGACGGCGAGAATGACCGACTGCACGATGCCTCCGAGCACCGAATATCTGTAGTATCCGAATGTATAACGGTCATTCGGCTTTTTTTTGCTTAATTTTTCAAGCGCAAGAGAAATACCGATGCTTAAAGAATCGCCGAAGTCGTGAATTGAATCCGACATAATAGCAACGCTTCCCGTAATTATACCGCCTATAAACTCAAAAATCGAGAAAAACAAATTAAGGCAAAATGCAATCAAAATCTTTCGATCTGTTTTCATAAAACCTCCTTGAAAATTAGATTAGTTCCAAATGCTCCAATAAAATTTTAGCACCCAGAACGATCAAAATCACGCCTCCTGCAATTTGCGCCTTCTTTTCAAATTTGTTTCCGAAAACGCTGCCGATTTTAACACCTAAAGCAGAGAGTATGAGAGTTGTGATTCCTATAAGGGAAATTGCAAGCCAAATATTAACATTGCCTGCCATTGAAAGCGAAATGCCGACTGCGAGAGCGTCAATTGAGGTTGCAACTGCCATTGTGAACATGGTTTTAAACGAAAAATCCGCATTTTTGTCGCAGTCGCAGCACTCTTCTTCGGAAAACGCTTCTTTTAGCATATTAACGCCTATAAGAGCAAGCAAAATAAAGGCGATCCAATGGTCGAAGGCAACAATGGTATCGGCAAAAAAATTGCCAAGCCAAAATCCGATAAGCGGCATCAATGCCTGAAATCCGCCAAACCAAACTCCGCAGCTTACCATTCCGCCGATACGCGCTTTTTTCATAGAAAGTCCTTTACAAACAGATACGGCAAAGGCGTCCATACTAAGTCCTATAGCAAGTGCAAACAATTCCCAAAATCCCATAGCTCCTCCACTTTTTAACAAGATTGCCTCAAAACAGGCGATTACAAAATTAATGCTCACATTATAACATACTTAGGTTATATTTTCAACATATTTTATTTATTATATTTGTAAAATTCAAACTAAATGCCAATTAGGAAAATTTCGGCGTTGGGCGGTATAATTTTAGGTTGATGAGAGTGTTATAAATTTACTATTCACAAAAAATTAACACATTTATTTTAGATAGCTATTGCAAATTATACAAAAAAGGTATACAATATGTTGAAACAAAAATTAAAAAGCTTTTCGACAATATAATAAACGAAAAGCGAAGGGAATAGTAAATGAGCAAATTCGATTATAAAAACAGAATATATGCTGATAATGCTGCTACAACTGCGGTATCTCAAAGCGTTATGGACGCGATGCTGCCGTTTTTTAAGGAGTATTGGGGAAATCCGTCCAGCATACATTACGACGGTCAAAAGGCGAAGGAATTTGTTGACGATGCCAGGGCGAGAATTGCCGCGGCGCTCGGATGCGAAGCAAGAGAAATTTTCTTTACCTCGTGCGGAACCGAGTCGGATAACTGGGCGATTAAAGGCGCGGCGTACGCACCCAATAACCGCAAAAAGAGAATTGTAACGACTAAAATCGAACATCATGCTGTATTGCACACTTGTGAGTCGCTTGCAAAGGACGGATTTGACGTTGTCTATGTCGGTGTTGATGAAAACGGCGTTGTAAATATGGATGAACTTAAAGAGGCAGTCAACGACTCAACCTTTCTTGTTTCGGTTATGTATGCAAACAATGAGATCGGAACGATTCAACCTATAAAAGAAATTTGCGAGATCGCACATTCACATGGCGCGCTTATGTTTACCGATGCGGTGCAGGCGGTTGGAAACCTTCCGATCGATTTGAAGGAGCTCGGCGTTGATATGATGAGCATGTCCGGGCATAAGCTGCACGCTCCAAAGGGAATCGGTGCACTTTACGTAAAAAAAGGCGTTCGTTTGAAAAATCTTGTAGATGGCGGAGGACAGGAAAACGGTAAACGCGGAGGCACTGAAAATGTTCCTTATATTATGGGAATGGCTCAGGCGATCACCGATGCGACGGCTCGTCTTTCGAAAATTCCGCAGCTTGAAAAAATGCGCAATAAGCTTATCGACGGACTTTTGGAAATACCGTATACAAAGCTAAACGGACACCCAAAAGATCGACTTCCCGGAAACGTAAACGTTTCCTTTGAATATGTTGAGGGTGAAGGACTTGCGCTCTGGCTTGATCATATGGGAATAAGCGTTTCAACCGCTTCGGCTTGTTCCTCGAAATCTCTTGAACCCTCACACGTGCTTTTGGCAACCGGATTGGCTGTCGAAAAAGCGCATGGAACGGTACGCTTTTCGCTTTCTTTGGATAATACCGATGAAGAAATCGATTATATAATTGCTACGGTGCAGGAAACCGTTCAAAAGCTTCGCGCTATGAGCCCGATATTTCCCGGGTAATAATTAATACTGAAAGGAAGATAAATTTATGTTATACAGCGAAAAAGTAATGGATCATTTTACAAATCCCCGTAACGTCGGAGAAATTGCCGATGCGGATGGTGTAGGTACTGTCGGAAACGCGAAATGCGGAGATATTATGCAGATGTTTATAAAAGTAAGCGATGATATTATAACCGACGTTAAATTTAAAACGTTTGGTTGCGGTGCGGCTATTGCAACGTCATCTATGGCAACCGAGCTTATAAAGGGCAAGTCAGTTGATGAGGCGCTTAAGCTTACCAACGCTGCTGTTGTAGAGGCATTGGAGGGACTTCCGCCTGTTAAAGTTCACTGCTCCGTGCTTGCTGAGGAGGCAATCAAGGCAGCGATTGCGGATTATTATAAGAAAAACGGTATTGACAAAGAGATACCCGAATCATCCTGCGGCTGCAGAGAATGTGAAATAGAAGGTCATCATCATTGATTTGATGCTTTAAACAGAATACTTACAACGGGCGTGCCGAATTACAAGGAGTTTGTCGGCGCGCCCGCTATATTTTCTCTACGAAGTGGAGATTATATATCCGATAGATTTTATGGGTTTGTGCAATATACATATAATGGTATTAATGTAAATATTATGTATTGTGGCGTTTTGAGGTATAATTCTGTTCTGTATATTTACATTTAAAATAAAAAACCAAAAAAAACAGTTTCAAAAATAAAATTTTTATGTGTAGAAAATTTGAGTTAAAAATTGTTTATTTTTCACAATAACATCATATTTTTATCACGTGACGGTAAATTTTAACAAAATTCGAAAAAGTAAATGTCGCTTACTAATTTTGCCTCTTACATTTTACACCTTGCTTTTTCTTGTCATATTGCACAAAAAAACCTATCGTATTATCAAAATTGCGCCAAGCAGGGTAAATTGTATTTACCTGGTTTTTTCTGCCTTTTTGGACGTTTTTTTTGAAAACTAAAATAAAAAAATCCCCACAATTTTGCAACTTTTTTAAGAACATTTTGTGAACTTCACAAGCCGCCCGATATATTGCCTAAGGCAGAACACACTTGACATATCGGGTGTTTTTGTGGTATTATATCTTATAAATTTATGCGTTTTTCGTGGTCTTGCAGGCGCGCCTTGACCTTTTAGTTCGTCGGCGGCACGTATCGTGTGGCTGACTCGGTAGGATTTAAAATACCGGACACGGTGTTTTTGCGTCCGTAATCATCTAAAATGTGTATTGAAAATCTCTATGTAGGAGGAAAATCTTATGTGCAAATCCAATTTCCAAAGACTCGTGGCTTTGATCCTGGCATTCGTTTTTGTATTGAGTGGCAGTGTCATTTTTGCCGGAGCCGAGGATGCAAAGCAGTCGGTTGCTTTGGGGCAGCCCCAAACAGAAGAAGGCAACGGGGCGACTTCGGGTGAAGAGCCCGAGAGCGACGGTGGGAACAATTCTTCCGTCACCGACAAATCTATTGAGGATGTAAAAGAATTAATGGCATCCTCAAAATACAGTGAGTATGTCATTGAACATTCCACCGAAATCAAGGGGGAAGATGGCACATCCACTTATGTGTGGAATGTACCGAAGGCAACCCAAAGCGTTGAGGTTGATGTTATTAATGACATTGACAAAGAAAATTCGGATGCCGATTATTCGGTTAATAAATACGATAACGTGGAGGCGCTTTATACTCCCGGCGACGGTACGGTTTCGTGGAAGGTTAATGTTCCGCAAACTGCGAGATACAGTATTGTTGTCGAATATTATCCGGTTGAAGGAAAGCCCGCTTTTATTGAAAGAATTTTCAAGATAAACGGAGAGGTTCCTTTTAAAGAAGCGCGCTATCTGACTTTTTCAAAGAATTGGACTTATGATTATTCGATTACGATGAAGGAGAAAGATAACTATCAGGATTATCTTGATCTTGCCGATAAGATCGGTATTTCCGCTACCGTAAGCGAGGATAAAAAGATTATTACATATTCTTTGCCGAACGGTTGGACTCAGGAAATTACTTCGGCGATTGATGCAGAGGGCTTCAGAATGCTCATGGCGGATATCGACAACAATGAGTTGCGTCCGACAATGGTTCAATCTCCTAAGTGGGATTCATACGAGCTGCGAGATTCGGACGGATATTATAAAGATACTTTTGAGTTTGTTATAAATGAGGGAGAGCTTTCGCTTTCGTTTACCGGTGTAAATGAGCCGATGGCAATTAAATCCATCAAGCTTGTTCCTCACGAAGATATGACCTCCTACTCTACATATATATCCAATTACTCTGATAAGACAGTGGGCACGTCGTCTATAAAGATCGAAGCTGAATATCCTACCGCTTCTTCTTCGCAGACGATATATCCCGTACAGGATAACGTGAGTGCGATCACAAGTCCTACAGCTGCTAATAAGACCTATCTTAACACGATAGGCGGAGATAAATGGGCATCTCCCTCACAATGGCTTAAATACACAGTTAAAGTGGATGAAAGCGGCTTGTATAATATCGTTGCTCGTTTCAGACAGAACACACTCGACGGACTTTATACGTCACGCGCGTTGTCGATATATACAGATTATACCAAGGAAGAATATATCGACAAATTCGGAAGCGATAAAGGATATTACAACGGTGTTCCATTCTCCGAAGCCACCATGTTGAGATTTGATTTTGCGGATAATTGGCAGGTTTCCTCACTTACCGATGGTAATGTAGGCGAAAACGGATTCTCCTTCTATTTCGAAAAGGATGTCGTTTATACTTTAGAGTTCAAGGTTACTCTCGGTTCAATGAGTGAAATTATTTCCGAGATTGAAACCGCACTTAACAAAATCAACTCTGACTACCTTAATATAATAAAGCTCACGGGAGCAAATCCTGACGAATACCGCGACTACGGCTTCAAGAGAGTTTTGGCTGATACCGTTTATGATATGGTAGTTCAATCAAAAAAGATCTATGCCATCGCTGAAAATATAGAGAAAAATGCAGGAATTAAGAGCTCAATGGTTGCAACACTTGAGCAGGTTGCGTGGCTGCTCGACAGAATGGGCATGGACCCCGAGGATGAGATCGCAAGAAATCTCAGTCAGCTCAAGGGTTACATCGGTACATTGGGTACATGGCTGAGTAGCGCGAAAACCCAGCCGTTGAAATTTGACTATATTATGGTTCAACCGGTTGGAGCAGAGCTTCCGAAAGCAAACGCAAACTTCTTCCGTTCATTCGCTCATGAAATTTCAAACTTTTTCCAGAGCTTCTTCAGAAACTATAACCGTATGGGCGCAATTACAGAGCAGCTTGACGAGGATAGCGTGGTTGACGTTTGGTTGGCATACGGTCGTGACCAAACTCAGGTTATAAGAAGTCTTATAAACAACGATTTCACGCCTACAACGGGACACGCTGTAAATCTTAAGCTTGTTGCGGGCGGAACGCTTCTTCCTTCGATTCTCGCGGGAAGCGGACCTGATGCTTATATAGGTCTTGGGCAGGCCGACGTTATTAACTATGCAATTCGCGGCGCGTTGGTTGAGATTGAGGATATGGAGGGCTTCTGGGATTTCGCCATTCCTTATGAGGTTGACGAGCGCGGTGCATATATAATTGATGAAAACGGAAACCGCATATCCAATCCTAATGCAGAATTCAATGAGGCTGCGATGATGGTTTTGGGTATTGAAGATGCCAATGAGGAATTCCATTATTACGGACTTCCCGAAACGCAATCCTTTAATATGATGTTTGTTCGTTTGGACATTCTTGCAGACCTTGGAATCGATATTCCCAAGACGTGGGATGATGTTCTTGCTGCAATTCCTACATTGCAGGCGAACAATATGGAAATCGGTCTTGTAAATGATTACAATATGTTCCTTTACCAAAGCGGCGGCGAGCTGTTTGCCGATAACGGAATGAGAATAAACCTCGATTCAAACGTGGCGTTAGAGTCTTTCAAGACAATGTGTAATATGTTTACAATGTATTCTTTCCCGTATACATTCGATTTTTCAAACCGCTTCAGAACAGGTGAAATGCCGATAGGCATTGCAAACGCGGTTGGAACGTATAACCAGCTTAAAGTTTTCGCAACCGAGCTTGAGGGACTTTGGCAATTCGTTCCGCTGCCCGGTATGGTGGATGAAAACGGAAATATCAATAACGTTTCGGTTTCCGGTGTTTCGGCAATCGTTATGATAAGCGGTATCGAAGAAGAAAAGAAGGCAGCTACTTGGGATTTCATGAAATGGCATGCTCAAGCTGACTGTCAGACAAAATATTCAAACGAAATGGTTGCTATTATCGGTCCTTCCGCAAAGCACTCGACGGCTAATATCAAGGCACTCGAGAGCTTGCCGTGGACAACCGAAGAAAAGAATCAGCTCTTGCTTCAGTTCAATAATCTTGCATCAATCCCGAACTACCCGGGAAGTTATATTATAGGACGTTATACAAGCTTTGCATTCTTGGCTGCATATGAAGACAAGGCAGACCCTGTAGAAGAACTTCGAAATTATATTGTTACGATAAATAAGGAAATTACACGAAAACGTCAAGAGTTTGAACTTGAAACGCTTGAGCTTGGAGAAACTCTTGCAGAGAAACGTATAAATCAAGTAAGGACAATTATTGCGTCGGACGAAGCATTAGAATGGAAAGGTGTTAATTATAACATAAGCGATTCTGCTAAATCGGCACAAGCAGTGCTCCTGTCGAAGATAACTACGGCACTTGATAACGCTGACATTGAGCTTTTGTATGCCGCTTCTGAAGATATCGAGGCAATGCTGACAAATACCTCTCTCAATTCAGAAGATGTTGCGGCATTCACACTTGTTGCAAAGTTCTTGGACGATGCGGCAAATGCGTTGAAAAGCTATTTGAATTACAATTAATCGTACATTGTTAATATTAAAATCTATTTAAGGAGAAAGCACATGTCACAGAAAACGGCAGAAAAAAGAGCTGTATCTCGCAAAGATATGACGAGAGCTCAGTGGACATGGAAAGAAATGAAGCGTCATAAAGCCGGATATTTTATGGCGGCTCCGTTTATGATAATCTTTTCATTGTTCACAATCATCCCGGTTCTTTTATCTATAATAATCAGCTTTACTGATTTTAACTTGCTGGAAATGCCGAATTTCGTTTTTATGGAAAACTATATAAGACTTTTCCTTGATGACGATATCTTCCTCATTGCTTGCAAAAACACATTTATATTTGCTATGATAGTCGGACCGTGTTCATATTTGATGTCTTATATGGTAGCATGGTTTATAAACGAATTACCTCCGAAAATCAGAGCACTTGTAACACTCATATTCTATGCACCGTCTATTTCCGGTCAGGTTTACCTTATTTGGGGTACACTTTTCTCGGGTGACGCGCACGGTTGGATAAACGGTACATTGCTAGAGCTCGGATTAATACAAACCGAAATTCAGTTTTTCCAGGATGCCGACTACATTATGCCTCTTTGTATTGTAGTTTCGCTTTGGACCTCACTCGGAACATCCTTCCTCGCATTTATTGCGGGCTTGCAGGGAGTTGACCGTTCCTTGTATGAAGCGGGAGCGGTTGACGGAGTAAGAAACAGATGGCAGGAGCTTTGGTACATAACTCTTCCGAGTATGAAGCCGCAGCTCATGTTCGGTGCTATTATGTCTATTACCGGTTCGTTTGGATTCGGCGGTATAGTTACTGCGCTTTGCGGATTCCCGTCTACCGACTACGCGGGACACACTATTACGCACCATCTCGAAGACTACGGCGGAGCGCGTTTTGAAATTGGTTATTCTTCCGCTATTGCTGTTGTTTTGTTTGTAATTATGATCGGTGCAAACGTTATTGTAAAGAAAATTATTTCGAAGGTGGGTACGTGATATGGCAAGATTAAGAACACGAAAACATAAAGTCGTACTCAACCGTTCAGTCGGAGGCGACACCGGAATAACGGTTATATTAGCGCTTCTCGGAATATTTATGTTCCTTCCGATGTTGTATGTTGTTATGCAATCGTTGAAGCCGCTCGATGAGCTTTGGATGTTCCCCCCGAGATTTTACGTTGTAAGTCCTACGTTGAGAAACTTTAGAGATTTGTTCTCGTTGATGAATGATTCTTGGGTTCCTTTCTCAAGATATATTTTCAATACGGTTTTGATAGCTGTTACGGGAACTACGGGAAACCTTTTCTTCTCATCCATGGCAGCGTATGCTATGGCAAAAATTCCAATGCCCGGCGCATCAGGAATGTTTAAAACAGTTCGTACATCCCTTATGTTCCACTCTACGGTAACGGGAATTACAAGCTTTATTATAATGAGCGCTCTCGGTTGGATCGATACATATTGGTCAATTATCGTACCTGCTTGGGCAACATCACTCGGACTGTACCTTATGAAGCAGTTTATGGATACTAACGTATCGGATGCGGTTCTTGAAAGTGCACGTATTGACGGCGCTTCCGAGCTCAGAACATTCTGGACTATTGCAATGCCGATGGTTAAGCCGGCTTGGTTGACACTTATTATTTATTCGTTCCAGGGACTTTGGAACTCCGGATCATCCATTTACATTCATTCAGAACAGCTAAAATCATTTAACTATGCTATTCAGCAAATTCTTGCAGGTGGTATCAAGCGTGCCGGCGCAGGTGCCGCTTCTACGGTAATTATGATGCTTGTTCCGATTACGGTATTCGTTGTTTCGCAATCGAATATCATCGAAACGATGGGTTCAAGCGGTATGAAAGATTAAGGAGGGCGATAAAATGAAAAAAGTAATATCGATTCTTGCGATTTTATTCGCTCTTGTATTTATTATTTCGGTACCTGTTGCAGCTAAGAGCTCTTATCAAACATATACCTATTCAATAGGTGGATTTGTGCTTCTTTCACCCGATGCTTATACCCCGGTAAAAACGGTTGATTCTGCGTATATGGGACTTGACGCTCCTATGTCAAGCCCAAGTGATATCGTTGTTGATAAGAATGAAAACGTATATATCGCCGATGCGGGTAATAACAGAATTATCTGCCTTGACAGATATTATAAGCTGAGATTTACAATAAGTACCTTCACTAATAAATACGGTGTTCCGGATTCGCTTTCTTCTCCTAACGGTATATTTGTTACCAAAGACAGAATTTTTATATGCGATACCAATAAAAACCGAATTATAACTTGCGACCTCGAAGGTAATTATCTCGATACAATCGAAGCTCCCGAATCTACACTTTTTGAAGACGGCGCAATTTATAAACCGATTGCTATTGCGGTTGACCAATTTGACAGACTTTATGTCGTTTCGTCAACCACATACCAGGGCGTTATTGTTATGACCGATAAAGGAGAATTTACCGGATTTATCGGAGCGCAAAAGGTAAGTATTTCACTTTGGGATATTATTTGGAGACGTTTCCAAACAGAGGATCAGCGAGCTCTTTCGCAATCTTTTGTATCAACCGAGTTTAATAATATCACGATAGATGAAGAGGGCTTCATTTATGTTACAACGTCCTCCCTTAATGCAGGTCAGGTTCAAAACGCAATACGTTCTCATACAAAATCCGGAGATTATTCACCGGTAAAAATGTTGAATAATAAGGGTACGGAAATTATGAGAAGAAACGGTTTCTGGCCTCCGATGGGAGAAATTGCTTATTCCACTTCCGCAACCGATAAAATCAGAGGTGTTTCAACGATAACGGACGTTGCGATAGGTCCTGAAAAAACCTGGTCGCTTATCGACGAAAAGAGAAATAAGATTTATACATACGATTTCGATGGAAATCTGTTGTTTGCATTTGGCGACACAGGTCAACAGCTTGGAAATGTTCTTGGAATTGAAGGACTGACATATCAGGGCGATTTTATGCTCGTGCTTGACCGCACATCAAATAATATTACCATATTCAGAAGAACCGAGTACGGTGATGTTATGATGCAGGCATTGAATCATCAGAACACAAGACAGTTTGATAAAGCAGTTGACGACTGGACCGAGATTTTGAAAAGAAACTCGAATTTTGATACCGCTTATATTGGTATAGGTCAGGCACTGTACAGAAACGGTGATTATGAAGAAGCCCTTGAATATTTTGAGGCAGCTTATGACACCGCTAACTATTCTCAAGCATATAAGGAAATCAGAAAAGAATGGATTTCCAAGTATATTTTGCTCTTGCCTGTTATTGTTATTGCAATTTGTTATCTTTGTACGTTGTTTAATAAATATGCAAAGAAAATTAACAGTAAGATTGCAAAAGTTGAGCAAAAGAGAACATTCAAAGAAGAACTGCTTTACGGCTTCCACGTTATATTCCACCCGTTTGACGGTTTCTGGGATTTGAAGCACGAAAAGAGAGGATCTTTGCGTGCGGGAATGATATATCTTTTGGTTACGATTATTACATTTTTCTATCAATCAATCGGTCAGGGATATGTTATGAATCCGCAAGGACTCTATTCGAATATTTTCATCCAAGCAATCAGTGTTTTGGTACCGCTGTTATTGTTCGCAATAGCTAACTGGTGTCTTACAACATTATTCGATGGAGAAGGAAGCTTCAAAGATATTATTACAGCTTGCTGCTATTCATTAATACCGCTTCCTATGGTTATTATACCCACTACCATTGTTTCAAACTTCGTGCTTTCATCCGAAACCGATATTTTGAAAATGCTTGTTACGGTAGGATTTATCTGGGCAGGATTTTTAATATTCTTCGGAATGATGGTTACACACGATTATTCACTTTTCAAAAATTTAACAACGACATTAGGTACTATTGTTGGAATGGCGTTTATTATGTTTATTGCGATGCTCTTCTCGACGCTTCTCGGAAAACTGGTATCCTTCTTTACAAACCTTATTGTCGAGATTAACTACCGTATTTGATGACAGGAGGAGAATGATAATGAATAAAAAAATAAGATTTACATCAGCATTCTTGACTGTTGTTATGTTGGTGTGTTCGCTCTCGTGCCTTTCTGCGATAGAAGTAGGCGCAGAAACCGCTAATGCCGAGCCTATTGATTATTATACAAAGGTATTCAATAGTGCGGAAGAGAAGCTTGCAACTATGCAACTCAAAGTGCAAAGAGGAGTTTATCAGATTTGGGTTGACCCATATTCCGGTGAAGTCGCTAACAAAAACACACAAACAGGACAGATACTTTTTACAAATCCGTATGATATAGGCGCTGCCGGCTCTGCTGGCTCGGAAGCGACTAAAAACGAATTACTTTCGCAGGTTGTTTTGAAATATACGGATAATAACGCAGAAAAGTTTTTCTACAGCTATACCGATGCTGCTCTTAACGATCAAATTAAAGTAAAGAACATTAAAAACGGTATAAGAGTTGAATATACGTTGGGACGTGAACAGACCAAATACCTTGTTCCTCGTATGATTTCAAAAGAACGTTTTGAGGAAGCTATTTTAAATATTATCAAGGAATCTGTTCCGGGCGGAGAATATTCATTTGAATATAGAAAAGTATTGTCTTACTATGATCTCAAAGACCCCGCAGAAGAAAAATCAGACCGTGCGCGTGCACAGTTGTATACAGACTATCCGATAACAAGAGAGATGGCTGTATATGTTTGTCCTAATATTACTCCGAAAGAGTTGCTTTATACCGAAACCGTTATAAAGACATATTGCCCGTTGTACACATACGAGGAATTGGACAAAGACCATGACCAAACGAAGTATGTTGACGAAAGCGAAAACCCACCGGTTTTCAAGCTTGCATTGGAGTATACTCTTGACGAACTGGGAATGTCGGTAAGATTGCCTGCAAACGGTATCACTTATGATGAAAATAATTTCCAGCTTACTAACCTTACGGTGCTTCCTTATATGGGAGCGGGTTCAAATCCAAACACCGGATATACCTTCTTCCCGGACGGCTCGGGTGCTTTGTTCAGATTTGAAGATCTCACCGGAGCAACGACTGCTATTACAGGTAAAGTATACGGACCCGACTATGCATACCAAACGATAACGGGTTCAAACCAAGAAGTTGTCAGATACCCTGTGTTTGGTATTGTAGAAAATTGGTCGGGACTCAAAGTCGTTACAAAACCGATTGATGCGGAAGATACAACCGAATCATCTGCAGATGATTCTGCAACTGAGTCAGGTGATGATAGTTCGGTAGGTGTACTTGAAGAAGATCTCGCACCTGAGGAAACTCCTACAGATGACATAACATCTTCGGATGAAACAACACCCGAAGAACCTCAGATTGAAACATATTTACAAGAAGTTTCCGAGGACAGAGGATTTGTTGCAATTATCGAAGAAGGCGACGCACTCGCAGAAATTTCAACATATCACGCAGGCAAACTTAGCAAATATAACACAGTAAAGATGCAATTCTATCCGCGTCCTAAGGACTCGTACAATCTTGCATCTGCAATATCGGTCGGCTCAAATACAACATGGACGGTTGTTTCCTCGCGTAAATACGTTGGAAACTATAAGATCCGTTATATTATGCTTACCGACACTGCTATTGCCGAAGAAAAGGGAATTGAAAATTATTTCGATTGCTCTTGGATGGGAATGGCAAAGGCATATCAATCGTATCTTACATCAGATTACGGCGGAAATGTGCTTAAGAGATTGACAAGTGAGGATGTTGATAACGATATTCCGCTTTATATCGAAACATTCGGAGCTATTGAAACTGTAGAAAAAATACTTTCTATTCCTGTAAATACAATGGTTCCGTTGACCACATTTGATGATATCAAAACTATTTATAAAGACCTTTATTCTGTTGGAATTGATAATATCAAGTTCAAATTGACAGGGTTCGCCAACGGCGGTATGAACTATAGGATGCCGTATCGGTTGAAATTTGAAAAAGCAGTAGGCGGCAAAAATGGCTTTGAAGATTTGCTTGCATATGTTGATTCGGTAAATGAAACCGACGGAAGTAATGTTGAAATTTTCCCGGATTTTGATTTTGTATATATCAATTCCGTAGGTTCTTTCGACGGAGTATCGCTCAAGCAACACGCAGTTAAAACGATAGATAACAGATATACAAGTAAGCGTGAATACAGTGCTGCATATCAAAATTATCTCAGTTATTTCCAACTTGCCGTATCCCCTGCATATTTCAGTAGATTCTATGAAAAGTTATCTTCCAATTATGTGAAATTCGATAAGGACGGTTTAGGTAAGAATCTCGGTATTTCGTTATCTACACTCGGTACTGACCTTAACTCCGACTTTGATGAGGATGAGCCGTATAACCGCGAGGATTCAAAAGAATTCACCATAAGAGCTTTTGAATATCTTGATTCGGTATACGGAAAAATCATGTCAGAAGGAGCAAACGCGTACACTTGGAAGTATATTGACTATATTTTGAACGCTCCGCTTAAATCCAGTAACTATATGAAGGCAAGCAATAGCGTTCCGTTTATAGGCGTTTTGCTTCACGGTTATATTCAATTTGCGGGAACTCCTATTAATATGGAGGGTGATATTCAGTATTCATTCCTTAAGGCGATTGAAAACGGTTCATCTATTTTGTTCACACTTGCATATCGTAATTCCGAAAAGTTCAAGGAAAGTGATGTCTTCAATAAATACTATTCGGTAAGATACGATATTTGGGTAGGCGAATATGATGAAGACGGAAACTTCCAAACCAAGCAGTTGGTGGATATCTATAAAGAGCTTAACGGATTAATGGCAGATTTGCAAACCAAAATCATTATAGACCATGAATTTTTGAACGGTTCACGAGTTCCGGATGCCGATGAGTTGGAAGATGATAACAAGGTTGATGACGAAGAAGTTACAGGCGACGACGAAGAAGAAGGATATACCAACGAAGAAATTATAGAAATCGTTGCAAGCGCTCGTTCTGAAGCTGTTGCAAATGCGGATAAAGCAAAAACAGATTGCGAAAAATACTTGGCATATATTTCAGTTAAACTTCAAGATATTACAGATGCAATTGCCAAAATCGAAACTCTTACCGACGAAGAAGCTATTCTTAATGAGATTGCAGTTGTTGAGGCGTCAGTCGAAGATTCTGTTAATTACATTAATGTAATTAAAAATCAAATGGGAATCGCAAATAAGAGCTTGGAAGGCGCACAAATAGCATACGATATATTCACAGCCGAAGATTCGGGATATGCTGAAAATATCGTTAATGATATTAAAGAAATGTACAACAGCGTTGTTGCAGCTGTTGGTGACGCAAAGATTGCTCATGACAGTGCGATGAGTACTTGGGAAACGCTCAAATCAGAAGCTAACAGTGTATTCAGCACATATGCACCTGATAAAATTATCGTTGACAAATCTGAAGAAGATGGCAACGATGAAGGTGAAAGCGGTATCACAGATAGCGGGGAAGACAGCGGTTTCAACAAGTACGCAGTCGAAGACGGTTCTATTGTAGCTGTTACTTACGGCGAAGACGAAGATAATGAGTATAGAACATTTATACTCAATTATAACTATTTTGCAATTACAGTGGTTTATAACGAAATTACATATGAGATCGAGCCTTATGGATATGTAGTTGTCAATCACTATGACTTAAACGAAGGGGAGGTATGATAATATGACTAAAGAAGCAAAAATGCTCAGCAATAAAGCTCTTAATAAGCCAAAGAAAAATAAGATTGCCTCTCTTGACAAACGCAAAGCGCGTGCAGGATGGTTCTTCGTCCTTCCGTTTATAATCGGATTTATAGTTATTTATCTTCCTATAGTGCTTGAATCTATTCAGCTTAGCTTTTATCGAATCTCCACTTCAGGAGGAACGTATGAATACACTCCCGTTGGATGGTTGAACTACAACGAAGCATTGTTTGTAAATCCGTCATATGTTAAAACGCTTATTTCGGGTTTGCAACAGATGGCATTTGATATTCCTGCTATCATAGTGTTCTCGCTGTTTATGGCAATACTTTTGAATCAAAATATGCCCGGGCGTACCGCGTTTCGTGCAATCTTCTTCATCCCGGTTATTCTTTCAACCGGACTTATGGAGAGTATAGAAGCTCAGAATATCTTGGGTGATTATATGGGAGAAACGTCAGGTATCAATGACGGTTCCGGGATGAGTACGGCATCACAGATTGTTTCTACACTTGACTTTCAAAATTTGTTCGCTAATATGAAAATAGGAACGGAAATTTTGGACTATGTTGTATCGGCTATTAACAATATTTATTCTATTGTAAACCGTTCAGGTGTTCAAATGCTTATTTTCCTTGCCGGTCTTCAATCTATCTCTCCTGCTATTTATGAGTCCTGTCAGATAGACGGAGCGTCCGCTTGGGAAACCTTCTGGAAAATTACATTCCCGATGATAAGCCCGATGATTCTTGTTAATGGTGTATATACTATTATCGACTCATTTACTACTGACTCTAATAAAGTAATGACATTTATTGCAAACGAGTATGCTAAAGCTGACGGTAACGTAATCAGCTCTGCTATGTCTTGGATGTACTTCGTCATCGTAACTTTGATAGTTGCCGCGGTTGCTGCTATTTTCTCAGCATACGTCTTCTATCAGAGAAGAGATTAATAGGGAGGTGAAGAAATGAACGCACAAAATATAAATCAACCCATGGTAAAAAAAGAATCAAAAAATAAGATTAAGGTTGAATTTGAAAGGACTCCTTTGAAGGAGCGTTTGAAAGCAAAGTTCATCTCTGCATTCTTCCTGAAGAAGGCCGTTTGGTTTATTTTTAGGTTGGTATTGATGCTCGGTATCTCGTACATCGTGCTTTTCCCGTTTTTCAGTAAAATCGCAGGCTCTTTTATGGCACCCGAAGATTTTGTTGACGTTACGGTAAGACTTATTCCAAAGCATTTCTCGCTTACTATTTACAAAGCAATTATTCTTGAGCTCAATTATTTTCAAATTTTTGCAAATACATTGATCCTTTCGCTTACAACTGCTGTTATTCAGACATTCAGTTGCGCGCTCATTGCATATGGACTTGCGAAATTTAAGTTCAAGGGTAACAAATTGGTTTTCCTTGCGGTTATCTTAACCATGATAATTCCTCACCAAACGCTTCAACTTTCAATGTTTATGAATTTCAGATGCTTTGATATCTTTGGAATTCTTACATTCCTAAGCGGAGGAGCATATTCCGGTATCGGCTTCTTGGATAATATCTTGGAGCAGATAAAGATTTTGAATTATCCTCAAGGAATAAACCTCGGCAATACTTATTGGCCTTTCCTTATTCTTTCTGCAACCGGTCTGTATTTTAAAAACGGTCTTTACATTTTTATGCTCAGACAGTTTTTCAGAGGCGTTCCGGATGAGTTGGAAGAATCCGCATATATTGACGGTTCGGGAACATTACATACTTTTATTAATGTAATTCTTCCTCTTTCCGTTCCGATGATGATCACAGTGTTCCTGTTTGCGTTCTCTTGGCAATGGACAGATGATTTCTATTCGACAATGTTCATATCCTCGGGTACTACATCAGACGCATTTACCAGATTCCTTGTATTTGGTAAAATCAAAGAGTCATCCGGTATTGTTTCGGAAACCTTCCAGCTTATGCCGAGTATTTCATCCATCACGCAATTGCCGGCATCTTTGCAGACTGACTACGCAGGTACCAATATGTATAATGCTGCGATCAGAAATACCTGTGGTATTATGATTATTTTACCGCTGGTTATACTCTATACTTTCTGTCAAAGATTCCTGGTACAAGGAATTGAACGTTCGGGTATTACCGGCTAAAAGCGTGTTATCACGCAAAAAAAGCGAACTGTTGCATTAGTGACAGTTCGCTTTTGATTATATAAAAAAATATGTGTTCTTTTTACAGAACACATATTTTTTTAAATTAGCTAAAAGCTATAATATCAGTTATCGAAGCAAAGGTCGAGCATATAGAATTTTGTCGGTTCTCCCGAGGTAAGTTCGATCTTTATATCGTTCCAGCCCTCTTTTGCAAGCTCCATCGGGAATGTCCATGCCTTTGTGGTTTCGGGAGACGGCAAAAGCGGAATATATTGATAGTCGCTTTCGTACGGTTCGGAAATATCGTCGCAGGGAACGAGCTTTGTTCCGTTGAAGTAAACGTCAAATTCTCTGCCTTCAAGCTCGTTTTCGACCATAATACGGAAGCGCGCCGTTGTCGTTTTCCAGCCGCCGTCGGGAGCATACATTTTCATTCTGTAATTGCCCGGCTTTTCTGTACTTACCGCATTGAGTAGCTGACAAGTACTGGACCACCAGTTTTTAGTGAGGAAGAAATGTTGAGCTTTTTTTGCAATAAGCTCTGCGTCTTTACATTCTTCTATAACGTGGAAGGGCGGCTCGTTAAAAGGCCCCCTGCCTTCAGTGCCGTGTTCACGATAGTAAACGAAGTTAAAGAAACTAATACCCTGCACGCCTTCTTTGTATGCAATATGAGCTGCCGAATAGTATTCTTCATCGGTTGTTCTCTTGAACGTAAAGTTGTCGTATTTATCCTTTACCAATGATTTTCCTGTAAATATACAATGGCAAAGTTCAAAATATACAGCCGTATTTGGGAGTTTTTCGGTAAATGCTTTAATATCTACAGCCTGTTCTGTGAAGAATGTAGAAGAAATATTTACCATATCAACTCCAAGCTCTTCGAGTGCGGCAACATCAACACCGATATTATCACAAGTTTTTAAGGAGCTCGGAATTCTTACGCAAAGATATCTGTATTTATCGCCTCGCTGCGTACGATTGAGGAGTGTACGGACTCTTGTTATGAACTCTCCAACAATTGCGCGTCTTTGAGCGAGAGTGGTTTCATTTACAATAAAGAAATCCGGATGACGCATGAAATCAAGTTCAAAACCGTCAATATCGTAGTTTTCACACTGTTCTTCAATAAGTGCGAAAAGTGTATTGCGCACTTCGGGATAGATCCAGTTGAGCGCTCTTTCTGACCAAGAACTAAGGTCGGGACCGCGGCGGTATTCCGGGTGTTCTGCCATGGGCTTACTTATACTGTGAATACCATTTGTATGACCTTTTGTATTAACCCATTCTATGTGATGTGTATCGTTTATACGGAGTGAAACAAAAGCTGCTTGACCGAATTCGCGGCAAGCGTCGATAAAATCCTGAAGCATGTCTCCGCCATCGCGAACATATCCGTTTGGTCCGCCCATTTTCATAAGGTCTTCATACGGAACCTCAAAGTGCTCGGACCACCATTTCATATGCTCTTTCATTGGATAGACTTTGCTTTGATACCACGGTACTCGTCCGTGGGCAAGCTGAATAAAATGAGCGTCGGTCTTTCCTGCTACTTCTTTTACGGTTTCTCTGATCATTTCAGGCTTAAATGGCGCATTTTTTTCGTGATATGGGCTGACACAAGTACAAATATTGGTTGTGTCGTTGCTGTAAATGGTTTTAAATGGTACTTTAGAATTCATAACATCCTCCAAATTTAAAATATCAGAATTGCTTTTTAATTATAATGCAATTATACCATAGTAAAGCGACGAAAAATAGTATTTAGATTGCTTTAAAATAGCTCTAAATTAAGATTTTTATATCATATCAATAAAAAGATGAAGCAAACGGATCGATAAATCGTATAAGATGTTAATTATGGACTATTTTTTGTCAATGTAGATACTTTAAGTTTTTTGTAAAGTGTGCTATTATATATATAGGTCGAATTGGCTTAAAATTACGAAAGGATACATCTCATTTAGATGTGGTGCAGTAAAATGATTGTTGATAATATTAAAAATGCGAAAAAATACGAAGCGGTTTCTCCGAGAGTTCGTCAAGGTCTTGAATTTCTTCAAAACACGGATTTTTCAGAACTTACAGAACGCACAAGCTTTGAAATAGACGGAACCGATTGCTATGCGTTTTTTGAAGCGGGAAGTCAAAAGCCGATTGAAAAGTGCTCTTGGGAAACTCACAATATAAGAGGTGACATACACTATATTTTGGAGGGAGAGCAAAAGTTCGGATACGCGCACAGAGGTAATCTCGAATCTTCTCGTGGGTATGATGCTGATAATGATGTTGAATTTCACGACGGAGAAGGCGATTTTATTATATTAAAGCCGGGAATGTTTATAATTGTTTTCCCTGAAGACGGACATATGCCCAATATTGAGCCGAGAAGCGGAGAAAAAATCAGAAAAGTGGTTGTAAAATTTACTGCTTAATAATTGAAAAAGGTGAGTATTATGAACGCCAAAAGCATGAAAATTATTAAAGTACTTGCATACGGAGAACTTTTATTTGATATTTTTCCTAACGAATCGAAAATCGGGGGGGCAACATTTAATTTTTGCGGACATTTTGCTAAAATGGGAGGCGTGCCTTATATTGTTTCCGGTATAGGAAATGATGAGCTTGGCGAAGATGTAAAAAGGAACGCCGAAAAATTGGGCATAAAATACGATTATCTTTTTGAAACCTCAAAATATGAAACGGGAAAGGTTTTCGTAACGTTAAACAACGGTTCTCCTACATACAATGTACTTTCCGATATGGCGTACGATAATATTGAATTAAGCGACGAAGAAATTTCTTCGATCGAAAAGCAAAATTTTGATGCGGTATATTTCGGCACTTTAGTTCAGAGAAACAGTGTTTCGCGTGCCACACTTCACAAGCTTATAAAAAAGGTTAAGTTCAGAGAGGTGTTTTGCGATATTAATTTGAGAACAAATTGCTATGACGACGATTCTATTGATTTTTGTCTGAATAATGCCACAATACTTAAGATAAACCGTGACGAAGCCGTTATGATAGGTGAAAAGCTCGGTGGGTCACTTGACGACAAAAAAGCGCTTTGCCGTAAAATCTGTTCGAGCTATAAAAATATACATCTTATAATGTTAACTCTTGATAAAGACGGCTCGTACGTGTATGATGGGCTCAAGGACAAAGAATATTCTAAAGGTAATCCGAAGGATACCGTAGTGGTTTCTACGGTTGGAGCAGGGGATAGCTTCGGCGCTTGCTTTATGTATTACTATCTTGCAGGCGCAGATATTCCCACTTGTATGAGTAAGGCGACAATTATAAGTAATTTTGTCGTATCTAATCTTGGAGCGCTTCCCGATTATGATCCAGATAGCTTATTCGGATAATCGGGGGAGAAAGTAAAACACCTTAGCGTGCTATGGAGGTTTATAATGAAAAAATGCAGAATTACCGTTATGAAAATCACGGTTTATGATGACTTGATCGAAAAATACGAAAATCCCATTGAGCATGCTTGCAATATGAAGGTAGGGCAGAGCTTTATAGCCAACGGTCATAAAAAACCGACAGATTTTTGCGAAAGCGCGTGGGAGAGTATATCGCCTTTTGTGATGACTTTGGCATATGGCGGAGGAGATTTTTTTGACGGATGGATGAAAGACACAAAATCCGCCATGATTTCCTGTAATGACGGTTTTCGCCCGGTAAGCTTTTTAATCGAAGCGCTCGACGAGGACGCCGACTGAAATATGGCGTGTAATATGTATCTATATTTTATTAAATCTTATCAAAGGATAAACGGCTTATGAATTTTACTGAAATTGCAAAATCACGTTATTCGTGCAGAAAATATGACAGTACGCGCAGTGTGGAGGATGAAAAATTGCGCGCAGTTTTGGACGCTGCAATTCTTGCTCCGTCTGCTTGTAACGGTCAGCCGTATCATATAACGGTATGCAAAGGCGATATTGCAAAAAGGGTTGCCGCAAAGACAAAAGCAGTGGGCTTAAACGGATTTGTGGATGAAGCACCTGTCTTGCTTGTTATTTCCGAAAAACCGTACTGTAAAACGGCGGCAATAGGAGCAAAGCTAAAGCATAACGATTACCGTTCGATCGATATCGGTATTTTATCTGCTTATATCACCGCGGAAGCGACGGCTCAAGGACTGGGCACTTGTATTATCGGATGGCTTGACAGCGATGAGATTCAAAAAATTTGCGATATAGACGGCGAAGTTAGATTGGTCATATCGCTTGGATATGCCTTGGATGAGCTGCGTCCCAAAAAGCGCAAGACGTTCGAGGAATTGATTAGTTTTCAATAAGCATAACGTGGTGTGTCAAAAATTGTATTTTATCTGAAAAGCAGTATGCTTTTGTGATATAACGATAAAAGATTGAAATTAGGAGATATAGAATGGTTTACAGTTATTTTCAAGATAAAAAGCTTTCAATGCTTGGATTCGGTACTATGCGGCTTCCTACCAAGGATGGAGTTATAGATGAAAAACAGACTCAGGAAATGGTTGATGCCGCTGTGGCGGGCGGAATAAATTATTTCGATACTGCGTATCCGTATCACGAGGGCTTTTCAGAAATCGTAATAGGTAAAGCACTTGCAAAATATCCGAGAGAAAGCTATTATCTTGCTACCAAATATCCCGGACACCAGCTTGCCCTTGAATATCATCCCGAAGAAATTTTTGAGGAGCAGCTCAAAAAATGCGGTGTTGACTATTTCGACTTTTATTTGCTTCACAATATTTATGAAAAGTCAATTGAAGTCTATAAGGATGCAAAATGGGGAATTATAGATTATTTTATTGAGCAAAAACGGCTCGGAAGAATAAAGCATTTGGGCTTCTCAACTCACGGCGGTGTCGCAAATATGGAGGAGTTTCTCGAACTGTACGGCTCACAGATGGAATTTTGCCAGATTCAGTTGAACTACCTCGACTGGACGCTGCAGCAGGGCAAAGAAAAGGTAGAGCTGCTTGATAAATATAAAATACCCGTTTGGGTTATGGAGCCGGTGCGCGGAGGTAAGCTTGCAAAATTGTCCGAAAGTGACACAAAAAAGCTGAAAAGCTTTAGACCCGATGACAGTGTTGCATCGTGGAGCTTTAGATTTTTGATGGAGCTTCCGTCGGTGAAAATGATTCTTTCGGGCATGTCAGATATGGAGCAAATGCAGGATAATTTAAAGACATTTTCTGAAAAAGTTATACTTACCGAGCAAGAGAAAAATTTGCTTTTGGATATTGCCGAGGAAATGAAAGGTGGGGTACCGTGTACGGCGTGCCGTTATTGTTGTGACGGCTGTCCCAAAGGATTGGATATTCCGTTTTTGCTTAATTTGTATAACGAATTGATTACTGCGCCCTCAATGAATGCGGCTATGAAAATAGAGGCGTTGGAAAAAGAAAAGCAACCGTCAGCATGTATAAACTGCGGAGCGTGTACCCATGTTTGTCCGCAGAATATAAATATACCCAGAGAGCTGTCAAAGCTTGACGAGATATATTCAAAAATGCCTCGTTGGGAGGATATTTGCCGCGAACGCGCAGAAGCGGCAAGAAAAAATCGCGGAAAATAAACTAAATATAAGCAGAATATGCTTAGATTTTTACATAAAGTTCTATTACAAGTGTATTGCTGAACAGTAACTTCAAGGGCAACCGTCACGGTCGTCCTTGAAGTTTATTTTTATTAAAAAATATTTCTGTTTTTGCTAAATAAAAAAATTTACAAAATAGATATAGGTCAATATCTCAAAACTTGTTGATTTTTCAACAAGTTCGTGGTATACTTTTACAGTACTTTTTGAAATATCAACAAGTTAAAAGGCGTTAAAAATGAACGAACGCGTTTAAACTTTTGGTGTTTTGAACAATAAGATAGGAGGAATCTATGAGAAATATTAAAATCGTTGCCGACTCATCGTGTGATATGTTTGAGCTAAAGCATATCGGATTTGCGGTTGCACCCTTGAAAATTATTACCGCCGAGCGTGAATTTATTGATGACGATATGCTTGATGCAAATGCCATGTCTGATTTTTTGTATCATTATAAAGGAAAATCAAAATCCTCTTGTCCGAATACCGCGGATTGGATTGATGCGTTTGGCGATGCAGACGAGATATTCTGTGTAACCATTACAAGCGGTCTTTCGGGAAGCTATAACTCAGCTTGCGCCGCGAAGCAGATCTATGAGTCAGATAATGAAGGTAAGCGTGTTCACGTGTTCGATACACTTTCCGCAGGACCTGAAATTACATTGATTATCGAAAAAATCGAGGAATGTATCGAGAAAGATATGTCCTTCGAGGATATTTGTGAGTGTGTAACGGCATATATGAAAAGAACAGGACTTGTATTTATGCTGAAATCTCTTAAAAATTTTGCCAACAACGGCAGAGTTTCGCCTATTGTGGCAAAGCTTGTCGGTATTGCAGGTATCTGCATCGTTGGAAAGGCGAGTGACGAAGGAACACTTGAACCCATGCATAAGCCAAGAGGTGAAAGACGTGCGCTTGAAACACTTGTCAGAAGTTTGGAAGCAGAGGGATTCAAGTCAGGCAAAATAAGCATAGGTCATTGTCAAAACGAATCTGCTGCGGAGCAACTGGGCGAGCTCATCCTTGCTAAATTTAAAAACGTACAGATCGAAATACATAAATTCAGAGGACTATGTAGTTTTTATGCAGAAAAGGGCGGTGTGCTTGTAGGTTTTGAAAAGGAGTGTAACGAGGGAAATTCTGACTAACCAACAAATACAAGCATTGCTTGAATAAAAACATATAGCTTTGAAATAATAGAGTAGGAAAAAATATTATGATGCTTGAAACAGAACGCCTTATTCTTCGCCCATGGAGCGAGGATGATGCATAGGATTTATATGGACAAAGGAGGTTATTCTGTGAATGCCGAGAAAAGAGATGTAAAATTATATAACGTATTGTTTCCTTTTTGGATGTTATTGTTGTTTCCTCAGGTATGGCTTATCGTTCTTCCGGGGAATTTTATTATTGACAGTATTGTTTTGATAATCAGTATGGCAGTTCTAAAAATTGTTGATAAAAAGCAGTACTATAAGCGGTACATATTAAAAGTTTTCGGGTTCGGTATGCTGTCCGATATTATCGGCGCGGCATATATGCTGCTTATGATGACGGTGTTTGAGTTGGGCAATATGGGTGACGAGCTTTATTTGACTGTCCCCGCGCTCGTTATATCGGCGGCGCTGATTTTTATATTTAATTATTTTGTTACTTTCAGAAAAATTGACTGGTCATTGCGGTTCAAATTATCAATAGTGTTTGCTGTTATTACAGCTCCATATACGTTTTTGGTGCCGTCAAGTTGGATATACTGACAGATCGTGAAAATATGTATTAGGTAAGGGCTGACGGTTTACCGTCAGCCCTTAAATTTTGGTTTTCGTAAATTAAATCCAAATATCATAATTTTTGTTACTAAATTTAAAATATTTACATTTATGAACCTATTTGTGTAGAAGGTTTAAGAATTATTCGCAAAGATTTTGTAGAATAATAATATTAAAATCTACGTAAGGAGATATTTTGTGAAAAAAAGAATAGTTGAAGAAATTAAGATGAAGGAATTTGAAAATCATTTGAGAGAAGAGGAAAGAAGTTCGGCAACAATTGAAAAATATATGCGTGATATAAGGTACTTTGCAAGCTTTATCGGTGCGGATGAAGTGTGCAAGCAAAGTGCAATGGAGTATAAGCAAAAATTGGGCAATTCCTATGCCGTGGCGAGCGCTAATTCAATGATTGCCGCATTAAACTCTTTTTTGCGTTTTTGCGGATGGTATGATTTGTGCGTAAAACAATTCAGAGTACAAAGACAAGCATACTGCTCCGAAGAAAAGGAGTTGACACGTTCTGAATATATTCGCTTGCTCAATGCGGCGAACAAAAAGCATAATGAAAGACTGAATCTTATAATTCAGACTATATGCGGAACGGGTATTCGCGTAAGCGAGCTGCAGTATATCACGGTTGAAGCATTGCAAAAGGGTGAAGCTGTCGTTAACTGTAAGGGCAAGAATCGCCGTGTTTTCATCGTTCCCGAGCTAAAGAAAAAACTGCTCCGTTACGTAAAGGAGCAGAAGATAGCATCGGGCGCGGTATTCGTTACAAGAAACGGCAAACCCATCAGCCGCAATAATATATGGAAGGAAATGAAGTCGCTGTGCGAGCAGGCGCACGTAGCACCGAGCAAGGTATTTCCGCACAATCTGCGCCATTTATTTGCCCGCACCTTTTACGGAATAGAAAAGGACATCGCCAAGCTCGCGGATATTCTCGGACACGCAAGCATCAATACGACTCGTATATATATCGTGACTACGGGCGCGGAGCATAGGCGCAAAATGGAGCATATGCATCTTATAGTATAAAAAAGCCCGACACAAATGCGCCGAGATCGATGATAACATAACGAGAGTTATGTCGCCTTCAAAACAACAAAACGAGAGTTATGTCGTTTTAAAAATAACAAAACGAGAGTTATGTGATATTAAGTATCCAATATCTCTCAAATACATAACGGATTATACCACAAACTCTAAGCAAAATCAAGAACTTTCTTGAAAAAATCAAGTTGCCTTGTAAAGTTTATTCAGTTTCATAAAAAAAATTGCATAACTAAAACGCCTTTCGTACATTTTTTCTTAAAAAAACGCGGCGAAAGGTTTTTTTGTTGCGCCTTTTTTTTACTCTTTTTATTTTTATCGATGATAAATCGGATAAATATTCCTGTTTTTATCACATAACTCTCGTTTTGTTATTTTTAAAACGACATAACTCTCGTTATGTCGTTTTTACTCTGAGCGAACAGACACCGCATCCTTAAAAATTGCCTATCGGATAGGAATTTTTTTGAGGGCGCTGTGTAGTGTTCGCTACAAGCCCCTGCTAACTCAATTTACAGTTCGGTTTATAGAATGAATGGGAGGTAGGACCAAAATGAACCGTGAAGCAGAGATCAAAGAACTTCTTATCAGCAATACAATACATCTTATTTCCGAGGGCGGATTTGAAAAAGCGACGACGAAGGAACTGACATATTGCGGCGGCAATCTGCCTAATCTCAAAATGAACGAGGTATATCTTTACCGAATATTTGGAAGCAAAGAAAATCTATACGAAGCAGCTTTCGTTTGCTTGGACAACGAATTGTTTTACGCCTTTCGGCGCGGAGTTGAGGCGGTAGGTGGATTTGCTTCGGCCTCGAAAGATACTCTCTACAAATTCTTTTTGATGGCATGGCAATTTATTTTGGGAAATGAGGAACGCTGCCGCTGCTACGTAAGATATTACTATTCAATTTATTTCAAGGGACACTCTCTTGAAGCTCACAAAAAGCTTTTTGAGGGAATAGTAGCCGAAATGGCTCCGTTCTTCAAGTCGGAGGCGGACGTCGTTTCTATATTACACAGCGTTTTTACTGCTTTGTTGGATTTTGGCATTCGTGTGTATAACGGTGATCTTGAGGATAGTGAAATCAATACGCCGCATATCTTCAATGTTCTGTACTGCATGATGTCAACCTATTTCAAGGATAGATAAAACGCATTTTAGAACATAGGAGATAAAATTGAAAAAGCAAAAACACAAAAAAATATCCGAACAAACGGAAAGCAAGATAGTTTATTCTGCCACAAGCGAAAACACATGTGTTTGTTGCGGAGCGAGTATACCGGAAGGAACACTCGTTTGCATAATATGTAAGAGAGAATTTATCGCCCCCAATTGCCTGATTTGCAACAAACCGCTTGTAAAAGAAGATTCTATTTGCCAAAATTGCAGCGACAATCTTTTACATATAAGAAAAAAGAAATAAGTTTATACCGTCGATAAAAACGAAAGGAGGATGATGATGGCAAAAAATAAATTTCAGAAATTAATGTCTTCTGTGGGCTCGTCATTGTCAAGATTTTTTGCTCGTGCAAAATTTGAAAAGATCATTGACGTGACCGATCCCGGTGCAATGGTCAAGCGAATCAACAATATGAAGAAAATAGCCGAAATAATAGGATTGCTTATTCTGATTCTCATTCTGACTATAGTTCTGTTGTCTTTCCGTAGCTGTGAAGGCGGAGAACCGCCACACGGCTCGGTGGATATTCCGGGAAACGTTATTGATCCCACGCCGCCCGCGGTAACTCCTAAAGCCGATTTGGAATTTAACAACAATAACGCAGATGAAAACCTTTCGTTTTATGCAGAGGGAATGAAGGGCGGCGACAGCAAGAGTGTTCTTTACCGCGTAGTAGCTACATATAATTCGGATTTCATCTTAAAATACGATATGACGATCCGCGAGAACGAGGAATTTCAAAAGCTTGCCGAGATATTGAAAATCAAGGCAGAGCTTGTCGGAACAGACGGTGATTCACTCTTGTATGACGGTCTGCTTTCCGATATGTCGGCTATTGAAATCAATCTGAACGCCGATAAGGAGACTACTACTGAGTATCTGTTCCGCATTACGATTTATCTCGATGCCCCTCTCACAGAAGGGTATTACGGACAAAAGCTTATGGCTGATATGGCTTGGTGGATAGATGAACAGGACAATATTGCGATTGCAAACAACGAGGTTACTACCGTTGTAAAAACAACGCCTCCCGAGCCGCCGACGATAACGCCGAATTTAAATTTTATTACGGTAAACGAAGGCGATAATACCGCTTTTGATATGAAAAATATCAAGGACGGTGACAGTCAGACTAAATACTTTGCATTTGAAGTAACTCACGGCGAGGATATTAAGGCTGTTATAAAAAATGACGTTGTTCTTGACAGTAAGTTGAATGAGGTACTGAAAGTTAAGGTCGAGCTTGTGGGTGAGAATGGAAACACCATCCTCTACGAAGGTCTTCTCAAAGACCTAAACGCGGAACATACACTTTCTAAAAACGATAGCAATAAAACGACAGTATATTACAAAGTCACTGTTACCGCAGACGGCTTGACAGAAGCATATTGTGAAAACAAGCTTGTGTGTGATCTGTCTTGGGCGCTCGACGGAGCGAACGAGCTGCTTAAAGTGCCGAGTAACAGCTTTATTGCATACGGTAAGCCCTATATTCCGATCTTTCCGCCACTGCCGCCCGCAACGGCAACCTCTATTGAGCTGACAAAGAAGAATGGATATGATAACGTCCCATTTGTCATAGAGGATATGCTGCCCGGTGACAGCCCTACACAGTGTTATTGTGTTTCGGTCACTCATGACAGCACTGAGACCGTCCGCTTCTACATCAACGTGGATACGGCGCAAAAACTTACCGCAGTAATGCGTGTGAAGATCGAGCAGCTTATCCCCGATGCGGAGGATAAAGTATTATACAACGGCTTGATGAAGGATTGCGCCGCTGTTGACGTAAACGTTACTGCAAGCTCCGAGACCGTTACTCCCATTTATTATCGCATAACCGTCTATACCAATGGCGCAGAGGTCGGCAACGAATACGCAGGCGAAAGCATTACCGCTGATTTCTCGTGGCAATTACAATAAAGGAGAGAGGGTATATGAATCAACAAACTCTAAAGAAAAAACTAAATATTATGAGCATAACCATTGCTCTCCTTGTCTGTGGATTGACCGTTACCAGCTTTGCATTGGCAAGCTCAA